>CACWLF010000100.1 GCA_902761645.1 uncultured Aeromonadales bacterium | reverse complement strand
TTCATTCTCTCATAACGTAGTTCATTCACTTTTCAGTGAAATCACTTAGACTAAGCAAAAGCCTTAATTACCTTAAAGGTTATTATGGATCGTTTACTAATATAACATTTCATGAACTGTTCCTTTTTTACGGCCGAACCTGCAGGCATCACAAAGACAAAAAGCATTCTGACAGCAGCCGTTCACCGTACAGTTTTTCCTTTATCATAAAGCTCCGCTTTTTTAGCCGACATTTCCCCGGAAAATTCATTTCTCTTTTTTGGGGAACCAGGGAATACAGCGGTTTACCCTTTTGCAATACTCCACATATGAATTTTTAAATTTAGCTGTTAATGCTTTTTCTTCCGTATGTTTTACAAGAAGTGAAATCAGTATCCAGTATACAGGCAGAAGAATAAATAAAAATATATTGCCGCTTACAAAAACAACCGTTGCCGATGAAAGCAGCGCGACAGCCACATAAATCGGGTTTCTTACAACGGAGTAAATCCCGGTTGTAACAAGCCGATCCTCAAGTACACTATCTATCAGTCGCGAACCGAACGCAGCCGCTCCCCACATTGCTATCGCAAATACAGCAACCGGAACGCAGCATATTCTTACCGCCCGAGTCAAAATTTCATAGTCAGGATGAAACAGATAACCGGATAAATCCAGATATAAAAGAAATCCGGCAGCGCATATCATGGAAGGAACCGCAACTATGCCGATTCCCATTACTTTTGCCGCCGCCCTCAATAATTTCACAATTTTACCGTTATTCATTCCGTTCCGTCTGTTGCCATGCAGACCAAGTCAGTTCCGCAGTTTTTAGTTGTGCAGTACACCACCGCTATTACAGTTGTGCTCCAGAAAGACATTCCGGCGAAATCAATTTCCATCAGACGCTGCAGCAGAAAATTTTACAACCGGCAATAACATTTCTTGCACACAGACAACACTATGCTGTAAACTACAACTAAGCCTTACATCTAATTTATAATATTTTATGTGTCAAAAACAAGAACACTGCGGCAAAACTTCAACAGCGCCGTCAAAATCAATCAATGTATGTTTGTCATCCTATACACACATTATACTTTGTTCACTGCTCTTTACGGTACTGTATGCGGCAATAAGAATTACCGGTTCGATCATTTACATGAATATGATTGATTTACGCGAAGTTCCCCTGCTGCTCTTTAACGGACTGAGAACCGACATATCCGCTTTGGGTTATATCATGGCGCTGCCGGTGCTGCTGACATTTATCAGAAATATCTTTTCTCAGAAAATTGCGCCATATATTCTTTCGGTTGAGAGAATATATCTCATGCTCACAGGAACACTGATTTTTTTTACAGAAATCTGCACATTCCCGTTTATGGAGGAATACGCATCCAGACCGAACCGTCTTTTTCTTGAATATCTGATTTATCCTGCCGAATTATCTAAACTGATGATAAAAGGACACATGACTGCTGTAATTTCAATAACAACAGTCATGATAATCTTTTGCTGTTTCTGGCATAAAGCATTAAACCGCATCGGTTTAAAACCACGAAGCTTCTGGCTGACTTCTCTGTCAGTATTTATTTTCGCAGGTTTGATTACCTTTATCGCGGCAAGGTCATCCTTCGATCATCGTCCGTTCAATATTGCAAAGGCAATTTTTTCAAACAATCAAATCATGAACAGTCTGACAGCAAACTCGGGTTATGTGCTGGCAACATCTGTAAAAGCCTTGTTCGCAGAAAAAAACAATACCTACAAGTCAATGACAAAGGATGATATTATCAGTACCATCAGAAATGACACTCATTTTGATTATTCACCCGCAACACAGGAACAGCCTACACTTAACAGACTGATACCGACAAATCTCCGCGATAAAAAGAACATAGTTATAATTCTAGAAGAAAGCATGGGAGCCGGATATGTAGAAACACTGCACGGAACAAAGCTGACTCCAAATCTGGACAAAATATACAGGGAAGGATGGGGATTTGCCAACATGTACGCTACCGGGGTACGATCCGTACGAGGTATAGAGGCTGTAACCGCAGGTTTTACTCCGACAATCAATACCTCAACTGTAAAGAGGGAAAAATCACAAAAGAATTTTTTTAATCTGGCGGCCGTTCTGGAAAAGGAAGGTTATAACAATACCTTCATTTACGGAGGAGAATCTCATTTTGACAATATGAAATCATTCTTCCTGGGAAACGGATACTCCGACGTTATCGATTTTGAAGATTTTTCCGAAGCAAAATATGTATCGTCATGGGGAGCCTCAGATGAAGATCTGTTTAATAAGGCTCTTGAACATTTTGATAACATGTACCGGCAGAACCAGACTTTCTATTCTCTGGTATTCACATCATCCAACCATGATCCTTTTGATATTGATGAATCATTTGCCGGCAAAGAAAGAAACAGAGAAACAGCTGTTCGTTATGCAGATTACGCTTTGGGGAAATTCTACGATACCGTTAAAACAAAACCGTACTTCAAGGATACTGTTTTCCTCGTTATAGCAGATCACGATTCCAGAACATGGGGAAATGAACTCGTTCCAATTAAACACTTTCATATTCCAGCTGTACTGTTCGGATCAGACATTACTGCAAGAACAGAAGAACATGTCGTAAGTCAGATCGATATTCCAAAAACACTTCTGTCACTGGCCGGAATCAGTGCGGAAGTTCCAACAGTAGGCTACGATCTTTCCAATCTGCCGTCTGATTTTAAAGGACGGGCCTTACTTCAGTTTTACCATAACTTTTGCTATCTTCGCGATGACGGTAAAACTGCAACCGTTTTACCGAACGAGAAAATCAGTACATGGCAATACGATTTTTCCTCAGCCGAATTATCGCAGATCGACAGCGATCCGGCATTGGAAAAAACAGCTCTGGCATATGCCCTTTTTGGAGAACTGGCATATCAGAACGGATATTTCTCCGGTTTTAATGAAAGGAAATAAATAACCCAACAGTTGTTTGCCTAGAACAGCAGGTTGAATTAAACCAAACGCATACATAAAGCTGTGTCTTTCCGTTAAAGAACTGATGAGGCTTCAATACGGGAAAACACGCTCATAAAAAAATCCAGAACACAGTATCGAAGGATAATGCATTCTGGATTTGCGGAATTAAACACAGAGCACCTGCTGCTAGTCGATCATCTTATCACTGATCTTCTTAATATTCTTCTTCTCTGTTTCCATAATTTCCTGATAGTTATTAATTACCGCACCAACCACCAGATTAATCAGCAGGAATGCAGCGAATACGTACCAGAAAATGTGAAAAATCGTAACCGCAACCGGAGAAGCAGGAATTAAATTCAATCTTGAAGCAGTAACCAGGTTATATCTGAGATCGGTCCAGTCATCACCGCTCATGCAGCGCAGTAAAGTAAACAGAGCCTCGGAAAGAGTTCCGTACGGATCGTCGGAATTTCCAGGAGCATGTGGAGCCTCTTCATACAGTTTTACAAGAAGTTCCTTCTGCTCAGGGGTTGCAGTATCCTGAGTCGGAAGTTTAAACATATGTACTCCGGCAATGGCAAATACATACATGAAAATAAACATTACCAGTGCATTGTAGGTCAAAGCTCTCATTGAACGAATCATTACCGATATAATGAGTCTCAGTTCGAGATTTGTCTTAAACAGTTTGAGAACACGGAACACACGGAGCACTCTCATTGCAACAATTATTGCGGCATTTGAGGAAATATCCTCCGGGATATAACCAACGACAACAATAAACAAATCAAACAGATTCCATCCGTTGGTAAAAAATTCCCTGTTGGAACCTTTAACCGCATATCTCAGACAGATTTCAATGGTATAAATAATCAGACATACAAAATTGATATTGGTAAGAACCTGTCTCGGCTGATAGGTTTCCATACCGATTGCCACGCAGTTGATCAGAATGATGATCATAATCAGAAATTCGAATTTTCGACTGTAAACAAGATCATGCACCTTTTGTTTTAACGACTGATCCATTTAAAAATTCTCCTTAAAATTTAACATGGATTACTGACAGTAAAAATACAGGCTTACAAGAAACAGTCTCTTATGCAGCGTTACATAAGAGTCTGTCCTGAACCATTCCTAAAATTAACCCGAATTCTACCACAAAACCAGCAGAATTCAGATAACAGAATTCCCTTCCGGTAAATTACAGCATACAGTTGAAGATAAATCTAAAAAACAATGACAAGGGTTGAATCCAATAAAATAAACAGAATTCCGCCGATTAAAAGACATCCTACTCCGGATGAGAGTTCCTCTACCGGTTTTATGAATGTAAGTATCTCTCATTTCGAATCTTTTTCACCCGCAGCAAACATTGATAAAACCCCGCCAAATATAACTTATGTCTCAATGCAGGAATACCGGAATTCATCATAAATACTCCGCAATCCTGACTGTCATCCTATCCTTTGGCCCTAATAATGGCCAAACCAACAAAAAATGCCAGCACAAACGGATAAAACAGCCATGGAACAATCGAAATGCTGCTGATCCCCATAATACTTGCCGCAACAAGCAGCTGAGCACCATACGGTATGATTCCCTGCATAATGCATGAACATGTGTCAAGAAGCGAAGCGGTTACCTTTTTTGATACACCGAATTCCCGGCTGATATCTCTGGCTATCGGAGCCGAGATAACAATGGCCACGGTATTATTGGCAGTTGCAACGTCCATGAACGAAGTCAGAATGGCAATACCGAACATACCGCCTCTTTTATCATTGAAATGATTCCTTATATACTGCAGTATTGCTTCAAAACCGCCATGTTCCTTAATCAGGGATGAAATAGATGCCACCAGAATAGTTACAATCATGGTTTCAAACATGGATGAGGTTCCTGTTCCCATGGACTCAAATGCCGAAGCGTAGGTTATGCTTTCAAAGAACAGTCCGAACACAAGAAACATCACTATACCGATAAGAAGCACCAGGAATACATTTATTCCCATTAATGCCAGAACAAAAACAAGAAAATAAGGCAAAGCCAGCCAGAAGTTGAACTCGTAATTTTCTGAAAAGGATGTATCCGATCTTAAGGAAACCGCCGTTAAAATTATCACTGTAACAATCGCAGCCGGCAGCGCCATTTTAATGTTGGTAATAAATTTATCCTTCATTTCAACACCCAGTGTTTTGGTTGATGCAATTGTTGTATCGGAGATAAATGACAGATTGTCTCCGAACATTGCTCCGCCTATCACGGAACCTGCACACATCGGAATTGACAAATCACCGTTTTTTGCAACCATAAGAGCAATAGGCGCAAGAACCGTTATGGTTCCGACACTTGTTCCCATAGCCATGGATATTAAACAGGCAATAATAAACAGACCAAGAACAGCAAAATTTCCGGGAATGATATTAAGCAGCATATTCGCGGTACTGGAAGCTCCGCCTGTTGCACCTGCCAGCCCTCCGAACGCACCGGCCAGGAGAAAAATAAGCAGCATTATGGTGATATTGTTGTCTCCGATACCTTTGGCGCAAACACTTATTTTTTCATCAAAGGATAATTTACGATTCTGAAAAAATGCAACTATCAGAGCAATTCCGAACGATACTACCACTGATGTAATATAAAAGCCCATTTTCCCGCTGATTTGACTGATATATTCAAAATAGATACCGTTTCCAAGATATATAACCAGAAAGATTAAAACAGGAAGCAGAGCTTTTACATTTGGAACAGGTCTGCCTGCACCCGTATCATCTTTATTTAACAAACTGTCTTTACCGCCTAACATGAATTTTACCTATATTATATCCACACATCATTTAGCCTGTTGCCAAGCTGAAAATTATCATCAATATCCAGAATTGTACTGCAATTCAGAACTTTCGTGTTGATTTTTAAGATGCATGAAAATCAATATTTTTTCAGACATCAGGACTGCAGTGAATTTTCGTATATTTTATGATCTGTTTTTTACTCTGACGGCATATCAATCAAAACAAATCCCGGAAAGTATATTAAAACGATGCCGGCAAGTATAATAAACAGGACATTGCAAAACGGATATGCCAATATGAACGACATGGCTATGCATCCTGTGTAATGGATCTGGAAACCGGAGAAATTCTGTGGGTAGGGAAAGGCCGTGGCATGGAGGATTTCAGAAAGTTCTTCGAGGAGTATGACATGGAACGTCTGAGTAACGTAAAGGCCTTTGCCATGGACATGAACGCTTCATTTAACCGGCTTGTTGAAAAATACATGCCTAAAACAGAGATTGTCTATGACCGTTATCATATGCAGGCACAGTACGGAAAGGATGTTCTCGGTTCCGTCAGACTTGAGGAGGCAAGAAAGCATCAGGACAAGGCAAATGAATTAAAAAAGCTGGCTGAAACTGTTGATGATAAAGAAACCCTACAGAAACTTAAACAGGACATACGGAATGAAAGTCAGGGTTACTCCCGGCTTAAAAAAGCACGCAGGACTGTGTTAACCAACAGTCGTAATCTTAGCGAGTCCGGAGGAGAAGCATTAGATGAAATACTTAATACGCACAGTGATTTGGCCACCTGCTATGCAATGAAGGAAGAAATGAACCGACTATTTGAATTACGAGACAAAGAAGAAGCCTACTACGGATGGATGAAATGGTTTATGGCTGCGAAGGAAAGTGGAATACCGCAAAGAGGACTGGTAGCTCACGCTACCCATCCCATCAGTACCGGAAAACTGGAGGGTACAAATAATAGGATTAAGGTGGCTAAAAGAATAGCTTTTGGGTACCGGGATGAAGAGTATTTCTTCCACCTGATTAGATACCTGTCGTCTCTTGGTCTCCCAATAATTCCGTGAAGAACCCAAAAGTCTGGTACACCAGCACCATCAATAAAATTCTCCGGAATGAATAGTACATTGGTGACGCCCTGCTCCAGAAAACCTATACCACGGATTTTCTCAACAAGACCAGAGTCAAGAACAACGGCATCATGCCTCAGTATTATGTGGAAAGTAACCATGAAGCCATTATCCCGAAACACCTCTTTCTCAAGGTTCAGGATGAACTGCTGCGCCGGATCACCTGCGTAACTGCGAACGGAAGGAAATGCGGCTTCAGCAGTCATCATGCTTTCTCCCAGATTGTCTTCTGCTGCGAGTGCGGAGAGAACTTCCGAAGAACCCAATGGAACAACCGAGGCAAGAAATCCGTGGTATGGCGCTGTCTGACAAGACTTTATCCGAAAAAGACAAAACTCACCTGCCATGCCAGAACCGTAAAAGAGGATGAGCTTAAGGCGGCATGCCTCTATGCCTTTAACGGATTCTGGCAGAAGCAGGATGGCTTTCAGGAGCAGATGGAGCGTAACATTGAAAGACTGCTTGCGGAAAACAATCCAGGCAAGGAGGAAAGACTCCGCCCAAAAGAAGAATTCCTGCAGCAGGAGCTCATAAACCTGGCTGAAGCCAGAAAGAATTACAGCCATGTGGTTACAGAGCTTCAGAAGGTTCGGGAACTGCAGGCTGATTTGGAGAATAACCGTAACCGCCGTAACGAAACAGTAAACCGCATCAGGGAACTCAAAGAATTCATCAGAAGTCAGAGTTCTGAGCTCACGAAATTTAATGAGACTCTGGTAAGGCACTGGATCCGGAAAATAACCGTGCATCCCGACTGGCTGACCATCGAATTCAAGACCGGTGACATTGTTGAGGTTGGCAAAGAGCAGGAGTAATTTTTTATCATCAAAATGATCTTTTCTTAGGGCTCGTCTTCATGAGCCCTTTTTTTCTTGATTTTGCTTCCAGTGTTCTTTGTTTTTTTCGTTTCCCCAAAGTCTGACGTTCAAATCGGTCATCTCGCTACTAGACTTATGATCACAACGACGAATCTCAGCCCAAGAACATAGTTCGGCAAAATTATCGTCAAAGACGGTCTCTGTAGCCGGACCTATGGATGAATCGCTCTTTTCATAAAGGAGACGCCCTTTTCTTATCATCTCCTCAGGATCTGCACCACCTATCTCTGGTGTATCCAGTCGATTAAACACCTCCGCATCGATCTCATAATAGGAAGCATCACCACGCCATGAAATTCTGGCAGTATAAATGCCTTTTTCTTCGTCATAACAGGCCTTCCAGCCTAATCCTTTCTTGAACTGCATGTCCACCTCTCATCCTGCTCAAAAAACCGCCGATTTTGACATATAAACCAAAGTCCCGACCCCAAAAGGGTGTAAGGAACACATCATGTTTATCACTGCTTTAATTGCCTTAACCTCGGGTGTTTGGTTTGCACATCAGCAATTTTCGATTATTTTTTATCCAAAAATTACTCCGTTGATATGTTCCCATGTACGCAAAAGCTGTATCCGGATACAGTCATCAGGTCTTTCAAAACATCTGTCAACCCCTCGCAAAGCCTTATAAATCATGGGTTTACGAGAGTGTTACTTTCGAGACATGAGCACTACGGTCTCGACGTTAAGAGTATTCGGAAATAAATCCACTGTGGCAATTCTTTCCACATTATATTTTCCTGTTAAGAGTTTCAAATCCCTGGCTAAAGATTTAGGATTGCATGATACATAAATTATTTTTTCAGCCTTAAGGAACAACAATGTACTAATCAACGAAACATCACACCCTTTTCGCGGAGGATCGACCACTACTACATTTGCCTCAACTTTCTGATCTTTTACCAGTTTTTCACAAACAATTTCGCTTTTTCCGGAAATAAACTCAACATTGTTTAAACCGTTTAACTCTGCATTGGTCTTTGCATTTTCTGTTGCTTCAGGAATAATTTCTATTCCGTAAACCTTTTTTGCATTTCGGGCCAAAAGCAGTGAAATGGTACCGATACCGCAATATAAATCAAATACAAGATCTTCGGATTTAAGCTGAGCAAAATCCAGCACAATCTGATACAGCTTCTCACACTGGGAACTGTTTAACTGAAAAAACGATCTTGGTGCCAATTCAAATTTTAAATTGCAAAGCCGGGTGGAAATATAACGGTTGCCACTGATATGTTTCAAATCCTCTGTCCATATATTGTTGTTGGTACCGTCATTTTTACAAAGCCATATACTGGAAAAATTCATTTTCGATAATCCGGCCACTAATTCATCCAAATGTTCGATATTATAATCTGCAGCAACAATAACCAGCATTTTTTCATCGGTCTGAACCCCAAACCGATATACTATATTCTTAATCAGACCATTTCCGTTTTTTTCATCATAGGCGCTGATTCCGAACTCATTCGCCCAGTCTGCAATAATGGCATTGGTCCTTGCTGTACACTCAGGTTCCAGAATGCAATTATCGATTTTTATCAGATTATGAGAATGCTTGGCAAAAAAACCGATAACAAATTCACCGTTCTGATTTCTGACATAATAAATGGCCTTGTTTCTGTATGCTCTGAAATCGTCCATCCCTATGCACTTCGGCAATGCATGATTAAATTTAATACCGTTTTCCTTAAGACAGGAAACCAGAAATTCATTCTTTAACCGCAGCAGTTCTTCCTGTTCAATAAAATCAAAAGAACATCCTCCGCATGATGCGCATCTGCACACATGTTCAATACGAAACGGACTCGGTTCCAGCACTTCCCGGAGTTCTGCACTGTAATAAGTCGGATGTTCTTCCTGAATCAGAACTTTGACCTTTTCCCCGGTGTACGTTCCGTCAACAAAAACATTCTTTCCATTCAACTCGGCAACACCGAATCCCAAATCGGTCACTTTATTTATTGATAAATCATACAAATTGTAAACGCTCCATAATAACCTTTGATGCTACTTAAGATTGTTTAAAATCAACAATCCAACCTTTTCTTTTTTCAATAAGACTTAATTTTTTATAGGAAA
>CACWLF010000099.1 GCA_902761645.1 uncultured Aeromonadales bacterium | reverse complement strand
GGAGCAGAAAGAAAACCTCAATATTGAATTTGTTGGTCCGAATGAAAAATGGAATTATATCATCCGACCAAATGGGCAACTAATTTTGTGACAATTCCTTAGCATGAACACAAAAACAGTTCCCGATTCAATGCAATACTGACGTCGGCGGATTCCTTGCTGTATGTGAACTGTACAATTGAATCAGTAGTTTTTATCATTTATTATGCGGCTGAACAATACGGGATTTAACAGTTTTTATGATGGCGGCCGACCGGACCCTGTTATGTTGGACATCCGCGGAAACAGAAGTGCGGCAGTCACGTACCGGTTTACATAAAAAGGAATATTGATAACATGGAAGATAACGATTTCAGATTCAGCTACACTCAGAGCGAACTTGCCAATATCATTGCCGCCAGAAATATCCTCGAATTTACCGACGGAACCGCAGTTCCGGAAAAAATTCCTCATGTTCTGCTTCCCTATGCTCTGATGTATATTGCGCTTCTTTTCGTATTCTGGATGTTTACAGGAGATTTTATTCAACTGCAGTTATCCTGGTTTTCAGGCGGATATCAGGAATCTCCGGCTGTAATAACGGATGTAGTGGTTAAGAAAAAAACAACGCATAATCACCATCATGATCGTATTAGAGGCAGCGCAAAAATTAATAAAACAGAGAAATTTTACACTGTATGGGCAAAAAATTCCGAGGGAATATCCTTTAAATTTTTTGATACACATGTTTATCACAAGGGTGATCAGATAACTGTTGTTTATGATCGCGACAATCCGTCGCGTTCGATGATCAAATCATCAAGGAACTACCTGAAATCCGGCTTCAAACTGATTGCTTTGACTTTTGCCGTAATTGTTGTGTTTGTGTCAACATTCAGGCATGGCATGAGCTTATATCATATGAGTAAAACAGTTGAACGGAATATGTATGTCGAGGTCAGATGCATTGAACGTTTTGAACGTCACAGAGTAAGATGCAAAGGTCGACTTTCCATGTACAAAACCGTTTATATGCCTTATTATGAAATGCAGGCAGGCATGCAGCATGTTGTTTTCAGAGGTACAGCGATGAATGAGGAACCGGTTCCTGAAGAAATCAACCGCAAGTATATAACCAGAATTTACATGTGGGACATCGGCAATCCGCATGATAACCGCTATTATGTGCAGGAAATTCCAAGATAAGGAACATTCTGCTTTTTCGGAATTCCCGGCATGAAGATCCGAAAGGGACAGGCGGCAATGAAAAAAACGCCCTTAATCTTCCGGCTTTTCTATTTTATCGCGATGAACGATGCAAAGTTGTAGCACTGGAACCATTTGATTGCGGTTTTAAAGCCTGTTTTTTCAAAACGTTCAAGATGTTCCTTTTCGGTATTGCGGATCAGCACATTTTCAAGTGCATCCTTTTTCTGGCTGATTTCAAGTTCGCTGTAGCCGTTGTTCCGCTTGAAATCCCAGTACAGTTCCATCAGAAAATCATCAAGCTTACGATCCTCGTAAACAAGTTTTTCGCTGACAAGCAGAATTCCTCCGGGATTCATTCCGTCATGAATTTTCTTTATCAGACAGTCTCTTTTATCAGGATCTACAAACTGCAGAACAAAATTCAGTATAACGACTGATGCGTTGCAGATCTCGCAGTCATTAAGATCACCGAGAACGGTTTCCACCGGTATATCGGAACGGTAGGAATCAAGAATATTGCGGCATCGGTTGATCATAGGCTGTGAATTGTCAATTGCAATAATTCTGCAGTTCTGTTCCTTTTTCAGATTTTTTCGCATCATTATGGTGGCAGTGCCCAGCGAACATCCGAGATCGTAAAGACGTGAGTTGTTCTGCGCATATTTCGCGGTTAAACTGCCGATGGTGTTGATGATTGTCTGATAGCCTGGAATCGATCTCCTGGCCATATCGTGAAATACCTCGGCAACCTGTTCGTTGAAACAGAAATTTCCTGTCTGTTCAAGCGGTGTTGCAAAAATCTGATCTTTCATTTTCCTTTTTCCGAATTTTTTAACTAAATTTGAATTTTTCAGGATCGGTATCCGGACCTCCGGAATGAAAAAGCGGCCCGGCAGATCCGGCATCACAACCGGGTATTGCCTGTCTTTTCCGGGAACGGTACTGATTTTCTTTTGCAGAAGTCATGTTCAATATTATCCGAACCGCTAGAGTATTATAGCTAAAAGTTTTAAAATGTGCATAATTAAAAGAGGTGACATTTGATTATATTAGGAATTGATCCCGGCTCCAGGGTTACAGGATACGGCGTTATTGATCTGGTAAGTCCGTTCAGGTTCAGTTATGTCTGTTCCGGCTGCATCAGAACGGAGGGCGACATTTTTGTAAACAAGCTCAAACAGATTTATGACGGTGTAAGTGAAATTATTCTTCAGACCTCCCCCGAACAGTTTGCCATAGAAGAACCGTTTGTTTCAAAAAACGTGGATTCATCATTCAAGCTGTGTCATGCCAGGGCTTCGGCAATTCTTGCCGCACTGAATGCAGGACTTCCCGTGGGTGAGTATTCGCCGAGAAAAGTCAAGCAGGCAACCGTAGGATACGGCAATGCCGCGAAGGAGCAGGTTCAGCAGATGGTAATGAAACTGCTTAAACTTGATCGTGTACCTCAGAGTGATGCGGCTGATGCACTGGCGATAGCAATCTGTCACGCAAACACCGTCACCGGATTAAGCGGTTTCAGCAATCAGGTAACCGGCATAGCCCGCAGCCGTCTGCATTAGAAGAAATTTTTAAAGGAAAAACTGTATGATTACATCCCTGAACGGAATTATAAGAGATATTGCTCCTCCCGTTGTTGAAATCGACGTAAACGGTGTAGGGTACGGCGTCGAACTTCCCATGACCTCGATCTGCCAGCTTCCTGCCGTCGGAGAAAAGGTTCTGATTTTTACACATCTGATTATCCGCGAGGATGCCCATCAGCTGTTCGGATTTATAAATCGCCGCGACCGCTCGCTTTTCAAGGAACTGATTAAAATCAACGGCATCGGTCCCAAAAGCGCACTGACGATTCTCTCCAGCCTCAGTGTGGAGGAAATGCTCGGTATTGTGCGTGCCAATGATGTAATGTCTCTGACAAAAATTCCCGGTGTAGGCAAAAAAACCGCAGAGCGTCTGATGATTGAACTGAAGGATCGCATGGAAAAATGGAGCATAGAACAGAATGTTCAGGCAGCTTCTCCTGCAGCTTCCTCCGCATCAGCCGGAGCAGACAGTGAAAAGGGGAGGAAGGATCAGGAACTGGCTGTTCAGGCCATGGTTGATATGGGGTATAACCGCAAACAGTCGGAAACTCTGGTTAAACAGGTTTACAGACCGGAGCTGACACTGGCTCAGCTTATCAGCGAAGCCCTGAAGGCAACATTTGGAGGTAAGTAATACATGATCGAGGCTGATCGCGTTGTCAGCACCGGGGCGCAGGCGGAGGATCTTGCTCTTGAGCCTACGGTAAGACCGCAGAGATTACAGGATTATATCGGGCAGAGCAGAGTGAAGGAGCAGATGAGCATATGGCTTCCCGCGGCAAAAAAGAGAGGCAGGGCTCTTGATCATGTTCTGCTGTTCGGACCTCCCGGTCTTGGAAAAACAACTCTTGCAACCATTGTCGCCAATGAACTCGGCGTGAATATTACAACGGTTGCCGCTCCCGCCATTGAGAAGCAGGGTGATATTGCCGCTCTGGTGTCGAAGCAGGAAAAGAATTCCGTGCTGTTTATAGACGAGATTCACCGGCTGAACAACAAGCTGGCGGAAATGCTGTACTCTGCAATGGAGGATTTCAAACTTGACATTGTAATCGGCGAAGGACCTGCGGCGCAGTCAGTGAGCATTCCTCTGCAGCCGTTTACATTGATCGGAGCCACAACCAAGGCTGGCGGACTTGCATCTCCTTTAAGAGCTCGTTTCGGTATTGTTGCGCATCTTGAATTTTATGATGATCTTTCCCTGCAGCAGATTGTGATGAGAAGTGCAGGATGTCTCGGCATTGCAATTGATGCCGGCGGCGCAATGGAGATCGCCTGCAGATCACGCGGTACACCGAGAATTGCAAACAGACTGCTGCGCAGGGTGAGAGATTACGCAGAAATCAGAGCTGACGGCAGAATAACGAAGGAAGTTGCCAATTCTGCACTGAATATTCTCGAGGTTGATCCGAAGGGGCTTGATCTTATGGATAAAAAACTTATTTTATCCATGATCGATATGTTCAACGGCGGACCAGTGGGACTTGAAAGCATAGCGGCCGCAATCAGCGAGGATCCGGAAACGATAGAAGACATGATTGAACCGTATCTGATCCAGCAGGGATATATCCAGAGAACCAGAACAGGCAGAATCGCCACGGAAAAGGCATACCGGCATTTCGGACGCACTTTCGTAAGCAGGGACATTGCGGCAAAGGACAGTCAATTAAGTCTCAATCTGTGATGTGTAATGCCCGAATGTTTTGATATAATGACGGACAGGGGAACAGAAGCAATGAGTGAGCCATTTTCAATTAATATCAGAGTGTATTATGAGGATACCGATGCGGGCGGTATTGTTTATAATGCCAATTATATAAAGTATATCGAGCGTGCTCGCACGGAGTGGCTGCGCTCTTTCGGCGTCGAACAGGATATCCTGCTTGAGCGGAACGTGGCATTTGTAGTAAAGCATATAGACATAGATTTCAGAAGACCTGCAAAGTTCAACGAACTTCTGAAGGTTACCTGCGAGCCTACGAAATTCGGCGGAGCCTCGATTGTTTTTACCCAGCACGTGTACAATCAGAATGGAGACGAGCTGATTGAGGCCAAAGTTAAATTAGCATGTATTGATTTGAAGGAATTCAGTCCTATGCTGATTCCGGATTATGTAAAAGAGGTTATAAAAAGTGGATCCTGAAGTAACAATTGAAGCATCAGATATGATATCGAAGGCACCTGCCCCGAGCGGTGATTTATCTTTTCTTGAACTTGTAATGAACGCAAGTTTTCTTGTTCAGGTGGTAATGTTCCTGCTGCTGTGCGTGTCGGTCGCATCATGGAGCATTATATTTTTCAAGTACAGACAGCTTAAGCATGCACGCAAGGCAACAGAGGAATTCGAGGATCTGTTCTGGCGCGGCGGCAATGACATGGGTTCCATTTATGAACAGCTGAACAAGAGAAGAGATTCACTGGTTGGTTCAGAGGTTGTGTTTTTATCCGGATTCCGCGAGTTTGTAAAACTTTATGAAAAATCAAAGGGCGATCCTGCTGCCAAGGAAATGGTAATGGGTGTAACCTACCGTTCAATGAAAGTGTCGCTGTCGCGCGAGGTTGAGGAACTGGAAAACAGTCTGCCGTTTCTGGCAACCGTCGGTTCCGTAAGTCCTTATGTAGGTCTGTTCGGTACAGTATGGGGCATCATGCATGCGTTTGTTGCTCTTGCCGCTGTTAAGAATGCAACTCTTGCCATGGTTGCCCCGCCGATTGCGGAGGCTCTTATTGCCACCGCCATGGGTCTGTTTGCTGCGATTCCTGCAGTGGTTGCCTACAACCGTTTCAACACCAAGGTGGAAAAACTGGAAAATTCATATATTAATTTTATGGATGAACTTTCAACTATTTTAAACCGCAAGATTATTTAGGTAATTGCAATGTCACTTAGAAAAAGAAGAAGAGCAGTTGCTGAAATCAACGTAGTGCCGTATATCGACGTTATGCTGGTTCTGCTGGTAATATTCATTGCCACCGCTCCTGTAATCATGCAGGGCGTGAAGGTGGATCTGCCGCAGGCCGAATCCAAGACGCTGGATCAGGACTTGTCGGATCCTGCGATAATCTATGTTGATAAGAACGGACGCTATTCGGTGCAGGTCGGCTCAAACTCCAACGCCGTCGAGAGCATTGAGGAACTTACTGATTTCATCAGATCGTTCCGTGCCAATCATGCGGATTCACCTGTGGTTGTCAGCGGCGACAAGGCAACCCCGTACAACAATATAGTTCAGGTTATGGTTGCACTGAAAAATGCTGGTGAGCAGAGTGTAGGTCTGGTTACCGAACCGATAGAAGAGAAAAAAGGAAAATAAGTGAAAGATTCCAACGGTTCATCACAAGGTTATTTTTCTCCGTTCATACTGTCGGTGCTGATTCATATTATTCTGATTTTATGTATGATTCTTGCCAGTCTCAACTGGAGCAAACCGCAGAAACCGGGTTCGTCCGGTCAGCAGATTATTAATGCAACCATGGTGGACTTAAGTTCCTTGGGCGGAAGTCAGTCGTCAGCAGCAGATCAGAAAATACTCAGAGAACAGCAGCAAAAGGCTGAAGAGGAGGCGCGCCGTCTTGCCAAACAGCAGGAAATAGAGGAAAGAAAGCGTCAGATCGAGGAACAGCAGCGCCAGGCCGAGGAACAGCACCGTATTGCAATTCAGAAAGCCAAGGAGGAACAGAAGGCTCTGGAGGAAAAACTTGCCAGGGAAAAGGCCGAACTGGAAGCTAAAATCGAACAGGAAAGAATTCTTGCCGAGCAGAAACGGCTGGAACAGGAAAGACTCCTTGCCGAACAGAAACTCCGTGAACAGCAGGAACTGGAAAAGAAGATAGCTCTGCAGAAGGCTGAAGAAGAAAGAATAGCAAGGGAAAAGGCTGAAAAGGAAAAAGCCGAGAAGCTGGCAAAGGAAAAGGCTGAAAAGGAAAAAGCCGAGAGGCAAAGGAAAAGGCTGAAAAGGAAAAAGCCGAGAAGCTGGCAAAGGAAAAGGCTGAAAAGGAAAAAGCCGAGAAACTGGCAAAGGAAAAGGCTGAAAAAGAAAAAGCCGAGAAACTGGCCAGAGAAAAGGCGGAGAAGGAAAAAGCCAAAAAGAAAACCGACCAGGATCTGGATGATTTTCTCAACAGTCAGATTAATGGTCCGGGCAAAAACACCGGAACCGGCAAGGGATCGACCACCAAGGATCAGGGAACAGGAGCAAATCCGGGAAATCCAAACGTCAAGGGTGATAAACTTGCATACCAGAATCTGCTGCAGAATTATCTGGCCAACAAAATTATCGGCAATCGATCAATGGTTGGAAAGACTGTAAAACTTTCCTTCAGGGCAAGCCAGAACGGATTGATCTACAAGATTAACGGATGTTCCGGTGACGCCGATTTGTGCCAGGCTCTGGTGGACACCATCAGGGGACCGTGCCAGAACAAGATTCCTAATATTCCGGCATCAATATATGATGATGGCAATATTGAATTAAGCTATACATTTAAGACAAGGTAAAATTAAATAGGATTCAAATGAAAAAATTAATTATAACAATAATGCTTTTCTTTACAGTTTATTGTTTTAATACTGCATATGCAGCTTTGGAACTGGAAATTGTCGGCGGTCAGGATATCGGTTATCCTATTGCGGTTTCCGATTTCGCAAGTCAGACCAATCCGCAGGTTGCAAAGGATCTTTCGGCTATTGTCCGCAACGATCTGATGTTCAGCGGCAAGTTTTCCCCTCTTTCTCCTTCACGCATGCCTCAGCAGGCATCAGACCGCAATCAGCTTAAACTGGATTTGTGGCGCGAACTTGTCAATGCTGTTGCAGTTGGAAATCTGGAGACTGTCGGAGACAAGTTCAAACTTACTGTTCAGCTGGTTGAGGTTGCTGGCGGCGATGTAATCATTTCAAAGGCTATAACCTTCGGACGCAGCCAGTTGAGAACAGCGGCGCATACCGTATCAAATCAGATTTATGAGGCGATTATTCATGAAAGAGGTGCCTTCCTGACCAAGATTGCATATGTAAGTGTAAAGCACGGTCAGCAGTATCCTTATCAGCTGGTGGTTGCCGATTATGACGGTTACAATGAACAGGTTATTCTTCGTTCCCGTGAACCGATAATGTCGCCGACCTGGGATCCAAAGGATACTCGTATTGCCTATGTGAGTTTCGAATCCCGTCATCCTGCGATTTTTATTCAGAACTACAAAACCAAGCAGCGCATTAAAGTTGCTCAGTTTAACGGTATCAACGGAAGTCCCGTTTTCTCTCCTGACGGTTCCCGTATGGCAATGGTGCTGTCCAAGGACGGCAACCCTGAGATTTATGTTCTCGATATCGCGGCAAAAACACTGCATCGCATAACCAACAACCGTGTTATTGATACCGAGCCTTCATGGGATCCTTCCGGAAACTATCTTTATTTCACATCCGAGCGCGGCGGACGCCCGCAGATTTACCGCGTAAGTGTAAATAATCCGAACGATGTAACACGTGTTACCTGGGATAATGTGGCCAATCTCGATCCTGTGGTTGCGCCTAACGGCAGGAGCATAGCCTTTGTTTCACGCGTTGAAAACTCGTATCGAATTGCCACTCAGGATCTTGACACAAAGTATATGATGGTGCTTACCAATAATAAATTTGATGAAAGTCCGAGTTTTGCACCTAACGGCAGCATGATTATCTACGCTACAATGGTAAGAGGAAAGAAGAGCCTCGCTCTCGTTTCCGCTGACGGAAGATTCCAGGCCAATCTGCCTTCAAGTTCAGGTGCTGTAAGCGCCCCTGCATGGTCTCCGTTTTTCAGGTAGCAATTTATATTTCGTTCGTAAAAGTTTATAATGGTTTAAATTTTACGGCTTGTGATACGAACGTATACGGCAGGCAACCGTAAAGGTTGCTTTGATTTAAAAATAAAAGATTGGAATTTATAAAAATCTAAAGATCGGTAAGGATTTTAAAATGAAAAAATTATTAATGTTATTTGTTTCAGTTATGGCTTTATCAACACTGACAGCCTGCGATAGTACAAATTCGGCAAGAATCGAGGAAGGCGGTGATATTGATTCATCTTTGATTGATGATTCCGGTGTTATTACCGTTGATTCTAACTATACTGACAATTACAACCTGTCTGCAGCTGATCGTCAGAAGTTTGAAGCATTAAAACAGGATAACATGATTTACTTTGCTTATGACAGCGATCGTATTGCTCCGCAGTATGAAGGTCTGATTCAGGCTCATGCAACCTTCCTGAGAAATCACCCTGAAATCACCGTGATTATTGAAGGTCATACAGATGAAAGAGGAACACCTGAATATAATGTTGCCCTGGGCGAAAGAAGAGCCAAATCCGTTGCTCTTTATATGCAGAATCTCGGTGTGGCCGCTGCTCAGATGTCAATCGTAAGCTACGGCGAAGAAAAACCTCTGGATCTTGGCATGACTGAAGAGGCTTTCGCAAAGAACCGACGTGCAGTACTGTCATACTAACAGCAAACTGTAATTTCTATACCAGTAAATATTCAGCAGTTAAAATATCTTTAACTGCTGTTTATTTTTTTTCGTAATCTGTTTAATAAAAATTATCAGGCGTTTTTCAGGAACCGATTTAAGAATTGCAGTCATTGTCTGCTGTCCATGCCGCATCATCCGGAATTCCGTCAGCGGAGAAATATTTAACGACTGTTTCACTTTTCTAAAATTATTAGTAAATTCGAGCGCCGCTTATCTGTCATGCTCCAGGTTTGATTTAAAAAATCCTTATATTTAAATTTTTCGTTCTGCACTGAGTTTCTGTTTTTTGATGCTTGCGGGAAAATTTGCCGATTAAAAAAAATTATTTTGAATCAGGCATACAACTTTAATATTTAAATGTTGTTATAATAACTTATATTGGATTACTTGGGTGCGGATTATAATTATGAATTTCAGATTAAAATATTTGGGAATTGTTTTATTCGGTTTAACTTTGCCTTCCATGGCCGGTGCCACCAGTGTTGCCGATCTGGAAAGACAGATCAGGGCTTCGGATCAGGCAAGACTTCAGATGCAGCAGCAGCTTGATTTAATGAATCAGGATCTTAATGATTTAATCGGAAGACTTGAGGTTACAAACAATGCAATAAATGATTTGCAGAAAAATCAGCAGGAACTTTTTCAGCAGATTTCTGATTTGACGGCAAGGATCAACCAGCTGCAGAGCGGTGGAGTCAAGCCTGCATCAGGACAGAACAGCACAGGCAGAGATACCGGTGCCAAACCTGATGTCAGGGAAGACAAACCTAAACCGTCCTCTCCTTCCACTCTGACTCCTAATGAAAAGAACGATTATCAGAAAGCGGTTACTCTGGTAATGCAGGACAAGAATTACAATGCCGCAATAGATGCTTTTAATGAATTCAACAAGAAATATCCTGATTCATCTCTGATCAGCAATGCAAATTTCTGGCTGGGCGATTCATACTATAAAACCAATCGTCTGACAGAATCCAAGCAATGCTTTTTAAATGTTGTGAAGGATGAAAATGCTGTAAAAAGAGCGGAAGCTCTGTATAAGCTGGGACTTATTTCTGTAACGGAAAACAATAAGGATTATGCCCGAAAGTTCTTCCAGCTGGTTGTTCGCGACTATTCAGGCACAACAACAGCAAGACTTGCTGAAAACGAACTGAAGAAACTCAAATAGGCAAAGGCTTAAATAATTTTAATTATGCAATGTACAGAGGTTGACATGAATTACGGATTTTTTGAGGAACTGGCTGAAATTCTGGCTGAACAGTCTGCGGCAAAAGGCAGGGAAAAAGTATCAGAGGAATTTATCGATCATATTGTAAAACCGGCATCCGTGGAATTTGCAGATGATCAGGATTTGCAGAATGCCGTGGAGCAGGAGGCCATAGATCCAATATCCTTTTACAGTCTGATCGCAAACACGGAAGATACTTCATCAGGTTCGGCAGAAGATAAATCGCAGTTCATGCTTGAAAGAGCGAGAGAGTTCTTTAATGTGAAATCAGATGTTCCGGAAGATCTTGATGAAATACCTTCCATTGATGCAGATTTGACAGATGTTGACAACAATCAAATCTGGGATGTCTTTAATGCGCTTAATAATCTCAGTCACTCACGTCCGGCAGCCGGACAGAAGACCGGAGAAACATCTGCTCTTGAAGCTCTTCTTCCTGTTCTGGGCACATTGCTGGGTGGCGGAAATTCGTCTTCAGGCGCCGGCGGAGCGCAGACTCAGACCCGGCAGAGAACATCCGGACAAAGAACCGCATCTGGTGGCAACGGTCTGGATCTCAATGCAATTCTGCAGTTCGCTTTTCAGTTATGGCCTGAACTCAGAAATATCAATCTCGGTGCTCTCGGCGGAATTCTGGGCTCGATACTTGGCGGGACAGACAATCAGAATCATGGTGCTCGGAATCAGCAGAATGATCCATTCGCCCGGCAGGGCAATGCCGGCGGTGCAGTGAATCAGAAACCGCAGGATCCGCTTGGTGATCTGATGTCGGCAGGTTTGGATTTTCTTGGAAAAATGATGAAAAAATAATTTAATCAAGTCGCTGCATGTATTTGTTTGAAACTTCTGCGGTGTTCATTGTCGGTTTTGTTGCTGAAACTGCAGAGGAATATTATTAAGACATTGAATGCAGTGTCTGTTTTTCCCTTTCACCGGCATTTTATCGTATTGCGGTGACTGCAGTCTGAAAATTAATAAAATGCTGAAATCAATTTAAAATATATAAAATTTAAAAGGCCACGTAAATCGTTTCCGGTTTTCGTGACCATGTCTTGCTCTGTTCCGTTGTTTGTTTTTATTATGCCTTCCAGTCATCGGTGAATTCGATATTGCCGTCCTGGTAAGCCCATGTAATCTTTGAGTATGTGAAGCTTACGTCCTCCATATCGTGGTATGGCTTGTTC
>CACWLF010000098.1 GCA_902761645.1 uncultured Aeromonadales bacterium | reverse complement strand
CAAGGGGATAACAAACTTTTTTAGGATCTCTGCTATCTTGTATTTCCACTAAATCCATCATTTTTTTCACTGCATCCAATAACATAATTTTTTCCATACCTATAAATAATAGTATTGGATCAAAATTTGATAATGAACACAAGTGAGTTTTTATTAATGTGATCCTTGCATCACAAATTATTTTTTAGCTATGATCCATAAATCACGTTTCGTTCATGCGTAGGCCCTGACTTTTAACCAGGGCCTACGCATGAACATCTGAATTTTCTCTAAAATCTTTTACTGCTTTTTTGAAAAATTTTAATTTTCATTTTTCATCTATTCCTTCTTGTTTGAATCATAGCTCTTTTGTATATTGCCCCACTGAATTTCATTTATGCGGTTATAATTTTCCTTCTACAAATAAATTTGCTACCGTCATTATGTTCTGTTCCAATGTCTTATCAAGACAAATTTTCACGTTTGATAAAGCAACGGCCTCATTTCTGCCTGGTCTTCTGAATTTTGGTTCCAGCTGTCTTATCGCATTTAGCGCTATTCTCGATAATGTTTCACAGTTTCTGATGTAATTTCTATTTTTGATTTGCATATGATCCTGACCAAAATCCATATCGAGACACCAGTGTAATTTGTTTTCTATATGCCAATGTTCCCGAATTGCACGATATCCTAATGTCGCTATATTAGGATTATCGAATGAAAGTGAAGATATGAACAGTCTGACTTCCGGTGTTCTGTTTCATGATTTTTCTTATTCTCACTTTTTGTTACTGCCTCTCATGACTGCATTTTTGTATGAAACCGATCTGCCGCAGTAATACACAGTTCTGAAATTACTGCGCAGGATCCTTTGGAAGGACTACATCAGCCGTTGAACCGTCTTCAAGCTTAATGTGTTCAACCAGAGCGCCGTCTGATTTTCTGATGTACAGTTCACCCAGATCATGTTTTTCATTTTCCTTCACTGTCTGTCTGCCGTCTTCAAATACTTCAATAAATTCACATTTATTGGCGCCGACACTCTTCAGAACGGATTTTGAACCTTGTTTGAAATCCGAAGTATAGTAGCATACGATGTACTCATCCATGCCGGTAACGGTGGTCACATCATATGAATTACCGTTTTTTTTGATGATGATGTTATATTCGCCTAATTCCTCTTCAGTCCATGAACCTGAAAAATCAGGGTTTTCCAGCGGTTCAAACTTTTCAGCATTTGATGCGCACGCCATAGCCGCAGATGTCAGCAGCAGAACTGTAAATCTGTTAAAAATTTTCAATTTGCAAAATCTCCAGAAATTTCGAATACCCGTAATCTATCGGATCTGAAAGCAAACTTCAACATCTCATCTGCCGTAACACCCGGTTCGTCACAAATTAATAAACCGGACTTAATATCCGGCCGCTTTCATGTAAATTCATGACCGGAAGGGCAGAAATTCCCTTCCGGCTCTATGTGCAGGAATATTTACCGAATTTCTTAAGGAAGCAGTTTTTCAATTTCCTCTGCTTTCAGAACCCTGCCTGCCGATACAATCCGATCATCAATCATAAGAGCGGGCATGCTCATAACTCCGTATTCCATGATTTTTTCGTAATCTGTAATATATTCCACAGCTGCATCTGTTCCCTTTGCTTTCACCGCTTCTTTTGCAGCTTCGAGCAAAGCCTCGCAGCTTCTGCATCCGCCGCCGAGAACTCTGATAATCATAATAAAGACCTCTCTCATTGAAAATAATTTTGAAGTAGATTAAAGGCATATCCGATAATGATAATACCTGCCGTGCATATAGCAATAAAGGTTCCGAG
Organism: uncultured Aeromonadales bacterium; assembly: GCA_902761645.1. Taxonomy (GTDB): domain Bacteria; phylum Pseudomonadota; class Gammaproteobacteria; order Enterobacterales; family Succinivibrionaceae; genus UBA2804. Next base: position 5,015 of record CACWLF010000098.1, on the reverse strand, counting down.
AAGTTTTGCCTTTATCGCCTTTTTCAGCATCATCATGGACGGCAGACTGAGCGCAGTCACCGCCATCATGAATGCCAGAATTGTTCCAAGAAGCGCTCCTTTTGACAAAAGAGCCTCGGCTACCGGGATCGTACCGAAGATATCTGCGTACATCGGAATGCCTATGAGGGTTGCAAGCACCACGCCGAACGGATTGCCGCCGCCGAGAATGTTTTCAATCCAGCTGTCGGGGATCCAGTTGTGGATCACGGCTCCGATGGCCACACCCGCAAGAATATACGGAAATACTTTTCTGAATGTCACAATCACCTGCTCTGCTGAATATGCAAGTCTTTCTCTGACTGTCGGTTTAACTGTCTCGATTAGGGCGGTATTTCTGCCGTTTCTGATAAACCCGGCAACCTGATCCTCCATGTGCAGATGTTCAATAATCGTGCCTCCGGCCACGGCAATCACAAGGCCAAGCACAACATATGCTGCGGCCACCTTAAAGCCGAAAACGCCTGACAGCAGAACCATGCTTCCCAGATCAACCATCGGTGAAGAAATCAGAAAAGAGAAGGTAACGCCAAGCGGCAGCCCTGCTCTGGTAAATCCCATAAAAATAGGAATTGAGGAACAGGAGCAAAAAGGGGTTACAGTTCCCAGCAAGGCACCTGCAATGTTTGCAGTCACGCCATGAAACCTTGTCATGATGCCGCGGCTTCTTTCTGGAGGAAAAAAGCTCTGAATATATGAAATCACAAAAATAAGAACACACAGCAGAATGGTGATTTTGGTTACGTCATAGATAAAAAAATGTATACTGCCGCCGATCCTGGTGGAGATATCAAGCCCCAGCGCAGCAAGACCGTCGCCAATAAGTTCCTCCATCCATTTCATGACGAGGATCTGATACTGAATAAAATCCCACATGGGTTAAAACTCCTTTTTCATCCTGTTTGCAATTTTCACCAGTGTCAGCATCACAGGAACCTCCGTTAAAACTCCCACTGTTGTGGCAAGTGCCGCCGGACTTGCTGTACCGAACAGTGCAACTGCCACCGCCACGGCAAGTTCAAAGAAGTTCGAAGCACCGATCATTCCGGCCGGAGCCGCAATGTCAAAAGGAAGTTTCATCATTTTTGCAGCACCGAAGGCAATTATAAATATAATAAATGTCTGCAATGTCAGAGGAACGGCAATCAAAGCGATATGAAACGGATTTTTCAGGATCAGATCGGACTGGGCACTGAAAATAATAACAAGAGTCAGCAGAAGTCCTGCAGTTGTCAGATTATCAAACCCGTGAAGAAAATTATTCTCAAAATATTCCTTTCCCTTTTTTCTGATAACGGCAAGCCTGGTGACAATTCCACCCGCCAGAGGAATCAGCACAAAGAGAATCACACTGAGAAGCAGTGTGCTGTACGGAACAATTACATCGGATACACCAAGCAAAAATTTCACAATCGGAATAAAAGCAGCCAGAATGATCAGATCGTTGGTTGCCACCTGCACCACAGTGTACGCAGGATTTCCTCCGGTAAGCGTGCTCCAGACAAACACCATTGCAGTACATGGCGCCGCTCCGAGCAGGACCGCTCCTGCAAGATATTCCGTGGCAAGTTCAGGCTCGATAAATGATCTGAATATCACAAAGAAAAACAGTGCCGCAACGGCATACATGAAAAACGGTTTGATCAGCTTGTTTACTATCCAGGTGATAAACAGACCTCGGGAATTTTTTCCGGCCTGTTTCATGCTTTCGAAATCAACCTTCATCATCATGGGATAAATCATGATCCAGATCAGAACAGCAATCGGTACTGAAATACCTTCAATTTCAAATTTTCGCAGAGTTTCCGGCACCGCAGGTATGAAGCGGCCGATTAAAACTCCGGCAAGCATGCATCCGAATACCCACCATGTAAGATTTTTCTGAAAGAATGTTATTCCTTTGTTACTGTCAGTCATTTTTTATGACTGAAAAATCATATAGAAATATAGCAATTTTTCTATATATCAAAATCATAAAAAAGCCGATGAACAATTTCATCAGCCTACTGCTCTTTTCTGCATTTATGGCAGATGCAGTCCGGACTTTCGTTGAAAATTCCGTCGAGAGTTGCCTGCAGACGGTTCAGAGCTTCCAAATCAAGCCTGTAGTATATGTTCTTTCCGTCCCGGCGGTCGATGACAATTCCTGCTTCAAGCAGTACCCGCATGTCATGCGACAAGGTCGGCTGTGATATGTGAAATTCCTCCAGAATTCTGCAGGCGCACAGCTCGCCGCATGAGAGCATGTCAACTATTCTGAGACGTTTGGGATCAGAGATGGCCTTAAGCATTTTGGCAGCATCAATATATAATTTTTCCATAATCACACCCGTTCAGCAGAATATTTTCATTGGATAATAATAACACAACATATAGAAAAAGTTCAATATATAATTGGAAATGCATTCCTGAAATACAAAAATCCAGGCTCTTGCGAGTCTGGAGCAGATCAGCATACGAGTCAGAGAAAATCCGCCTTGAAATCATGTATTCTGCGGATATAAAAAGGCACCGATGAAGACGGTGCCAGTAAAAAAACAGTTTATTGCTTCCTGCTATTTGCCGATATCTCTCAATCTTACACCCTTCATCAGATTGTTCTCAAGATGTTCAAGAGAAACACCCTTTGTTTCAGGTACAAACGCAAGAATAAGGAAGATGGCGATAACCGAGCATGCCGCATACATCAGCATTGTTCCGCTGGCACCGAGTACACTCATCAGCGGAAGGAATGTAGCCGCTATGGCCATGTTTGAAAGCCAGTTTGCACCGGTTGAACAGGTAATACCGAAATCTCTTCCCTTAAGAGGCTGAATTTCAGAACAGAGAACCCATACAACCGGACCGGCAGAGAATGCAAAGGCCACAATAAACACCAGAACGGAAATAATCGCCGCCATGCTGTAATTGTAATGCATGAAAACTGCAACACCGAGCATTGCTGCCGACATTATGCTGTAGCCTGCAACCAGAATAGGTTTTCTTCCCCATTTATCAATATAGGCAATAGCGATAAATGTTGCCAGAACATTGGTGAGACCGATGGCAATGGTACCAAGATTGGTGGCAAATTCAGAGGTGTAACCGGCGGCTTTGATCAGTTCAGGTCCGAAATACATGATTATATTGATACCGCACAACTGCTGCAGAAGCTGAAGCGTGATTCCAAGGAACACGGTTTTTCTGAAATTTTTGTTCTGCATGAACATCGCAAATCCGTTGGATTTTGCCTGACCGGAAACCGTATCGATAATTTCCCTGGATTCCTGTTCGGCCTCCTCTTCAGTACCTCTGATTTTCTTCAGCACGTTCAGAGCCTCTTCATGTCTGCCTACTGAAATCAGCCATCTCGGAGATCTAGGCAGGAAGAATACACCGATCAGAAAAATCACCGACGGAATAACGGTAACGCCCAGCATTGAACGCCAGCTCAGGGATATGTCGGAAATCAGGAAATTCTCGGCAATCTGACCCTCGGCACCGGTGAAAGTGCAGTTGCGGATAAAGGTATTGATTACAAATGACGCCAGAATACCGATGGTAATCAGAAGCTGATACATCGTAATCATTGTGCCTCTGATGGACTTGGGCGCCACCTCGGAAAGATAAAGAGGCGCAGTAAACGACGCCACGCCGATGGAAAAACCCACTATGATTCTTGCAATAATCAGAGACGTTCCGTTCCATGCGAGAGCGCAGCCGAGAGCACCGAGCACAAAGCATGATGCACTGATGATCAGCGAATATTTTCTTCCAAGTTTTCTGGTAAGATAACCTGATATAAGAGTACCGAAAGTGGCGCCTCCCATCATGGAACCCACTACCCAGGAAATCACCTGATCGTCAACAACCAGATCTTTTTTGATAAAATCCTTGGCCTGGGCTATAAAACCGATATCAATACCAAACAGCAGACCCGCCAGAGCCACCATAAAGCATACCAGAAATACAGTTTTTGAGTTGTTTGAAGGCATATACTTTACACTCATTTCTATGATCCAATAATAATGTTCAAGGAAAAGGATTCCTTTGCTTCATTGTAGCATTATCCGGAATATAAGTTTAGGACAGCTGTCTAAGTTATGCTCGCTTCGCACGATCAAAATTAAAAAAATCAGATTTTTTTAAGATAAAGCAGAATGTTAGAGAAATGCCGGAGAAAAATAATCAGAAAAAAAACGCTCCGGCATAAATCAGAAAATACGGTGATCCGTTCAGGAGTGCATTTTCTCCCATTCACTTCTGAGCAGGGCAAACTGATATGTGTTTTCATAATGGGGAGTTCCGTCAGGATTGCTGACAAAGGATACATATTCCAGGAAAATTCCTTCCTGTCTCATTCCAAGTTTTTCACACAGGTGGCGGCTGCGCAGATTGTCTTCATCGGCGTAGGCATAAATGCGCCGTGCGCCGCGGTTTCTGAAAAGATAATCAAATACAGCCGACGCCGCCTCATAGGCGTATCCACGGCCTGAATATTTCAAATTAAGCATCCAGCACGGAAAGAAGGTGTCATCCGGCATATCCTTCCGTTCATTAGGCTCGGAATGAACGAAAATTTCACCGACAGCCCTGTTCACATCTTTGGGAACAATGGCAAAATACAGTTCATCGTTCATTCGCCGTTTAATCTCTTCCTCCGCATCCTGCGGCGATGCAAGCTTCATTTCTGTAAAACAGTGAGCTCCCGGCTCCTTAAGATATTCATACAGATCCGCCGCATCGTCTGCAGTAAAAGGTCTTAAAATCAGACGTTCTGTTTCAATCATAGATTATTCCTCAGGTAAAGTTCCATTTTGATCTACGGATTCTTTATCCAAGTATACCTCTTCGCCACATAATTTTTAAAATATTCAGCCCCGCGGAAATAAAAAATGTTGGCTCTGTTGTAATTATGTATTGATTATATCCTTGTTAACAATAATCATCAAACAGACTTTAAATTCCAAAATATTACTTGTTGTTTGAATTTTAAA
>CACWLF010000097.1 GCA_902761645.1 uncultured Aeromonadales bacterium | reverse complement strand
GTTGGGCACATTTTTCCGGTAATCATGCTGAAAAGAAAAATACAATTCGGATTATTTATTCGGGGAGAGGGTATGAAAATACTAGGTAAAAAAAATATCAGACGAAGGATAAGGCTGTCAGAAGAAGAGAAGGCCTGTTCGATACTGTCGGTGGCAGCTTACAATCCTGATAATAAAATGTTTATCACTCTGGATAACGAGGCCGGTTTCGCATGGCTGTGCGAACCGATCTGTTACGAGGATGAAAATATTCTGGAACGAATCAAGGGTTTTCTCAATGATGAATTTCCCAAAAACACCATAATTCAGTTCTGTCTTTTCAGATCTCCTGACATATCTCTTGAAATGTATGCGCTGAAAGCTTTGAGACGCGGCGGCACCAATACATTCCTAAAGCAGATAATCAACCAGCGCGTCAGGTTCATAAAAAAATATTCCCGACAGAATCTTGTAACCAGATCTGACCGCGGTACGTTTGACAATGGAATTATTCAGGATTTGAAACTGGTAATTACGGTCAAATGTCCTGTAAAGGGCATAGCTCCCGATCTTGAGGAGGAAACCAGACTCATTACCATTGCCGACAAGGTGCAGACGAGTCTTTCGAATTTAAATCTTTATCCGCTTAGAATGGATCAGAAACTGTATATAAGATTCATGCAGGTTCTTTTAAACAGATCTCCTGAAGCCGGATGGCGCAGACACAGAATCACCGGACAGGAGGTACATGCCGATCGTCTTATCAGTGAACAGATCTTCGATCGCGACTGTCATCTGTCGGTTCACCGTGACTATCTGAGACTGGGCAGAAAAAATTTCATGCAGTGTCTGTCAGCCATACGTCTGCCGGAATCCATGTGGCCCGGAGACGCACTTAACTATATCGGGGATATAACCAATGGACTCAGCAACATCAAGGCGAATTTTCTTATTTCCTTCAATGTATATTACCCGAATGCCGAACAGCTTAAGCCTGCACTGGAACGCAAACGGCAGATGGTTGTGAATCAGTCTATGGGACCTCTGGTAAGATTTGTGCCGATCCTTGCGCGCAAGCAGGAGGGGTTCGACATTCTGGATCAGAGCATGCAGTCAGGCTACCGTCCGCTGAGAATTTCCTACACGGTAACCGTAATGGGCAAAAGCAGAGACGAGCTTACCAGACTCGGCACCACCGTCAGAAATTTATGGCGCGAACAGCATTTTGACATGATGGTTGATGACTGCTGTCAGCTTCCGTGCTTTATCAATGCTCTTCCTTTATGTGCCGACAGCATGTCAGTACGTGATCTGTTCCTGTATTTCACCATTACCGCGGAAATGGCGGCTCCGATGATTCCGATAATGGGCGAGTGGAAGGGAACAGGAACCTTTCACATGGCGCTGTTCTCAAGAAACGGACAGCTTATGAGCGCATCTCTTCACGACAGTCAGACCAATAAAAATGCCGTTATTGCCGCAGAGTCAGGATCGGGAAAATCCTTTTTTGCCAACGAGCTTCTTCTTGCCTATCTTTCCGAGGGTGCTCAGATCTGGGTGATAGATGCCGGTAAATCATATAAAAAACTTGCTGAAATTCTGCACGGCGATTTTCTTCAGTTTGACGAAAGTTCAAGTATCTGTCTCAATCCCTTTGCCTTGATCTATGACTATACCGAGGATGAGGATGCGGTGGTTTCCCTGATTCAGAATATGGCCTCCGCTTCAAACAGTCTTGACGAGTTTCAGGTGGCAGGTCTGAAAAGGATCATGTCCGGATTGTGGAGTCAATACCGCAACAGGCTGACCATTGATTTAATAGCAGAACAGTGTCTTGCCGAGGATGACAAAAGACTCAGAGATCTCGGAGCTCAGCTGTTCCCGTTTACAGCCGGCGGTTCCTACGGCAGGTATTTCAACGGCAGCAATACCATTGATTTTAAAAATGATTTTACTGTCCTTGAACTGGATGAACTTAACGGAAGACGTCATCTGAGACAGGTGGTGCTTCTGCAGCTCATTTATCAGATTCAGCAGCAGGTTTTTCTCGGCAGCAGATCCCGCAAAAAAATAATTCTAATAGATGAGGCGTGGGATCTTTTAAAGGACGGTGACGTCGCGGTGTTTATGGAGCATGCCTACCGTAAATTCCGCAAATACGGCGGAAGCGCGGTCATTGCCACCCAGAGCATCAATGATCTGTACAACAATTCCACCGGTCAGGCCATTGCAGAAAATTCGGCGACCATGTTTCTGCTGGGACAGACCCCGGAAACCGTGGAGTCAATTAAAAAGAGCGGCAGACTTGCGGTAAGCGAGGGCTGCTATGAACTTCTGAAAACAGTGCATACCATGTCTGGCGTATATTCGGAAATTTTTATAAAGTCCGCAAACGGCATGGGGATCGGCAGACTGATTGTAAGCGAATTCCAGAAACTTCTTTATTCAACCAATGCCGGTGATGTGGCGGCGATAACGCATTACACGGATCAGGGACTTGATGTTTTCCAGGCAATCAATTCCGTGCTGAGAGATCGCGGGATCACCAGTGAAACATATGAACAGATAGACGAGGAATATCTTGAGGAGGAAAGAACAGATCTTTCCCCTGTACAGCTTCCGGAAAACAGGGACTGCAGAGCAGTGAACCTGGCTGAAAAAATTTATGCGCATTATGACGTATGCTCCGGATCCTCCGGCAATGCCGGCAGCGAAGGTTTTTCATCTGAAAAATCCGGAGGAGAGAACCATGAAATTTAAATTTACCGCCAGAACTGCTGTTATGCTCGGGGCCGGTCTGGCGCTTGCCGTGCCCCTGGCTTTAAACTCCAGGGAAGGACATCTTCTTTTCGGACGCTACCGGATTTTTTATGATTCCCAGACGGTAAAGTGTCTGCCGCAGTATACCTGGTATCTCGTTGATACCGGCAACCGCAGAATGGAAAGAAACGCCCTGTATTCATTCAAGGCGAAATCACTGGGAATCTATCCTGACGGAACCAATCTGATAAAGGTGCTGAAGGGACTGCCGGGAGATGCGGTAAAAATTTTTCAGCAGCAGGTTTTCATCAACGGCATGCCTGCCGCAACAGGATTTCCGCTGGCGATTGAATCCGGAATTAACCCGGAAATTTTTGAAAAAAGCTATGTTATTGCTCCTCACAGGTATTTTATGCTTGGAGAACATTTCAGATCGTTTGACAGCCGTTACTGGGGGACAGCGGATGAAACACAGATTGTCGGCCGTGCCTATCCTCTTTTTTAGTGCGGCAGGTCTGTGCGGCGGCGGCGCGGATTTTTGTCCGGCGCGTGATATGTACAGCAATCCGGCAGTAACGGCCGCACCTGCGGAATTTTCTGAAAATTTTTCCCTCCCGGAATTCGATGAACCTCATTATTATGTTTTTATTTCCCGCAGTATGCCGGAACATGAACTCGCAGAACTTTTTCAATGGTACGAGGGAGATGAAAATGCAACACTGGTTTTAAGAGGTACTGTTAACGAAAAAAATCCGGGAGCGGAACTTGCTGCTCTGCAGCGGGAACTCAGGAAGATCGGAGACGGCGTGAATATTGAAATCAATCCGGCTCTGTTCAGAAAATTCGGTATAGAAACAGTTCCGACAATAATTGAAACCGGCAGATACGGCAATGCAACCAAGCGTCTTGCCGGTATTACCGATACAGGCTATCTGAAAAAAATTTCAACAGATCAGAAAGAGATGTATCACGATTACGGCACAGCCGGACAGACCTTTGAGATCATTGAAAGGGATTTGACTGAGGTGATGAAGGAAAAAATCAAGACTGTTGACTGGATGCGAAAAAAAGAGCAGGCAGTGGAAAATTTCTGGAGCAGACGGAAAACTCCGGCTTTGCCTCACAGTGCAGTGTACCGCAAAAGGAAGGTGGATCTCTCGTTTACTCTTAGTCATGATGTTGCCGGTATCGGCCGTGATGAGATTATTTACCGCGCCGGTACGGAAATCAATCCGCTTAAAATCCGTAAATTCCCGCTGAAGCTTATTGTTTTCGACGGTTCCAGCGGCAGGGAAATCAAAATGGTTTCGCAGTATCTTGCCGGTACCGGTTCAGCGGTTTCCGATTCAGCCGGGGATAAAGGCGGTGACGGCAGAAAAAGTGAAATTATGCTAGTAGTCAGCAATCTGGATGCATCGTCCGGATGGAATGGTTTCAGACAGCTGGAGGAATATTTTGACAGCGGAATATTTCTGCTTACTCCGGAGCTGATCAAACGGTTCAACCTCGAATTTACGCCCTCTGCCGTATATCAGGAACCGACCGAGGATGTTATTACAGTGGAGGAACTGGGAGAACCGCATAATTGAAATTAAGAAACAGCGCCGATCTGATTTTTTTCAGAAGAATCAATTTCATCGGCTGAACCGCCTGAATTTATTATCAAAAAAAAGGAGACTGAACTGTGAAGAGGAGTATAAACCGCAGCGCCTGCCTTAAAACCGCCGCTGTTCTGCTGGGGCTGACTGTTTCATTGCAGAACTGTCATGCGCACTGTGAAAAGTCGGATCTGCTGTCATCAAAGCTTATTACCGATGTATGCTGGGACTGTATTTTTCCCATTGTGGTCGCTCATGTGAAAATGGGCTCCCGCTCATCGGAAATTCCGGAAGGTGCCACTGATAAATATATGTGTGTCTGCCGTGATACCTCCGGCATGAATACTCCGGGCATCGCCACATCTTTCTGGGAGCCCGCCCGCCTTATTGAATTCGAAACACAGCCAGGATGCATGTCCGCTCTGAATATCAATCTCGGCACCTCGGACAGCAGAAATTTCTCCAGGGTTAAAACAGGCACTCCCGGGTTTCATAACTCGGAGCCGGGAGATCATGCCTTTTATCATTATCACTATTATGCATTTCCGCTTCTTGAAATGCTTGATATGTTTACCGGGATCAGATGCAATGCCGACGGATACAATGATTTTGATCTGATGTACCTGTCGGAACTTGATCCCACCTGGAACGATCCTGCGCTGGCTTTTTTTGTCAATCCGGAGGCCGCACTTGTCGCCAATCCTGCGGCTGAAAGCCTGTGCATTGCCGACAGTGTCAGTTCAACGCTGAGAAGAAAGCCTCTCGGTAAACTGTTCTGGTGTGCCGGTTCCTGGGGAAGCATGTATCCTCTGTCCGGAAAGGTTCATATGCCTAACAGCAAACTTAAAACCACCAGTCTTCTTACCGCCAGAGTGCTGGCGGCGCTCCACCGACGCGGTTTTGCCGTGAGAACCACCGGAAACGATGCCATGTGTCAGGGTGTTGCAGATCCGATGCTGGTCAAGGATCAGTACAAGTTCAATCTCATTTATCCTGTTCCTGAAACTCATAAATCCCATGTAATGGGGGAATCGGTGATTAGGTGGGGAAACTCAAAATCGGTTCCCGCCGCAGGAGAAAATCCGATTTACATGATTTTCCGCTGGCATGACTGCTGCAATACACTCAATATCAATGAATTCTGAACAGCCGGTGAAAAAAACATCACTGCTGCGGAAACCGTAAATTCTGCCCAGCGGACATGGAATTTGCAGAACCGTGAAATTCCGTTCTGCAAATCCCCGGTTTTTTTACCCCGCGTATGATGGATGACAGTGCCTGATCTGCAAGTGACAGCAGTCACAAATCAAATTTTACTTTCTGATCATTGAATCATTCGCCGTCCTGTTCGTAATATAATGGCAAGGCTGTACTTTTTTTTACTGAGGGATCCATGTTATGAGCAGATCGCATACACAGCAGGAAGCGATTGACATTATGGCGTCAAGGCGCAGAAACTATTACGATCATCTGTGCGAATCGGTGATTTTCAACTACAAATGGATGATGTTCGAACTGATGGTTATTATTATTCTGTTCAGCTGTCATTATTTTGCATTAAGGGACATATACGGGGTTCAGATTTCACGGCTTTACGGCAGTTTTGTGCAGACCGAGGGCATAGTTGTGGAGGTTAACAAACCAAGTTCATATAAGGTGGAAACGCAGGATCACAATACATTCAGATTTCATGTGGAACACGGCGGACTTTATAAAAATTCCAAGGTTACGGTATGCTATGATAAAAGCAATCCAAGACTTGCGTATATTGATGATTTTTCCTATATCCTTGACAGGATAACACCGTCGGTGTTTTATGCCGTTTTCGGCACGTTGTTTCTTTTTTCGCTGCTTGCTTCACTGCGTAAACATTCCATTCTGTCCGGCATAAAAAGGAATGGGGGCTATTTCCCTGTGACCAGAACGGACAGATTTGAAACAAGAAGAGACAGGGACAGCGGTAAAAATTCAATCAGTTATGCTCCTCTTTATAAACTGAAGATCAGCAGTGATCAGGAAATTCTTTTCAGAGGCGACTGGACCGGACGTCAGCCGGAGGGAGAATCCATCAATCACCGGGCGGATTTTATCATATATATGCAGAATATTGATGATCCGGATAATGACCGGTATTATCTGATTACCACATTGCTGAAAAAGGTGCGCTGACGTTCCCGTCAGCAGTGCGGCGGCAAGGAATGATAACCGCGGTAATAAATCCGCATTCATGTTTTCTGCTGTCATTCCTTTTCCTGCGGACGGAAACCGAGGTTTTAAATCCGTGCTTTTATTAAACATACGCTTTCTATATAATTTCAAGTCAAGACTCAAATGCACAAACATGGCAGGCAGACCTGTTTCTGACACTTATGGAGATTGCAGAACCAGTAAACGATCCCTAATGACCTTTAAGGTAATTATGGCTTTTGCTTAGTCTAAGTGATTTCGCTGAAAAGTGAATGAACTACGTTATGAGAGAATGAATTTATGCAAATAAATTCAA
>CACWLF010000096.1 GCA_902761645.1 uncultured Aeromonadales bacterium | reverse complement strand
CATTCTCTCATAACGTAGTTCATTCACTTTTCAGTGAAATCACTTAGACTAAGCAAAAGCCATAATTACCTTAAAGGTTATTATGGATCGTTTACCTTTATTTTCCTTTTTCTGTTTTAAGAACTGCCATCATAATTATAAATCATAGCGAACCGATATGACAAAGAACACCTGACCATATATTCCATGAATATCACTCCGGAGAACTGATAAATTCAGGAATTACAGATAACGGTTTAGGCATCCGGGGACCGATCCGTATCCCTGCAAAATTCAGTAACGGCCGAATGTACAGTTCGGATAATGACAATTACCGCATAACTGGCACAGTCCGCCGTTCGCCAGACGATTTAAATCCTCCCCGGTAAACTGAACTCCGGTAAAAATCCGGGGAAGAAAAACATCAAGGGTTGTCGTCGGCATTGAAATTGCCGCACCGGGGACACCCAGAACAGCCACATCATTAAGATACGCCACCAGCGACATATTACCTGGCTGAGACGGAACGCCATAGGCTCTGATATCTGCTCCGAGTTTTCTTACGGCCGACGGGGTCAAATCGTCAGGATCAACCGACATTCCGCCGGTAAAAATCAATAAACCAGCCCCGAGATGAAGAAATCTTTCCGCAGCGCCAACTATCATATCCAGTTCATCATCGCAGATCTCGGTTCCGAGAATTTGAGCCGGAAATTTATGCAGTTTCCGACGCAGCACCTTTTCAAAACGATCTTCAATCCTGTGATGATAAATCTCTGAACCTGTTATGATAATTCCAACCTTAAGATTACGGTACGGCAGCAGCTGAAACAGGTTGCCTTTTCTGCACAAATCCTCAAACAGACTGATATTTCTTTTCTGTGTAACGAGCGGTACAATCCTCATTGAAGACAATCGGCAGCCGGCCTGTACGGGATAATGATTCGGCAGTGTTGAAACAGTAACATCAGGAATATTATTCAATTTTTCCAGTAAATCCAGATCTACAGTAAACAATCCATCCCGATCGGCCTTCAGTACCACTTTTCCCTCGGACGGTCCCTCAAAGTGAGCACCTTCCACAGCACAGGCAGCAGCCATTCTCAGTGCGCATTCATCTTCATGAACCTCTTCAACATCAGGATCCCATACAAAAACATGGCGTTTCCCCATGTTGAGCAAATGTTCAAGATCATCCGAGGTAATTACATGATTGCGTTTGAATGCGACGCCCTTGAAGCCATCCCTCATTTCGGTAAGATCATGACACAAAGCACATCCAACAGCCTGTTCCACCGGAATTTTTTTCATAAAACGATTCCTTGATTCAAAACACCGATTTTTTCAGTAATAAACTATATAAAGAACGCATCCAGTTCATCTCCCGGATTTACAGGACCATGCTCTTTGGGAACAATCGCAAGAAGATCCGCATTCACCATACTGCTGATTACTATATTTCCCTGCTCTGCATTAACCTTCATTTCACATGAACCGTTTTCCAGAACCAGTGAACCGCGCAGCAGACGCTCCGATTTAGCAGTTTTTCCGAATGCATTAATCACCCTGACTTTAAACAGTTTAGGGCATACTTCAGCAAATCCTGCCAGTTTTTTCAGCAGAGGCTTGGCCACAGCATGAAAATTAATCATTGCCGATGCCGGATTGCCCGACAGTCCAATGCACAATTTGCCTTTTTTTATACCGTAACAGCATGCCATTCCCGGTTTCATTCTGACACCGTATGCCATGATTTCTATGCCGCATTTCTGCATTGCTTCGGGTACCAGATCATAATCGCCGGCAGAAACCCCGCCGGTAATAATTACCGTATCATTTTCCTCCATTCCCTTATCGATCAGAGCTGTTATATTTTCCACATTATCCTGAGCAATACCAAGATAATTACAGCGGAAATTCATTTTTCTCAGTTCCGCTGCCAAAAGATATCTTGTAGAGTTGTAAACTTTTCCAAAAACCAGCGGCTGATCCAGATCCTGAACCTCATCTCCCGTTGAAATTACTGCAATTTCCGGAGTTTTATATGTACAGATTTCATGAAATCCCTGGGAAGCAAGCAATCCGATCATGGCTGGATTTATGGCGGAACCGCGCGGAACCAGCATCATTCCTTTCTGCTGATCCTCGCCGATCTGAATAATATTCTGCTGCGGCTTCAGGCTCTGTTTTACAGTCACACTTTTCTCATCGAACTCGGTCTGTTCATACATAATCACGCAGTCGGCATTCTGCGGAACAGGAGCTCCGGTCAGTATCTTTGCAGCCTCCCCCTTGTTTATAACCTTTGTCGGGAGCACTCCTGCCCTGATCTCATCTACAACCTTCAGGGTAACCGGGTTATCCTCGCTGGCATACCTGATGTCACAGCTGCGCATGGCATACCCGTCCAGCGGGGATTTCACAAAATTGGGAACCGCATTTGTTGCAAAATAAATTCTGGCGGAAACCCTGCCCAGACACTCATCTATCATTACATTTTCCGAATTAAGCGGTTCGATCTTATCCAGAAGCAAATCTCTTGTTTCTGAAAATGACAGTTTCGGCAATTCCCGGTATTTTTTCGTCATTATTTTCTGCAGCTCCTTTTTATTATTTTAACGGCATAACAATACTGTCTCTTAAATATAATTCTACAATATTCCGATGTTCAGGTTCCCATAAATCCTTTGATATCTGCCAGTAAAACGGAAGAGGATCTGAAACATCCGGATTGTATAATTTTACGGTATAAGAAAATACATTTGATAATACATCCGCAATTTTGAAAGTAAAAATGTTACCTTTGGAAAGATCTTCCTTTCCTTTTGCCAGTTTAACGTCATTCATGCGGATGCCGATGTAATGAATATCCTTTTCAGACCAGCCGTCACTGCCGGCAATCCGGCATAAATCAAAGGACAGTCCCCATCGCGGAACCTCGACAATCCCGTTTTTAACCGTTGCGGCGGCTATGTTTTTAACTCCGGTAATACGCGCGCCTTCCACAGTATCCGGGTGCATGAATATTTCCCTGACCGGTGCGATTTTCTCAATCAGTCCATCGTTAACAAGCGCAATTCTGTCTCCGAGACGATGTGCCTGATCACGATCATGGGTTACAAATAATACGGATTTACCGAAATTACCTATAATTTCCTTAAGTTCCATTTCCAGCGAGAATTTCAAATGCTCATCAAGAGCGGACAACGGTTCGTCAAGCATCATAAGTTCGGCGTCATTTACCAGAATTCTTGCCAGGGCTGTACGCTGCATTTCTCCTCCGGAAATCCGCATAACGGAATTATTCCTGATTTTCGTCAGTTGCAAGGTATCCATGATTCCGTTTATGAGCCGTTCCTGTTCAGGACCGCTGTATCTGCCTTTCCGGACACTGTGGTATATATTCTGATATACCGTCATGTTCGGGAACAGCGCATAATTCTGAAACAGAAGTCCCACCCTCCTTTCCTGAGGCAAAAGATTTATTTTCCGTGAAGAATCAAACAGAACACGATCATCCAGAACAATACAGCCGGTATCAGGAGTCTCCACACCGGCAATGCACTTCAGAAGCATGCTTTTCCCCGATCCCGACGCTCCCAGAACAGCAAGGATCTCCCTGGATTCAACTGTAAAATCAACATCCAATGAAAAATTGGCCAGTTTCTTTGTTATCTTAACCTGCAATGACATTATGATTTTCTTCTGCGCTCTTCAAATAAATTAAGAAATACCAGTACCAGCGCCGAAATAAGCAGATTGAGCAATACCCACTTGTATGCCAGATCATCATTATTTGTACGCCACAGGTTATACACAGTTGTTGAAATAGTTGCGGTAATACCAGGTGTATAACCGGAAATCATACTTGTTGCACCGTATTCACCCAGTGCTCTGGCAAACGCCAGCACAAGTCCGGCTATAATTCCGGCCTTGCAGCATGGTATTCTTATTCGCCAGAAAATAAAACCGCCGCTCAGTCCAAGAGTTCTGGCCGCATTTTCTACATTCCGATCAAATGATTCGAAAGCTCCTCTGGTGGTTCGGTACATGAGAGGAAACGAAACGACAACTGTAGCAAAAATTGTCGACCACCATGTCATGGTGAGCCTGATATCAAAATTCTCAAAAAAGAAAGCTCCTACCAGTCGATGCGGTCCAAGAAAACGTAGCAGCAGATAGCCTACCACGGTCGGAGGAAGGACCAGAGGAACGGTAAGAAGAACATCCAGAACACCTTTGATCACCTTCGGCATTCTGGCTACATAATATGCAGTTCCTATCCCCATAAAAAAGATCAGCACCGTGGAAATCAGTGCAATTCTCAGGGAATTGTACAAAGGATACAGATCCACATTGAACTCCTTCAGCAAAATTATACCGGCAGCATATCATTTCTTCTTCATTTTCAACAGCAGCAGTTCTGCGGTTTCCGCTATTTTTTCAGCAAGGTAAAGCCGATCTGCTCAAAAACTTTTTTGGCATCTTCCGACGACAAGTAATTCAGGAAATCCTGCGCCTGGGTCTGCACTCCGGTATTCTTTAGCAGTGCAGCAGGATAAATAACTCTTCCGCACATCTGCTCGGTTGCTGTATCAACGACCGTTAATTTTGCCGAAACCGCATCAGTTGCGTAAACAATACCTGCCATTACCATACCCTCTGAAATCTGGGTTGTCACTTCCTTGACATTGCTTCCGTAGGATAAACATCCCATTTTCTCAAGTTCGTCTTGTTTTAAACCGAGATATGAGAAAATTTTCTGACTGTACTGACCTACAGGCACATCCGCATTACCTACTGCAAAGGGAACCCTGCAGTCATGTAATTTTTCAGCCAGATCGCCGAATGAATTAAACTGATACTGATTGTTTTCAGGTACGGCCAATGTTACTTTGTTTTCAAGCAAATCAATTCTGCTGCCGGATAAAACACGTCCGCCATTTTCAAGTTCATTCATCTGTTTCGGAGCTGCCGAAATAAAAATATCACTTACAGCTCCTTCTTCAATCTGACGTTTCAATGTTCCTGAAGAATCAAAATTGAATAAAATTCTGATGCCGGGATGTTTCTCCTGAAATTTGTTCCCCAGCATGGTCAAAGATTCTGTAAGTGAAGCCGCCGCAAAAACAGTCACTGTTACATTCTGCTGCTTCACGGTATTTTTCTCCGGCTGTTCATTAACGACGCCTGCATCATGAGGTTTATCACATCCAGCTGCGAATCCGGATAATAGTAAAATCAATGCTTTTCTGAATGACCGCATTCCTTGTCTCTCCCTAATAAAATATTCAATCCGTGCTCCAGAGGCGCCATAATAACATCCATGCATTCACGGACAGCTTTCTCACTGCCCGGGAAATTTATAATCAGAGTCTGATTACGTATTACAGACACCGCTCGGGAAAGCATGGCCCGACCGGTTATTTTAAAGGATTCATAACGGATATACTCGGCAATTCCAGGAGCGTTTCTGGTTGCCACGGCCATTGTAGCCTCCGGAGTAACGTCTCTTGGTGAAAACCCTGTTCCTCCGGTGGTTACAACAAGATTAACCTTTAACTCATCACTCAGCCTGATCAGTTCCCGTTCTATCAGTTCTCGATCATCAGGCAGAACAGCATAGGAAAGAACCTTGTAATTATGATTGGCCAGAATGTTTCCAACGGCGGCTCCGCTCAGATCTTCCCTCTCTCCCTTTGAGCACTTATCACTTAAAGTAACCACAGCTGCAGAAAACAAATATTCGGGTATTTCAGTAATTTCAGCCTTGTCGCCGATTTTAACGGCACCGCCCTGCAGTACTTTGGCAAAAACTCCTGATTTCGGCATGATGCATTCACCCATCTGCTGAAAAATTCTGCAATGATGATGACAGACCTTTCCTATCTGTGTGGTTTCTATCAGCGCATCGCCGATCCTTAACCTGGTACCGACAGGATATTCCTTAAGATTTATTCCCTTGATAATTAAATTTTCCCCGAAATCGCCATGTTTTACATCCGCACCGCCCGCCTGGAATTTTTCTATTTCCTCCAAACATAAAATACTAATCTGACGATGCCAGTTTCCCGCATGCGCATCATGTTCCAATCCGTAATTTTCCACCAGATTGACACTGTCAACAGGAGACTTCGGTATTCCTCTTCTGGCACTTATGCAAATGCCGCTTACATATCCAGTACTATTCATAACAACTTTGACTAATTATTTCTAACATGTTTCTCCGGTACCTTTTTCACTGCAGCGACCGCAATAGTTTCTGCAGCATTCCGGGCGCGGCAGCAATTCTATCGGGAACGATACTTCAGGTACTTCTGTCATAATCAATTTTACCAGTTTTTCCGGTTCCTCGAACGCATTGATAACATCCAGATCTTCTATTTTCCTCATGAAATTGGAAATCATTCCGGAAACCGCAAAAGTTTTATCCGTACGGCGTGCTTCAAGTTCATCAGTATTTTTTAAACATACTATACGCGGAAGATTATACTGATATCCGCCCTCAACAATAACAAAATCAAGTTCCTCAAGTGCAAGATATTTTAAAATGCGATCTATGGAAAGACCGTGACTGAACAAAAAATCCGTTTCATTTTTTCCCGCAGCCACTACAATTTCGGCACCTGCTTTTCTGTGTCTGCCGGTATTGGAATCCTTACGCTGATCTATGGAAAAAACCGGACAATTAATGGATTTTACCGTTCCCACCCTGAAACCTCTGGTTCTGAGCTGTCCTATCAGTAGTTCAACAGTGGATGTTTTACCTGATTTTCGCACACCGACAATCTGAAAAACGCGCATGATTACACCCTTACGCTTTTATCATACATAATATAAGTAAACGCTCCATAATAACCTTTGATGCTATTTAAGATTGTTTAAAATCAACAATCCATCCTTTTCTTTTTTCAATAAGACTTAACTTTTTATAAGAA
>CACWLF010000095.1 GCA_902761645.1 uncultured Aeromonadales bacterium | reverse complement strand
GTTGAAGGATTTTCAGGAACTGATGCGACCCCTGCGTTGGTTGGGACCGATGTGGTTATTATTCCTGCTGGTGTAGCGCGTAAACCAGGTATGACACGCGATGATTTGTTTAACATCAATGCAGGTATCGTAAGAGATTTAGTAACAGCAATCGGTAAAACAACCCCTAATGCAATTATTGCCATTATCACAAATCCAGTTAATAGTATGGTACCACTGGCTGCTGAAGTTTTAAAGAAACTGGGTGTGTATAATCCGAAGAAACTGTTTGGTGTTTCAACTCTTGATGTTTTGCGATCAGAAACGTTTTTAGCAGAAAAATTGAAGTACAAAGCCGGTTCAATTAAGGTTAATGTTGTAGGTGGACATTCAGGAAATACAATTCTTCCGTTGTTATCTCAGGTTCCTCAAGCATCAAACTTTGATCAGGCAACAATAGAACAGTTAACTACAAGAATTCAAAATGCAGGAACTGAAGTTGTTGACGCAAAGGCTGGTGCTGGTTCGGCTACACTGTCTATGGCTACGGCCGGTGCCCGTTTGGCCTTGTCAATCGTTAGGGCAAAACTTGGAGAACCTGGTATTGTGGAGTGTTCTTATGTTCAAGGCGGCACTGATTATGCTGATTTCCTTGCACAGCCAGTTCGCTTGGGTATTGATGGTATTGAAGAATATCTGCCTTTGGGACCTATGAGTGACTATGAAAAGAAATGCTTTAACGATATGTTGCCAACTTTAAAAGATAACATTCAAAAGGGCGTTGATTTTATAAATAAGTAGTTTTTACTTGAAATAAGAATTTTGATGGGTGGAAACTGGTTTAATATCAGTTTCCACTTTTGTTTTTATATAATCGATGTTTAGCAGAATATTAAAGATAAAATTTTGAAGAAAACTATAGCTAAAATTGCTCCGGAGGGCAATGTGATAACCCATGAGGAAAAAATATTTCGTATAACAGCAAGGTCGATTGCGGCAATACCTCTGGCAAGACCAACTCCAATTATCGCACCTACCAGTGTTTGTGTTGTTGAAATAGGCAGTCCTGTTGCTGAAGCTAAAACCACGGTTATAGCTGTTGCCAATTGAGCTGCAAAACCCCTGCTTGGTGTTAATTGAGTGATTTTAACACCGACTGTTTTCATAACTTTATAGCCAAGTGTTGCAAGCCCGAATACTATACCAAATGCTCCTAACGGTAAAATCCATCCTTCAAGAGGTGTATTGCCACCGTCTGCAATACTTGATCCGCTGCTGATGGATGATACAACAGCGGACAGAGGTCCTATGGCGTTTGCAACATCGTTTGAACCATGAGCAAAAGCCATGGCACATGCTGTTACAATCATTAAAACAGAGAAAACCTTTTCTACATTAACATAGTGCTTTCTTTTAATATTTTTTTCAAATTGTATTTTATTAATAAATATTTTACCGGCAACAGCTGTTAAAACAGCTATTCCTACAGCAATCAGAAAGGAATTTTGATTGGATATTTCAAGACCTATATGCTTTAGACCTGATTTAATAGTAATGATCGACAATGTAAAGAAAGTTATTGCAATATAAACAGGTGCAATTCTTTTTGCATGTTCCAGCGGATGATAATGTCTGAAAATTGCATATTGTACGCTCATAAATAAAAGATACGCAAAAATACCGGAAAGTATCGGTGTCACGAACCATGAACCCAGAATTCCCCAAAGCATATTCCATTGAATGGCATTTGATCCTACTGTAATAACAGAAAATCCAATAACTGCACCTATAATTGAGTGTGTTGTGGAAACCGGCCATCCTAAAATTGAAGCAACTATTAGCCATGTTCCTGCAGCAAATAGAGCCGAGATCATTCCCAATGTCAGACTGATCGGCTGATCGGCAAATGCCGAATTATCTACAATGCCGTCTTTTATTGTATTGACAACCTCTCCGCCGGCAAGATAAGCTCCGAGAAATTCAAAAATTGCAGCTATAATGATGGCCTGCTTGATGGTTAATGATTTTGTTCCAATGGAGGTTGCCATCGCGTTTGCAACATCATTGGCGCCTATTCCCCACGCCATAAGAAAACCGATTAAAACAGCAATTGATACTAATATGCCACTGTATTCTAAGAGTATTTCCATTAATCCCTCGCAATTGAAACTGCTAATTTAGAACCGACCTGCTCCGCCTGGTTTGCGAGATCGCCAATTTTATCGAGGATGTTATATATAAAAATAGCATCGATAGTATTCATTTCATTTTCTCTCTTATACAAGGTATGTCGCAATTCTATCTGCAGATCATCGGTATCACTCTCAATCCGATCTATCTTTTCAGCAAGTTCGCTCACTATTTGAACTTCTTTTCCTCTGAATCCGGTTTCCAGCAGATTGTCCAATTCTCCTATTACTTTGCTTGCAACTGAAACGGCTTCTACAGTTCTGGTTAAATACTGAAAAAACTGTTCTTCTAAATCTGATGGCATTTTCAATTGTCTGCCAAGCACTATACCTGCAATGTCCTTAGAGTCATTGGCAATGTTATCCTGAAGTGAAACCAGTTCCAATAAATCAGTTCTTTCTATAGGCATGAACAGACCTGACGGCAATTTGATTCGGATTTTTCTCTTTATTTCATCCGCTTCATTTTCCAGTCTTTTTATTTCCTGTTGTTCCTTAAGTGCCAAATCCCAATTATCTTCATGAACGGCTTTAAAAAAAGGAATCAGATGTTCACTGCATTCATGAACGCGTTTGATGTGTTTTACGATAGGTTTTAGAGGGGATTTAGCAAAAATTGATTGAATTAATCCATTCATATTTATGTAGCCTTTGAATTAGATGATTTTTAGTTATTATACAATAATGATGTTCACTTTTTTAGTTTAATTGTTTATTTCAAGTGCCACTTGATGTAAATATTTTGATTTGAATAGAATTATAAGGATATATTTGTGATATTATAAAACTATGAATGCATGAGATTTTAATGGGTATATATAAAATGAGTGAAGAAATTGAATTAAAGTTCTATATTGATTCAACTGATAATGTAGAGTTAATTTCCGACACTGTTGAGAATGCTTTGAAAGATTATCAGATAGAATGTAAAGGAACGCAGAAATTAGCAAATGCATATTATGATACAAAGGATCTGATATTAAAAAATCTTAATATGGGTGTCAGAGTCAGATCTGTTGATGACAAGTTCCATGAGCAGACAGCTAAATGCAGCGGTATTGTAATAGGCGGTTTGCATAAGCGTATAGAATATAATGTACCTATTGAAACCCCTGTTCCGGATCTAAAAAAGTTTCCTACAGTCATGTGGAAGGATCAGGATGTTGAGTTGCTTCAGCATAATATTGAAAAGAAATTTGAAACCAATTTTAAACGTAAGCTGTGGCACATAAAACAGAATGATCAATTAATAGCTGAAATTTGTTTCGATCAGGGTGTTGTAGAAACAAAAGATCAGAAAGAAGCCATAAATGAAATAGAAATAGAGGTTAAGAAAGGCAATGTTGATAATATTATTGATATTGCAAAAAAAATAATTGACTATGACCAAATCAAAATGCACCTTGATTCACGTTCAAAGGCGTACCGCGGTTACGAATTGGCAGGATTAAGTTCTTTGCCCAAGGCTAAATCATTTATAATCGACGAATCCGGAGATCGCGAAAAAGCTCTTCATAGTTATTTGTCACAGTTTACTGAACATGAACAGATCATGCTTTCCAATTATGATGTTAGAGCATTGTCTGTTATGACTTTATCTGCATATGAACTAAAGAAGTTAACCGGCGATACTTATTATGGGAAAATTTCGGAAATTCTTTCAGAATTGGAAAAGACGGCTTCTATGAATGAGGAAAAGAAAAAGATCTTTTTAGATTTGATAAGTTCCAAAGAGTATTTGAATTTTCTTTTGGAAATTTATCGCATCCTTTTCAAATAATTTTATTTATTCATTTACAGATAATGCCACTTCAAAGTGAGGTGGTATTGAGCATATCCCGGTTAAAGTCATGAATCAGTTAACTCCTCAATTAGAATCTGTTGCTCAAGAAAAGTTGAATCTGTTCAGTGAAAAATGTAATTCGGTTGGATTGAATAATTTACTGTCAGATAAACATGAAATAGGCTATGTTTTTGCATTATCTAATTTTATTTCATCACATCTGATTAAAGATCCTTCTATCCTGCAGGAAATTATAAGCAGAAATCTTATAGAATGTAATCTGAACGATTGTTTTAGCAGTGATTTGGATAATATTTTTTCCTGTATATCCAATGAGGAGCAGTTACTGTCAGGTTTGCGTAAATATCGTAATTTAATGATGATTTGTATTGCATGGCAGGAGCTTACGCGAAGAATAACTATAAAGGAAAGTGTAAATTCATTATCAATGCTGGCTGACACCATTATTTTACATACGCGAGACTGGTTGTATGAAAAACTGATTCAAAGATATGGAACTCCCGTAGGCGGGATCTCCCGGAAGCAGCAGCAGCTTATAATTATTGCAATGGGAAAGTTAGGAGGTTATGAATTAAACTTTTCTTCAGATATAGATTTGATCTTTTGTTATCCTGAAAATGGTGATACTGAAGGTGGTAAAAAGTCGGTAGAAAATCAGATTTTTTTTACAAAACTGGCGCAACAACTGATCAATGCTTTGCATCAGACAACCATTGATGGTCAGGTTTATCGCATAGATATGCGTCTTCGGCCTTTTGGAGAAGACGGAACCCTGGTTGTTAATTTTGCATCCATGGAAGATTATTATCAGAAACATGGAAGAAGCTGGGAACGATATGCAATGGTAAAAGCACGGGTTCTTGGTGAACAGAGCGAAGAAGTCTGCGAATTGTATTCTATGCTGCGTCCTTTTGTTTATCGGAGATATTTTGATTTCGGTGCAATTGATTCATTGAGAAAAATGAAATCAATGATTGAAACGGAAGTCAGAAGACGTGGGCTGATTAATAATATCAAATTAGGAATGGGCGGAATACGGGAAGTTGAGTTTGTGACACAGGTATTCCAGCTGATCAGAGGCGGCAGAGAGCCTGAATTACAGATTCGTAATTTGCCGAAAGCCTTGGAACAATTAGAAAAAGAGCAGATTATAAGTAAAGAAAGTAAAAATTTATTACTGGAAGGTTATCTGTTTTTACGAAGTGTTGAAAATATTCTCCAGGAAATAAATGATCAGCAGACACAGACATTGCCGACTTCATTGGTAGATCAGGAACGCTTAATTACGGCATTGGGTTTCAATGATTGGGATTCTTTTCTGGAAAAACTGCACATTCATTTAAGACAAATTCATGATGAATTTAAAGTGGTTGTGCAGGATCAGAATGGGGATGAAAAACTGGTAGATCAGTCATGGAATTATATCTGGAATTCTAATTTATCAGTTGAGGAAATAGAAAATGTAATCCATGAAACAACTAAAATTAAATATGAAAATTTATCAAATCAAATATTTAATTTTAAGCGTGACTGTATAAAGAAAATAATCGGACCGCAAGGCAGAGAAACCATCAATCTTCTGATGCCGAGAGTTTTGGAATCTGTCATGAGTTATGATGATCCGGAAACTCTTTTTGAACGCGTGGCTCAGTTGATTAAAACAGTCAGCACGCGTACCACGTATATGCAGTTGCTTTATGAAAACAGAAATGTATTGGATCAGGTCCTTCATTTATGTAATGCAAGTGAAAAAATAGCAGATCAGTTTTGCTTATATCCAATACTGCTTGATGAATTGATTTTCCCGGATAATCTTTATCATATAACAAACGATCCACATCAGTTAAGATCTGAATTGCAGCAATATTTACTTAGAATACCCAATGATGATCTTGAACAGCAGATGGAAATTCTAAGACAGTTTAAGCAGATTCAATTGCTTAAAATTTCAGCCGCAGATATAGTAGGGCAGTTGACGCTGATGAAAGTAAGCGATTTCTTGACTGAACTTGCTGAGGCAATAATTTCTGAAGTTACGAATATTGCGTGGAAGGAAATTATAGGAAAATATGGAGTCCCTCCGTACGTGGAAAAAAATGGGGGTTATGGGCTGGTAATTGTTGCTTATGGAAAATTAGGCGGCATAGAATTGGCGTATGGTTCTGATTTGGATTTGGTTTTTCTGCACTGCAATTGTGAATTAGACGCAGTGACAGTAAACGGCCAACGTGCAATTTCTGTGAGACAGTTTTATATCAGACTTATTCAGAGAATAATACATTTGTTTAATATCAGAACGTCCTCGGGTATATTATATGATATCGATATCAGACTGCGACCTGATGGTGATAGCGGTTTACTGGTTTCTTCATTAAATTCATTTGAAACTTATCAAAAGAATGATGCATGGACCTGGGAGCATCAGGCTTTAGTCAGAGCTCGTCCTATATTTGGTGATTCTGCTCTAATTGAAGAATTCTGTCGAATCAGGAAGGAGGTTCTGCAAAAGGAAAGAGAACCGGATAAATTAAAGCAGGATGTTATTGAAATGAGACAGAAAATGCGGGAGCATTTGGCAAAGGTTAGTGACAATGTGTTTGATTTAAAGCAAGGTAACGGCGGTATGGTAGATATTGAATTTATTGCTCAATATCTGGTACTTGCGCATGCAAACAGGTTTCCTGAAATTTTAACCAAATGGTCTGATAATGTTAGAATTATTGAATCTTGTGTTGAGTGCCAGTTAATGTCTCCGGAAGATGCGTCAAGGTTAAAGCAGGCATATTTGAATATTAGAAACAAGGCTCACCATTGCAGTTTAAGAGGTCAGGAACGAATTGTTTCCAGTCGGGATCTGGAAGAAGAAAGAAATTTTGTTATAGATTTCTGGAATAAGATTATGAACAGATAAGATGATTTAATGGTGGCATCTTATCCCCAGAAAATCATTCTTTGTCGCGTTTCTGCGGCTGCAATTTTACCTTGGATATTGATACACCGTCGGTTTCTATTATTGTTGCCATTAATGGACCTAAATTAACGGTAATATTCTTTTTGGGGTTGTCCCCTAATGTTTCAAGTATCATACCGTTAAGAGTTACCGGACCGGTTGTATCCAATTCTGTATTTAACTCTTTATTGAGATCTCTGACTGTGGTCTGACCATCGACAATGAAAGAACCGTCTTTTTGTTTAATGATTTCTTCTTCTAAATCAACTTCTATTGAGGTTGTAAAATCTCCTACAATTTCTTCTAGAATGTCATCAAT
>CACWLF010000094.1 GCA_902761645.1 uncultured Aeromonadales bacterium | reverse complement strand
GTCGCCATGACCACCTTGCGAGTCGCTAATCCTTTCCTCTAGCGGACGGATTCGGGACTTTCACCCTAAAGATTATACTCATGCCGAGCACACCAAAAACCGGAGACTGAATTATCAATCTCCGGTTAAAATCTATTCGCTTGCAGTATCTACGTGAAATTATACAGGAATTACATCTGATTCGATAACTTCTCTGTTAACAATATCCTGCCAGTTGATAGGTTCAAGAACCTCAACATGATCTCTGAACTGCTGCAGGAACCAATACATTTCAGCAACACCGCATGCATCAAATTCCACTGTCAGTCTTCCGGCATCATCCTTGGAAACCTTCTGGCGATCAGACGGAGTTACAAAAAGATAATTATCAAGTTTTGCAGATGTTGAAGCATCAAATCTCCACTTGATATGATGCACCAGACCACGGTATATACCGAAACAGTAATATGTAATATTATCCACTGTTTCGTTATCGCCTATTGCATAATAAATTTCTTTCTGAATTGCTTTCTTGGTACTTCTGGTAACAAGTTTACCTGTCTTTTCATTCATTTCACGATGGTAAACTCTCTTGTATTCGTCCTTAAGATACGGAGTACATGAAACAACATTGCTGATTTTGAAGAAACGGTATAAATCCTGCTTTGATGCATCTTCAAGTCCTTCTCCGCGAATTATTCGCAGATCGTCTTCTTCAACATGAACCAGATTTGAATCATGAGCAATGCCATCAATCAATAATTTATCAACTTCCTTGGCAACAAGGTACTGAGACTGACCGTACAGGAAACCGATAGGCGCAATAGTGTATAACTTGCCGGAAGCTTCCTGAGCACTCTTATAGAAAATCTCGCAGACTCTTCTTTCCTTGATTGCCTTTGAAAGCTGTTCAATCTTGGCAGCATCAACAGAAAAATGAGGACCTCTGAATTTTACGATTTCTGAACTTCTTACAGTTTCCTCGGTATCTGCCTGATAGTTGCGCTTTTTCTTCTTGGTTTCAACACTTGCTTCCAATCTTGTATAGATTGCTTTCAATGCTGACTTGACACGTTCAACGCCTGGAGCACTAACTTTAGACAGCAACTCTATAGCCTCACCAACATAATAAGCGTCTTCACTGCTAAAGTCGAATGAGAAACCATGATTCATAAAATCAATTCTGAAATACTTATTTCTCTTTGTGCGTCTAACCATCAAATAATTAGGAAAAAGACGAGTTACTGTAGCAATCCATCTTTGCGCAGTTCTCTTGTTAATATGGAACTCTTCACAAATTTGTTCGTAACACATGCCTTCATTTCCAACGGAACACAGCTTATTCAGGAAATCTATATTAAGAGTGTTCTTTACTTCGTCTCTAGACGGCATTTTCATAATCTATACTCCATAACAAAAGTTTAATCAAACATCAAACGGCAATCATTTTTTTGTGAAATAATAATATGTTTTGTGACAAAAGTATTTATTTTTGTATTAAAAACTTAATATACATAACAAAAACAATGCTTTAAACTTGATAAACAATATAAATTTCAGAATTCAACAATACAAAATACTTCAGCCAAACCCGAAACCATACAATTATATTTCACAAATATTCGTACGCCGAATTACCTTCACATCGGCATATGATATCTATCAAATCAATTTAACCTAATTTTATTATTTTCATAAATAAGCGTGTTAACACTGCAGAAAATTCAAAAATCAAAAAATTTACTTTAAATCAATAAGTTAAACCACTTATATTATGGTTTTTTTTAATAGAAAAGTAAATCACTTTAATGTATTTTTTATTCTTTTTAAGAAAAAAAGCAAAACAACTTTAGATCATTAATTAGACATATTGATTAAATTAATGACACAAAGATGCATTTTAAGATTATATATTACCTGATATTTTTAATTTTTCTGATCATACAAACTTTGCTAACGATATTTTTTAATAAAGCAGACAAAAGATCAATTTTTATGCCAACAGATATAAAAAAACACTATCCTGTTAAATCAACAGAGTTAATCAGACAAATCCGAAAAAAATACTCCACAAATCAATGTGGAGTATTCTTTGTAAAACCGCAGCCAATCTTATATCGCAGCTAAATCACCAGATAAAACTGCGAAGAAGATATTACTGAGCCTCGAACGGATCCTTAAGTATAATTGTTTCATCACGATCAGGTCCTGTAGAAATAATATCGACAGGAATCCCTGTAACTTCTTCAATTTTCTTAATGTAGTTCCTTGCATTCTGAGGAAGTTCATCAAGAGTCTTGACACCGAAAGTATTGCACTTCCATCCAGGCAATGTTTCAAATACAGGTTCGATACCTTCATAATCATCAGCAGCCATCGGTGATGTTTTAATAATTTCACCGTTCTTCCTGTAACCTACACAAATCCTGATTTCATCCAATTCATCCAGAACGTCCAGTTTGGTTAAACACAGACCGGATAATGAATTGATCATTACAGATCTTCTCATTGCAACAGCATCATACCATCCGCAGCGGCGACGTCTTCCGGTCACGGAACCGAACTCATGCCCCTTGTCGCAGAGATACTCTCCAACCTTGTCATTCAGCTCTGTAGGGAACGGACCTCCTCCTACACGGGTTGTATATGCCTTTGCAATGCCAAGGATATATCCTATGTTTCTCGGACCGAAACCTGAGCCTGTAGCGACACCGCCCGATGTTGTATTGGAGGATGTAACATACGGATAAGTTCCGTGATCGATATCGAGGAATGTACCCTGTGCACCTTCAAACATAACATACTCGCCTGCATTTCTTGCATTGGCCAGCAGTTCGGTAACATCCGTAATCATATTGACAATGATCGGCGCATATTCCTTTGCTTTTGCCAGAACATCGTCATAGGAAACCTCTTCGGCATGGAAATAGTTCTTAAGCACAAAATTATGATAATCCATAATGTTTCTGAGTTTTTCCGCAAAAACATCAAGATTTCTTAAATCGCCTACACGTAAACCCCGACGGGAAATTTTATCTTCATAAGCAGGTCCGATACCTTTTCCGGTGGTACCGATGGCTTTTTTACCCAAAGCCGCCTCACGAGCATGATCCAGGGCAACATGATAAGGTAAAATCAAAGGGCAAGCTTCAGAAATTTTCAGTCTGGGTTTTACTGAAACACCGCAGTCCTCAAGTTCCTTAATCTCGCCCAGCAGAGCTTCCGGAGACAATACCACACCATTACCGATTACACATGTTGTGGAAGGATGTAAAATTCCGGAAGGAATCAAACGCAAAACTGTCTTCTTTCCTTCTACTACCAACGTATGTCCAGCATTGTGACCGCCCTGATAACGTACAACATATTTTGCACGTTCAGCAAGTAAATCAACAATCTTTCCTTTTCCTTCGTCACCCCACTGGGTTCCTAAAACTACAACGTTCTGTGTCATTTTTATCTACTTAATTAACAAAATAAAACTGCGCCGAAGCACCACTAAAAACTAAACAATGTTATTAATTCTAGCATAAAATACAAACATAAAATAGCCACGAATTTCGTGGCTATTTCACAATTAAAATTTATTTATTCCTGCTAGCGAATCTGATCAAAATTGTCAAAGAATTCGCTTTCAGGCTTTACGACAATCACATTCCTGCTTCCGTTTGTCATGCTTGCCTTATATGCATTCATGCTCTTCAGGAAAGTAAACAGATTCTGATCAAGCTTGTATGCATCGGCATATATTTTCACCGCCTGTGCATCTCCGTTACCCTTGGTTTCCTTGGCATTCTTTTCTGCTGTGGCGATCATAATAGCAACTTCGCGATCAACCTCTGCTCTGATAAATTCTGCCTGTTTCACACCCTGGGCACGGTGTTCCTTGGCAACCGCATTACGTTCAGCTCTCATTCGCTGATAAATCGAATTTGAAACCTCGACAGGCAGATTAATCTGTTTAATACGGACATCAATTACCTTGATGCCCAGTTCGGACGAACTTGCTGAACTCAGCAGAGCATTCTGCATAACTTCAGACCTTTCACCCGACACTATTTCCTTAATGGTGCGGCTTCCGATTTCAGAACGCAGTCCGTTGTTGATCTTGTTCTTCAGAAGATCGGATGCCATCATATAATCGCCGCCGTTGGTTGTAAGGAAAAACTTTGCCGGATCGTCAATCTTCCATTTTACATACGAATCGATAATCAGATCCTTCTTTTCCGAGGTCACGAAACGATCCGCCTGGGAATCAAGAGTCTGAATTCTTACATCAAGCTTTTTAACGGTTTCGATAATCGGAAGCTTGAAATGAACACCAGGCATATAAATCTTAGGAGGCTGCTTGTCACCTTTCGCATCCGCGGAACTGTCTCTTACCACCTTTCCGAACTGGAAGACAATGCCCACCTCACCTTCACGTACAGTAAAGATGGTGGAATAAACCAGTATCAGAACCGCAGCTACTGCAATACCTACTTTCTGCAACAACATTCTATTTACCTCCCTTTGCAGCGGTTTCTTCATTCATAAGCTTGTCAACCGGAAGATAAATAAGAGAATTGTTTCCGTTAGGCAAATCAAGAATAACTTTATTGTTCTTGGAATAAATCTCTTCCATGGTTTCAAGATATATACGTTTCTTGGTAAGTGTCGGAGCATTGTTGTACTCAGGTAAAATGGCCTTGAATCTTGCCACCTCGCCTTCTGCAGCCAGCACCACCTTCTGACGGTATGCTTCAGCCTCCTCGTTAAGTCTCTGAACTCGACCTACAGCCTTCGGTCTGATTTCACGTGCATATGCCTCCGCCTCGCGGATATATCTCTGCTCGTCTTCCTGTGCCGCAATCGCATCATCAAACGCGTCCTTAACCTGATCAGGAGCTCGGGCAGGAAGCATGTTAACGTCAACTATGGTCAGACCCATATCATAAGGATTGATAATCTTCTGCATTTCCTCCCAGGTATCCTGCTTAACCTTCTGACGGCCTTTTGTCAGAACGTCATCCATGGTGGTATGACCTACCACGAAACGCAGAGCACTGTCACTGGCCTGCTTTAAGCTTTCCTGAGGATTTGTTACAGAAAACAAATATTTTTTTGCATCTGAAATTCTGAACTGAACATTCATCTCAACCTTAACAACATTTTCATCCCTGGTTAACATAAGACCGCTGGATGAGAATGACTGAACAGTTGTAATATTGACATTGTAAACCTTATCAATAAACGTAGGTTTCCAGTTCAGACCGGGCTCAACAATTTTTACAAACTTGCCGAAACGAAGCACAACTCCGCGATCCGATTCCTTTACAGTGTAAAAACCGCTGATGAACCATAATCCGAACACTGCAAGTAAAATCAGCAGTATCGAAGTCTTGGCCCCGTTGAAATATTTTCCGAAATCAAAATTATTGCTCATATTTTTCTTCACATTACCCGACTGACGATTATTCTTGTTAGATTTAATATCACCAGGAAGTTTCCAAGGCATTTTTTTATCCTATATTCTGTCTTAAAAAATCATATTTTTTACTCAAACGATTCAATTCAACTTCTGAAATCTGAATCTCAAGCAAATCATTACCGTCTTCATCAAATTTTTCTGAAACCACTGCCTTGCTTTCATACAAAACAGCCCGCAAATTCCATGAAGAAGGAGGCAAAATCAGTGACAATTTTACTATATTTTTCTGTAATAATTCATTAATAATTTCGCATAAGAGTTCGCACCCTTCGCCTGTTTTAGCCGAAAGCCATACAGCTCTGGGGACACCGTGATCGTCACGGACCACATGCGGTTCAACCTCATCCATAAGGTCGATTTTATTGAACACCAGCAGCTGTCTTACATCTCCGGCACCGATCTCATTCAGCACAATATTTACCTGATCGATGTTGTCCTGCATTCGCTCATCATGGCAGTCGATCACATGCAGAAGTACGGTTGCATCCCTTGTTTCCTGCAGAGTCGCCTTGAAAGCGGCAACCAGATCGTGAGGAAGATGTCGGATAAAACCTACTGTATCGGCAAAAATAACTTTTCCGAGATTCTTTATTTCCAGAGTTCTCAAGGTAGGATCCAGAGTTGCAAAAAGCTGATCTGCGGCATAAACATCCGAATTCGTCAGATAATTGAACAGTGATGATTTTCCTGCATTGGTATACCCTACAAGGGAAAGAACAGGCACTTCATTTTTCCTGCGAGCCTTTCTGCTTTGTTCACGCTGTGATTCCACCTTCTGCAGAACTCTTTCAATTTCATCTATTCGTTCATTAAGCATACGGCGGTCAAGTTCCAGCTGCTTCTCACCCGGACCGCCTCTTAAACCGAAACCGCCTTTCTGACGTTCCAGGTGGGTCCATCCTCTGACCAGTCTTGTGGACTGGTATTTCAGTTGTGCAAGTTCGACCTGAAGTTTTCCTTCGTATGTTCTGGCACGCTGGGCGAATATATGAAGAATCAGCGACGTACGTTCGAGAACCGTACACTTGACCTCTTTGCTGATATTTCGCTCCTGAGCAGGAGTCAGAGGATTATTGAAAATAACAAGATCCGCACCATGCTGTTCAACCAGCACAGCCAGTTCTTCAACTTTTCCTGAACCGATAAAAAAACGTGGAGACGGAACTGCTCTTCTGCAGTGAAGGACATCCGCAACCTCAATATCTGCAGAAACAGCAAGGAGCCTCAATTCAGACAGATCTTCAACTGAGGCTAATTCGGAGGTAATTTCTGTTTGTACTAGGATCGCCCTGGATTTCTGTCCATTAGGAAATTCCAAAACGTCTTTCCTTAATATTGTTCATTATCTTAACTTTGCTTTGCCTGTGCGGAAGCATTAGGATTTTTGTCATCGTCCAGTACCTTCAGCGTCTGCACCGGCTTGGCAGGCACAATGGTGGATATTGCATGCTTATACACCATCTGCTGGCAGACATTATTTTTCAGCAGTACTACAAACTGATCAAAAGATTCGATAAGACCCTGCAGCTTGATTCCGTTTACCAGATAGATTGAAACAGGGATTTTCTCCTTACGAATTTCATTTAAAAACGGATCCTGTATTAATTGTCCTTTATTATTCATGTGCTCATTCCCTTATTCTTCTTATTATAATTCTCAAACGTTCTTTCGTAAATTGCTATTAAATGTTCTTATCATCCGTATAGTCTGAAATGATTTTCTCATAGAGTATTACAAAAAAACACACTTGATATCACAAGTTATAAAATAAAGCATGACATATAATACATTTGTGAACTACTCCTACTTATAGAAGTCGGAGCTTCCTGCTTCAACCACTACTGCGTTGGCTACGATGTTACGTAACTCAATGTCTTACACAATGTCCACAGGCGTATAAGTTA
>CACWLF010000093.1 GCA_902761645.1 uncultured Aeromonadales bacterium | reverse complement strand
GATGTTGAATTTTATCCGAGCACAACAGATCAAAAACCTGTCTTGATTGCGAATAATGCCATAGAGGCTGCAAAAAAAGGATTTTTTGACGTACTCCTTATTGATACCGCAGGTCGTCTTCATATTGATGACGAAATGATGGAGGAAATTAAAGAATTGCATCAGGCTGTGAATCCTATAGAAACGTTGTTTGTTGTTGACTCAATGACAGGCCAGGATGCTGCCAATACAGCTAAAGCATTTAATGAAGCTTTGGATTTAACAGGTGTAATTTTAACCAAAACGGATGGTGATGCTAGAGGCGGTGCTGCTTTATCTGTTAGACAAATAACAGGAAAACCGATTAAATTTATTGGTATTGGCGAAAAAATTGATGGATTATCTCCATTTTATCCTGATCGTATTGCCGGCAGAATTTTGGGAATGGGCGATGTATTTGGCTTGATTGACGATCTTCAGGCAAATGTTGATCGAGAAAATACTGAGAAACTGGCAGCAAAATTAAAGAAAGGAAAGAGTTTTAATTTTGTCGATTATTTGAATATTTTGAAGCAGATGAAAAGTATGGGCGGTGTTGCTTCAATAATGGACAAACTGCCGGGTTTGAGTCAAATACCCGATGAAGTAAAAGATAAGGTAAACGATGATAAGTTTAAGCATATTGAAGCCATTATATTATCTATGACTCCTAAAGAACGAGAAAATCCGGATTTAATAAAAGGCTCAAGAAAAAGAAGAATTGCACTGGGATGCGGTTTGGATTTGCATGAGATAAATGTAATGCTTAAGGAATTTTCTCAGCAGCAGAAGGTAATGAAAATGTTATCTTCTCAGGGTGGTATGAAGAAAATTATGGGTTTAGTAGGTAAACTGAGCAAAATTCCAGGATTCGGAAGATTTTAATAGAATTTTTTATACGTAGATTTTATTGAAGCTGTATCCCCTATATATATTTCATGTTTATCTCGCAGTTACTTGTTAGAGCAGGTTGCGGACGGTTCACATTTAGTTTGCATTTAGGGCTTTAACTGTATATAATTGCAAGGTTTTATTTGTAATAATGTCTGATGTTGTTGCAGATAATGAGAGGAGTGGCTTTGCCACGTGTTATTAATTTCCTTTGAATTAAATAGGTAAATTATGGTAGTTATTCGTTTAGCTCGTGCTGGTGCCAAGAAACGTCCATTTTATCAGATTGTTGTTGCTGATTCTCGTCGCGAACACAATGGTAAATTTATTGAACGTGTTGGCTTTTTTAATCCGATTGCCCGTGGTCAGGAAGAAAAACTTCGTTTAGATTCAGATCGCGTTGAATATTGGATTGGTAAGGGTGCTCAGCCTTCTGATCGCGTTAAGTATTTAATTAAATCTGCTAAAAGCAATTAATTAAAACAGGGTGACGAATTTATGGAAAATCCAGTTGAAATAGGTAAATTTGGTGCCGTTTTCGGTACTAACGGTTGGATTAAAGTTCATTCGTTCACTGAATGCTTAGAAAGTGTTTTTGAGTATCAGCCCTGGTTTATCAAAGAACAGGGTGAGTGGTGTGAAGTTAAGTTAGAAGAATGGAAACGCCACGGAAACGGGTTCATCGTTAAGCTGGCAGGAATTGATCAGCGAGAGGTGGCTCAACAGAAGACTAATTATAGTATTTATGTTGATGAGTCTGTTTTACCTGAATTGCCGGAAGGTGAATATTATATAAATGACCTTATTGGCGCTACTGTTTATAATGAACAGAATTATAATTTAGGTACTGTAGCAGATTTTTTTGAAACTGGTGCTAATGAAGTTTTAGTCTTAAAAGCAGAAAAAGACGACGAATATGGTAAAAAAGAACGTCTGATTCCTTTAGTTTTTGGTGAAATCATAAAGGATTTTGATAAAGAAAAAAAGACCATGGTCGTTGTTTGGGACCCGGATTTTTAATTTGTTTGGTATGCACAAATGGTTATAGGAGCAATAACTCTTTTTCCAGAAATGTTTACTGCTATAACAAATTATGGGGTAACAGGTAGAGCCTGTAAGAATGGATTGCTGAATATTAAATGTTTTAATCCTCGTGATTATGCATCTGATAATTATCAATCTGTGGATGATCGACCTTTCGGGGGTGGACCTGGGATGTTGATGTTATATGAAACCTTGGAAAAAGCTGTACTGGAAGCAAAAGCCGATCTGGGACAGGAAACAAGGGTTATATATATGTCGCCTCAGGGTAGGAAACTTTCGCAAAGTGTGGTTCGGGATTTGTCTCGTGCTGACTCGTTTATTGTTGTATCGGGTCGTTATGAAGGGATTGATGAGAGATTTATCTCAAAGTATATTGACGAAGAAATTTCTTTGGGGGATTATGTTTTAAGCGGCGGTGAATTGCCTTCTATGGTATTGATTGATGCGGTGTCGCGTCTCATACCTGGAGTTTTAGGCGATTATTCCAGTGCTGAACAAGATTCCTTTTATGATGAAATTTTAGATTATCCTCAATATACCAGGCCTGAAAGTATTGAAGGAATGGATGTTCCTGAAGTATTGCTGTCGGGGAATCATGAATCGATAAGAAGGTGGCGGTTATCTCAATCTTTGGGTAAAACTTTTACTAAAAGACCGGATTTGTTAAAAACCCTAGCTCTGACTGATGAGCAGGAAGAGTTTCTTGCGAAATATATCCAGTCTAACGACTGTCAAAAGTAAGAGTTTTCAGTTTATTCTAGGTAAGGGAAATAAAATGAATATTATTGAACAATTAGAAAAAGAACAATTACGTACAGATCTTCCAAGCTTTGCTCCTGGTGATACTGTTAAGGTACAGATCAAAGTTAAAGAAGGTGACAAGGAACGTTTGCAAGCCTTTGAAGGTGTTGTTATTGCAAAACGCAATCGTGGTATAAATTCTGCTTTCACAGTTAGAAAAATTTCAAATGGTGAAGGTGTAGAGAGAGTATTCCAGACTCACAGTCCTATCATTGCTTCTATTCAGGTATTAAGACGCGGTGATGTTCGTAGAGCTAAGTTATACTATTTACGTCAAAGATCAGGTAAGTCTGCAAGAATTAAAGAAAAACTTAATTAATTCTTATAGCAATTTTATCTTTTTCTAGGAGGAGCCAAATCGGCTCCTTTTATTTTATATGTTTGCAAATAAAAAAAGGTCGAAACTAAATGCTTCGACCTCATAAAATCAATATCACTTGATGTAATTATTTAGTAGCTGTCTTCTTTATATTTTTTGTTAAATCTACAACAGAATTTTCGCCGCCAAATGGATTAGGAGCATAGTAGTCTGCATCCCAGTCGTTATCATAAACCTCTACACCGTCTTTCAGAACCAAACGGAATCTGTACTGGAATTCTTTCTGTTCGGAATCTTCATCGAATTCAACATCTACTTTGAAATCGCCTTTCTTCTGCTTTGTTAATTCAATTGGATCCCAGCCATTGTGCTCACATAATAAGAAAATATTTTCTGCATCCTGAGCTGCTTTCTTTTCTACTCTAAAAGTTACCTTAATTTTTTTAGATGTCTTATTATATTTCTTTTCTACTGACATTTTATCTCCCCAAGGTGTGAATAAAAAATAATCTTTTTTAATTCTACACTTTTTTTTATAAAAATCAAAAAAAATTTTAAGTTAATCAAATATTTTTTAAATTTTTTTATAAAAATTTATTTTTAAGAATTTTTTGAGTAAACGATGGACGTAAATAAAAACCTCTTGGTCTTGTCTGTATTAATTGTCCGTTTCTTCCTATTGCGTCAGTTAAAATCCTTCCATTAGCCGCTTTCGGTCTGATTTGCAGTGCTGTTCCGTCTTTTGCTGTAATATTTTCTATTTGACCTGTGCTGATTTTTTCCATATGTTCTTCCCAATCCTGTTTTAAAATTTGTAATTCTTCCTGATTAGGAGACCATAAAAATGGTGTAAAAAATTTTTTTTCAGCTATTGCAAGATTTTTATTGCCATCAAAAGGAAACCATAATATTTTTTTTATTTTGTTGAAAAAATTTGATTCATAAAAAGATACGTTGCTATTGCCTAACAGTGGGACAACACATATGTATGTGCTTTCATATGGAACCAAATCGTTGGAAATCGGGATGCTTTTTAATTCTATTTTAAGATCTGTAAAATCCTGGATCGGATTATTACTGCCGTCAGCTCCGAGAACGGCTTCCAGAAACACGCCTAGCCACCCTTTTGAGTGCAGGGTGTCTGTAGGGATTTTTAAATTGTATGTTGAAGCAATGTCCTTTACTTTTTTGCCTGCCAGATTGTAGGCACGGGACATAAGTTCATCAACTGATTTGGGATTAGGTACTAATGTCATATACTGTTTTGCCATAACCTTTTTTAGTTTAGTTTTAACTTATGGTAATAGCAATATTTGTTTTGTGTTTAATGTTATAATTGTGAACTTGTGCTTAACCTTATAAATAGTTTTGATGTAGTATAATAGATTGTTTTATTTTATTTTGGAATGTAAATTGATTGATCAGGAAGGTTATCGACTTAATGTTGGAATAATCATATATAACTCAGCCGGTCAGGTTTTATGGGCTAGAAGGGTTGGTCAGAATACCTGGCAGTTTCCTCAGGGAGGCCTTGATAACGGTGAAAGTGCTGAACAGGCTATGTATCGTGAGTTGTATGAGGAACTGGGTTTAAAGTCCAATGATGTTAAGTTGATTGCACAGTCTAAATTCTGGCTTAAATATAAGTTGCCGCGACGTTTAATAAGAAAAGACGTTTTACCGCTTTGCATCGGCCAAAAGCAAAAATGGTTTTTATTAAAAATAATAGATAATAAAGAAAAGAATATTTCTTTTGATAAATATCAGCATGCTGAATTTGATGGATGGAGATGGGTTAGTTTCTGGTATCCGATTCGTCAGGTTGTTTCTTTTAAGAAAGATGTTTACAGGAGAGTATTGAAGGAATTTTCGTATTATGTAATTAATTCAAGTTCGAGTTTGTCGCATAATAAATTTAAAGAAAGGAGATTTAGGTGCTAACAATATTAAGAAAAATTGTAGAGAGTGTTTCTTCTGCTGATTCTTTAACTTTAGCAATGCAAAATTTGGTTATGAAAACCAAAGACGCTTTGGGAGTTGATTGCTGCTCTATCTATGTAAGAGACATGTCCAGTAATTTACTGCAGCTTCTTGCCACAGACGGATTGGATCAAAAAGCTGTCGGACGAATTGCTTTAGGCTTTGATGAAGGTGTTGTGGGACTGGTTGCCAGAACTCTGGAACTGATTAATCTTGCTGATGCGGCTAATAACCCGAATTTTAAATTTATACCAGGATACGGAGAAGAGCAGTTTCATTCATTTTTGGGAGTGCCAATTGTAGATCAGGGAATACTTTTGGGCGTTTTGGTTATACAACAGAAAAATCCAAGAAAATTTGATGAAATTGATGAATCTTTTATGGTTATGCTTGCGGCTCAGCTTGCAGGTAAATTTCTGGAAGTAAAACTCAAAAAGGAAATGGCAATTCTTGGTAAAAGTTCAAGCAAAACCATTACCGGATTACCTGTTTCCAAGGGATTGGCACAGGCAAAAGCGTTTGTTATGAGACCGCCGTTGCTGCTGGAAAATATCAATATTGAAAAATGCGAAGATCCCTCCATTCAATCGGAATTGTTCCATCAGTCAATGTTTCAGGTTCAGCTGGAACTGGATCATCTGATGATTAAATTAAGTCAGTCTACCAGTTCAAATAATTCTCAGATTTTTGAAATATACAATATGATTTTAAATGATCAGTCATTTGTTGAAGCGATAGATGAAGAGATTTTTAAAAATGGAATAATGGCTACATCTGCGGTGAAGGTCGTTTGTGAAAAATATATTTCAAAATTCAAAACTCTTAAGGATGATTATTTGAAAGAACGCGCTGCAGATGTCAAGGATATTGCGCAGCGACTGTTGTCAAAACTCGCTCATTCCCAGGTGGAGTTTTATGATTTTTCAAAACCTGTTATTCTGGTTGCTGATGAGGTTACCGCATCAATGCTGGTTGAACTGCCTCGTTCAAGTTTGAAGGGTATTATATCCTGCAAGGGATCAGTTAATTCACATGCGGCTATATTGGCAAGAAATATGGGGTTGCCTGCAATTATTGAAACGAGTGATACCATAGATCAGTTTGATGATCATTATATAGTGATGGATGGAACTACAGGTACAATTATTATAGAGCCTGATAATGCCATAAAAGAAGAATACGAGCAGTTAATTGAAACAGAAAATAATCTGCGTCAGATTGCCGAACAGGAGTTATATCAGACTGCTATAACTCTGGATAAACAGCAGATTTATGTCGAGCTGAATGCAGGTATGAATTCGGAATTGGAGTCAAAGGGTAATTTTGTTGACGGAGTCGGTTTGTATCGTACCGAAATTCCGTTTATGCTTCAGGATAGTGTTCTTACTGAACAGGAACAAATCAAAAATTATCGCGATTTTTTAATATCGTTTAAAGATTTGCCTGTTTGCATGAGAACATTGGATATTGGCGGAGATAAGCAGTTATCATATTTAAAGATTAATGAGGCTAATCCTGCACTTGGATGGCGCGGTGTAAGGCTGATGCTTGATAACAGACCTTTATTTATGTCTCAGTTAAAAGCCATGTTGAAGGCAAATATCGGTTTGGGTAATCTTAAAATAATGGTTCCTATGATTTCATCCTGCAAGGAAATAGAGGACACAAGAAAATTATTGGATTTGGCCTATAAAGAAGTTAAGGAAGAATTGGATCTTACTGATGAGCAATTAATTTATCCGCAGCTAGGTGCAATGATTGAAGTGCCGTCCGCGGTAATGCTTTTGGAGGATTTAAGTAAAATTACTGATTTCTTCTCTGTCGGAACCAATGATCTTACACAGTATCTGCTGGCGGTAGATCGTAATAATTCAAGAGTTGCCAATTGCTATGATCCGTATCACCCTGCAATTTTAAAAACGTTGGATTACATATATAAAGAGTGTACAAGACTTAATAAGCCTGTATCAATTTGCGGTGAAATGGCAGGTGATTATCTTGGTATATTATTGCTGATAG
Organism: uncultured Aeromonadales bacterium; assembly: GCA_902761645.1. GTDB lineage: Bacteria > Pseudomonadota > Gammaproteobacteria > Enterobacterales > Succinivibrionaceae > UBA2804. The sequence goes on along the minus strand of CACWLF010000093.1, from coordinate 292 downwards.
CCATAGGTTACAGAAAATTCAGCATGAACCTGAGCAATATTGCAAAGATTAAGTATTTATTGAGAAGAATTGATATTTCAAAAGTGAAACAGATTGTAGATCAGTCCGGGTTAACAAATATTAATGCAATTAGAATCAGTATGCGAAATTATATCAATGAGCAGAATCTGACGAACTTTGTATTAAATAAATAATAATTAGTAAACGATCCATAATAACCTTTAAGGTAATTATGGCTTTTGCTTAGTCTAAGTGATTTCACTGAAAAGTGAATGAACTACGTTATGAGAGA
>CACWLF010000092.1 GCA_902761645.1 uncultured Aeromonadales bacterium | reverse complement strand
TCAATTTTGTCTGCTTCTGTTTCATAATCAATTTTAATTTCATCTGTAGCGTAATAGTGTTCCCTTAGTTTATATAGGAAACGTTTATCTTTTATAGATTCGTCATCATCTTTGTTCTGGCGACGAATGCTAGCTATGGCATCATTGATTAACTCAAACAAAACATCTTTCTCAGCTACTGTACACATATATCAATACCTCTTAATTATTCACTAAAACATTATTCACTATATTTCGGGACAATAATAATTATTGCTCAAATCTAAAATCTTTTCCAGAACACGCACATTGCGTGCAGACATTTCATCCGGGTAGGACTCATGCAGAATATAAGCTTGATTTAACGCATAACCATCACCTGTAAAATTGATTGGATTCAAATCATATAACACAATGTTATTCTGATAATGAATAGATCGTTCCTGCAGTTCTATGAGATCATTCTGCCAGTAGCGGTAAAAAGCATCGCGCTGTTCTTCTGTCAGAACCGCCCCATACTTTTGCTGGGCAAAAGGTTCTTTACATTCAAATGAATTATCCATCATGTTGACCATATCCCTGGAAAAGACACAGATGATAAAAGCATCGCGCATGCGCTGATTCTCCGGTAATTCAAGATATTTAAAATACAGCTCATAATCATTATTACATCCGCGATAATGGCTGGCTATTTCATCCGTACTGTAAGGAAATACTTCTCCAGTCTTAAAGTTGGAAACATCGCAAGATTCGATTCTCTGCTTTACTGCAGGATCATTCATGAGCTGATTAAATTCTTCATTGCTAACACTTGAACGCAAAGTAAAGTTCCGTAAAAACGAACTTCTTAACAGATCACTACGAGCCATCATTAAAGCCTGCAATAATTTACCGGTATATTCATCCTTTGGTTTAGGCATCTCATAAGTGCAAAATTCATGAATACAGTCAAGTTCTGAGTCTCCCATGCCGTAACCATTAAACATCTGCTCTGCTTCATAATAATCTTCATAATCTCCCAGATATCCAGGATTGTAGCCATTAACTGAAAACAGCGGCTTATACTCCCAATTGGCAAAAGGAATACTTCGGTATTCTTCCTTAAGCGGTAGAAGCTCCCAGGGCATCAGGCCATTAAACTCCGCAAATTTTGCAAGAAGTTCATCTCTGGCCTGCTGTTCATCCTTATTGCCAGGATCAAAGTCAGCTCTTTCTGTTTCCACCAAATCAGCATCCCAAACATAACTGTCTGCTTTAACCTCGGCAAGAGTATGATGATTCTTAGATTCATTATAATTGCTGAATTTATTGAAATATCTGATATAATCAGATTCAATCTGCTTTTCCAATTCAGAATTTAAAAATTCTTCATTTTCAAACATCACTTCAAACAGCTCAAAAAGTTTAGCTGCATGAACTTCATCATGTTCAATTTTAGAGTCAAAGATGTGTAGTGAATGCTCTCCGAAATAATATACATAGTCCCCAAAGAAACATGTTTCCAAATCTTTGATAATTACAGGACTTATTGCAGAATCTTCATTATTCAAATGAATGAACATTTCCAGAAGCAGTTTTATGAACAGTTCTGAATAACCGGAGGAATTTACAGCTTTAACTATCTGATCTTCACATTCAGTAAGATACTTATTAAATACCAACTGCTGTTTGCTGCTGGATTTCCATGCATTGAACTTGTCAGCAATACACTTCTTATAATCGTAAATTTTGCGCTGCAGAGTCTTGTCATTAAGTTCAGCCAGATCAAATGAAAATGGTGATTGTGAAAGATATTCCAACGTAATCATAAAATTTCCTTAAATTTCATTATCTTTTAATATATATAACATAATATATACAAAATAGTAAGTATTATCTATAAAATTGTGTAAAAAATCCGCGCTTTGCACGGATTTAACATACACTTTGGTTATATTCTTATATATTCATAATATAAATTACCGTCTTATATCTCCTCTCTTAATATTAGGAGGATCTCGTTCATCGTCTGGATTATCGTGTTTCTGACTATTCTCCACTTCATCATCTACAGACAATTCTTCAATGTCGGCAAATTCCTCTAATTCCTCTGATTCATCAATCAATTCATCGCGAGAGCTGGTATCCAGTTCTTCCGCCAATTCATCTTGATTTTCTTCAGTGTTCCTCTGTTGTTCCTCACTTTCTGCCAATCCCTGATCCAGTAGCTTGATTTTTTCGAGAACTTTCTGCAGTTCTTCTTCCTGCGGAAATTTATCAACCAACTTGGATTTACAATCTTCTAAATTTGCTTCCAACAATTTTAGATTTGATTCACTCAAAGATTTACTAAGTATTAAAGATTTTTCAGTTACTGTAGTTTCTAACTTATCAATAATATCGAGAGGTTTAGTTTTTGGTACGGTAAACGACGTATGAACACTGTTGTTTTCAGGATTCTTCAACTCTAAATAAAAGACATTTCTAAGCCCGGATGTTGATGTACAGAGATTAAGAACAAATCCGTTATATGAACCGATTTTTTTCTTTTTCACATCACGAACATTAAATTCTTCAATGAGTTTAGCTATTTTTTTGCCAGCTTCCTTTTTATCTGTAAATTCAGTGTCAAAAAGTTTAACTGCAAAACCAGGTTTAGCGTGAATTTTAAGGTATTGCAAATCATCTGTAGCAGCAGATAAATGGCGTTTTTCGCTTTCTATCTGCTGTGGCAAGATTTCTGTTACAGTTCGGTTAAGCTGTGATTGTTCTGCCTTGAAAGCATTTTTCATAATGAGAATTCTATCGCGCTCGTTTTCTGCTTCTAGCTTTTCCTTGATGCGATTATCACCGATTGCCAGAGCTTTAACTTCTGCAAAAGTCAGAACCGTTTCATCCAGCTCGTCACAAGTGCGGGCCGGAGATTTAGTAGTCATAATCTGTGATATGAACTTTTGCTTTGACTCCTGCATCTGCCACAAGTAAGCATCGAATGTACCCTTAGTAATATAGTTGTAGATTTCAACCTCCTTGTTCATATTGCCTGGGCGAACAATACGACCGTTTCGCTGAGCAATATCGGAAGGTCGCCAACCGATATCAAGATGATGCAATGCTTTTAATCGCTTCTGGAAATTAGTTCCAGCTCCCATCTTCTGTGTACTGCCGATTACAATACGAACATCACCACTATTCACTTTATCGAATAGCGACTGTTTTTCTTCATCGGTAGCATAATCATGAATGAAAGCAATTTCCTTTGCAGGTACACCGTAATTATTAACCAGCTTGTCTTTGATATCGTCATATACATAGAACTTATTTGCATCACGCTCCTTTTCACTGGCAGGTGGCGTATTCTGATCACAGAAAATTACCTGAGTCAGTTTGTCTGATTCAGTCTCTATATAGATATCGTACACTTTACCGATTAAGGTATTAACCTTACTGTCAGGATCATCATCTGCAGACATATCATAGGCGCGAGGATCAAGTCCTAAACTTCTGCCTTCGTGAGTAATTTTCAGCATATTGTCATCGCGCGGATCTACTCCACCACAGTGTATTTCGTTAGCACGGTAAGACAAATCCTGAATTGCAGCTTTCTGAAAATCATTTGCTTCAACAGCTATAGTAGTCTGTTTAACAGAAGGAAGATTCAGATTGAGTTCAGACTGCATTTTGATATCTGCAATTTCTTTGAAGGCGTTCATTAGTTCCGGTACATTGTTAAAGCTGTTTAGCGAAGTTCTCGGTTCAAACTTATCACCTACGACATCTACTTTAGTTTCGGTGCTGATATGACCAAAATTAGATACCCAAGAATTGAAATTATGAATATCCATTTCCTTCAAACGATCTTCTTCCAGGTATTTCTGCATCACAAACATTTCTGTCATAGTATTCGATACAGGTGTACCAGTAGCGAAAACAACCGCATTTTTACCATTTTCATTCAGATAATGCGTTTTGGTGTATAAATCCATTGCTTTAGCAGAGCCTATAGTCTTCATACCCTTAACGTTCAATGTTGAAATAACACTCAGATTCTTAAATTCATGTGCTTCATCCACAAAGAGTTTATCAACTCCGAGCTGCTCGAAATACAACCCTTTCATTGAGTCATTTTCTGCGGCGTTCATGGCTTTGTTAAGCTGAGTTTTCAGGGCATTAATCCTTTTGATCATTGCCTGATAAGTTGCTTTGTGGCCATCATTGTCATACAACTCACTAGCCATCAGTTTGTTGAGATCGTCAATCATGTTGCCAAAGATATTAGCTTTACGTTCAGGTGATAACGAGATATAGCTTAAAGCCTTATGTGGAATAATTACCGCGTCACAGTTAGATGCGGCAACACGACTAAAGAAATTAAACTTTTTATCGCCTTCAAGCTGATCTTTGGTTCCCACCATCAATTTAGCTGCAGGATATAATTTTCTGAATTCCTGCTCGGTCTGCACAACGAGATGATTAGGGACAACAAGCATAGACTTATTGCATTTTCCCAATCGTTTGCTTTCCATCGCAGCAGCAATCATTTCAAATGTTTTTCCAGCACCGACTTCGTGAGCAAGCAGGGTGTTGTTTGAACCCTGAACCATTCTGGCAATGACATTGAGCTGATGCGGATGCAGCTTAATTTCTGTATTGTGGCCCGGCAGAGTCAGGCTAGAGCCGTCGTATTCACGAACTTTAAATGAATTGAACCGAGCATTAAAAATATCCTCTAGCTCTTTGGTTCTGTTACGGTCTGACCAAATCCAGTTTTCAAAATGAGCTTTCAAAGATTTAAGTTTTTCTTCCGCCACAATAGTTTTCTTATTGTCACGCACCGGTATTTCCTTTGCTATAGCCTTGTCAGATCCTTTTTGCGGAATATAAACAGTCTGCTTAATCGGTTTTCCGTTTTCATCAACAGCATAAACTACCGGATTTTCCAACTTAAATGCACAGTCCATTAATGATATCGCGTTGAATTCAGGTATTCCCAAATCGCTGACAATCTTTTCCTGGTTATCAAAAACACCGCGCAATGAATGCTTTGCAATTTTCCTAACCCAAGAATCGTCGTTGAACATCAATGAGCCAGTTGCCTGGCAATATTCAACTTCCAAATTTGCGAATGAACGTTTGACTTCTGAGTCAACAGTATAGGTATCATAGAAATGTTTGCAATCTTTAGTCAGTTCTTCCTTAATGAATTGGTTGTAATATTTTGCCGGGATCCATGTATTTCCCAGTTCAGCTTTAATATCCGCAGAAGTGAGTCTCTTAGGCATAGCACGCTGCAGCTCCTCCACATTATGAGTTAACCCTGCTTTTTCAGCAGATTTAATCTTCTGTGGAATATTGCCGGACAGATATTCACTTCTGGTAACGTACATACCAGGGATTCCTTCATCTTTCCAGTCTTCCGTTAAAGGAATAGAAGGATCTATGAAGATTTGATCACCCAATTCACTTATTAACTCCGAATATTTATGCGGTGTTCCCACCAACTCAGCCATATATGGCAGATTTACAAATCCATACTTGTTGACTGATAAATTGAGAGCATCAGTGGCATTGCTAGCTTGGGTAATATTTACATTAGGCGATATTGTTAATTCCGTAAACATATCAGCCAATCCCACAAATTTAGTAACCTTTTGTGTTTTAACAGAGCCATCACTCTTTAATACAACATTACCTGCTTTATCAAGTTTTGGTTCGTCTACTGTTTCTGTATTTTCCAGATTCATCAGGAAATTTACTGAGGAATCATTCTTGAAGATTTTTTGAACGTCTGATTTAAAAATTCGATCATGCTTAGCTACAAATTGGTTGTAGGTATCATTAAGCACTTTCTGCTGATCTAAAACGACGTTCTTAGGTAAATCATCAAGCTGCATATTTATGAGCTGATAAGCCGCATCACGCAAATTAACACAGTCAATCACGGAATCCTTCAAAGCTGCAGGAGCGTTCGGGAAAGCAACAAAATGCTCTTTTTCGGTATGATAATAAAGTTCATTATCCTGAACAAAGAATTTCATCTTGTCCATTTTCGGATCAAATTTCATCTGTTCGACTTTATCTATACTTACATCAGCAGCATAAGCAAATATGTTATTTTTCTTATCGGTCTGCTTATCAATGCTCTGATACCATTCAGGGACTTCATCTGCAAGAGGATCAATTACATCTGTCTGTATAGGCTCGATTGTTCCATGAATTTGTGCGATGGCATTCATGAATACTTTCTGCGTTTCTTCCTTAACAGTTGACTGAGACTGCCAGAAGTTAGGCGGCAGAACTTCCAAATCACGTTCGTCCTTATTGTACCGGCTTTCGCGAGTAGTCATAGAACCCACAACCATTTCAGGATGTTCAGTAAAGTATGAATTTACATAAACGTAATTTTCCGGCAGTTCTTTTTTCTTTTCATCCGGTTCACGGTAATTATCAGAAATACCTTCTGCTGTGAGTGAATCTACCCATGAATTCTGAGCAAGAGCTTCATCTTCCGAAATCACACGGTCGCGCTTTTTGATAAACAGAATATCACTTATTACATTGGTCCCACTGTCATCAAAGGTATTGCCTGGCATTCTGATTGCACCCAGCAATTCACCGCGCTGTGCCAGATACAGACGATGCCTGTTATCCTGGGAATCCATTGTCTGATGTGTAGTCATCAAAGCAATTACTCCGCCAGGTTTAACCTGATCTAACGATTTAGCCAGGAAATAATTATGAATGGTGAAATTCAACTTATTGAACTTCGGATCATTCACATAATATTTGCCAAAAGGCACATTACCGATAACAGCATCAAATTTATTTGAGCCGCCGATAGTCTCAAATCCGGCAACAGTAATGCTAGCATCAGGATAGAGACATTTAGCAATTTGACCGGAAACAGGATCAAGTTCCACACCTTTGAACTTAACTTTGTCCTTCAAATCTTCAGGACAACACCCAATAAAACGGCCTGTTCCGCAACTTGGTTCCAGAATGTAGCCGCCTTTAAAGTTCATGTTTTTCAGTGCGGTATAAATACCGTCGATAACGTTAGTAGGCGTATGATATGCAGTAAGAGAGTTCTCTGACGCATATTGAAATTCATCCTCAGTTAAAGCTGCTTTAACATCTTTTGACATTTTGCTGTCGTTGCGAGGATCTAGAATATGAGCAAGTCCGCCCCAACCGGAAAAATTAGAGAGCGTAACAAGCTGTTCATGATTAAGGAATGTTTCTTGATCTGTAGGATAAAGATTGTTTTCATTGATTTCTCTTAACAGTTTAGTTGCTTCCAGATTTCCCAAGCATCTAACTGATTTGCTAGTATTTGGTTGAAGTCCGCTATCGTGTAAATCGAAATTTCTGATACTGGTAATTGCAGGCATAACCTTTTCAGCTTCCGTAGCATTAG
>CACWLF010000091.1:3865-12408 GCA_902761645.1 uncultured Aeromonadales bacterium | reverse complement strand
TGTCTCCGCCCTGATCGCATGAACCCTTGATTTCGCCCTGGTTTTTGCCGGTAACTTTCATATACATTGTAAGTGCCATAATACACGCTCCATAAATTCAGTTGTTAATGTTAAACGTTCTTTTGTTTTGTTATCCTTTAAACGATCCTGAAAACAGAAGGTTACAGATTTTTTTATTTTTTTGCATATTTTTTTATTTTTTTGCATATTTTTTTATTTTTTTGCATATTTTTTTATTTTTTTACATATTTTTTTATTTTTTTGCATATTTTTTTATTTTTTTGCAATTTTTTTTGCAGAGAAAATCAGTCAGTCAATACACGGATTATTGGGCAAAAGAAGTAAATCAACAGAAACTTATCTGATCATGAAAACCGGGCAAAAAAAAGTCTGCGGAATTAATTCCGCAGACCTGATATTTATTGCTGATTTTTATCAGCTGCTATGACTGCAGTTTATTTTTTGCTTTCAGCAATCATTTTGTGCAGTGACTGCAAGGATCTTACATGAGCTTTTTCATCAACCTTGAAAGCCTCGCATGTTGCATAGGCACCGTTCATGGTTGTGGTATATGCAACCTTGAACTGCAGAGCGCTTCTTCTCAGCTGTTTTGAATCCTCGATAGATCTTCTGCCTTCAGTGGTATTGATAATGAAGTCGTACTCGCCGTTCTTAATGAAGTCAAGAATGTTAGGACGTCCTTCATACACCTTGTTTACATGACGGCATTCAATTCCGTTTTCCTGCAGCAGTCTGGCTGTACCGCGGGTTGCATCAATCGAGAAGCCCTGTTCAATAAGCTGCTGTGCAAGTTTAGGCAGACGTTCCTTGTCGGACTTACGAACAGATAAAAGAACCTTGCCCTTTCTTGGCAGAACGGTGTTTGAACCAAGCTGTGACTTGGCATATGCCTCGGCAAATGTATCACCTACACCCATAACCTCACCGGTTGAACGCATTTCAGGTCCCAGAAGCGGGTCAACGCCTGGGAATTTGTTAAACGGCAGAACCACTTCCTTGACACTGAAGTACGGAGGAATAACCTCCTTGGTGAATCCCTGCTCCTTGAGAGACTTGCCGGTCATGATTCTTGCCGCAACCTTGGCCAGAGGAACACCTGTAGCCTTGGATACGAACGGAACCGTACGGGCCGCACGAGGATTAACCTCGATCATGTAAATGTCGGTGCCGCGCACAGCAAACTGGGTATTCATCAGACCGATAACATCAAGTTCCTTAGCAAGAGCGTACACCTGATCTCTCAGACGGTTCTGAATATCAACTGTCAGACTGTAAGGAGGAAGTGAACATGAAGAGTCGCCTGAATGGATACCGCACTGTTCAATATGTTCCATGATACCGCCGATAACAACGGTTTCACCGTCGCTTACCGCATCAATATCAACCTCTGTCGCATGATCAAGGAAACGATCAAGCAGTACAGGAGATTCATTGGAAACACTTACAGCCTCCTTGAAGTAACGGCGCAGATCGCCTTCATCGTAAACGATTTCCATGGCACGGCCGCCCAGTACATAGGAAGGTCTTACAACCAGCGGATAGCCGATGTTCTTGGCGCTTACCACAGCCTGCTCAAGAGTTGTAACGGTATCATTCTGAGGCTGAAGCAGATTCAGACGATCAACAGCCTGCTGGAAGCGCTTGCGGTCTTCCGCACGGTCAATGGCATCAGGACTGGTACCGATAATAGGCACACCTGCAGCTTCAAGGGCGCGTGAAAGTTTCAAAGGAGTCTGACCGCCGAACTGTACGATAACACCCTTAGGTTTTTCAACACGGCAGATTTCAAGAACATCCTCAAGAGTTACAGGCTCGAAGTACAGACGATCCGATGTATCGTAATCGGTTGAAACGGTTTCAGGGTTGCAGTTGACCATGATTGTTTCATAGCCGTCCTCTCTCAGAGCCAGTGCCGCATGAACACAGCAGTAGTCGAATTCGATACCCTGACCGATTCTGTTAGGACCGCCGCCCAGAATCATAATCTTTTCACGATCTGAAGGCTCGGCCTCGTTTTCCTCGTCATAGGTTGAATACATATAGGCGGTGGATGTTGCAAATTCAGCCGCACAGGTATCCACACGCTTGTAAACCGGGATAATGTTCCAGCGTTCGCGGATCTTTCTGATTTCATTCTCGGAAATATCAAGTATCTTGGCAATGCGCTTGTCTGAGAAACCTTTCTGCTTCATTGTTCTCAGGAAATCCTGATCAAGCTTTGAACGGCCTCTCTTCAGCAGTTCATCTTCAAGAAGAACGAGTTCCTGGATCTGAATCAGGAACCATCTGTCTATCATGGTGTACTGGAAGATTTCATCAAGAGAGAATCCGGCACGGAATGCATCAGCCAGATACCAGATACGGGCGGCGCCGGCATTCTGCAGTTCATGTACAATGCGATCCTCTGCATCCTCTTCCTTAATATCAATTTCAGGATCAAGACCGGACTTGCCGATTTCAAGACCGCGCAGTGCCTTCTGCAGTGATTCCTGGAAGCTTCTGCCGATAGCCATCACCTCGCCCACAGATTTCATCTGGGTTGTCAGACGGTCGTTGGCTTCATGGAATTTTTCAAAATTGAATCTAGGAACCTTGGTTACAACATAGTCAATAGAAGGTTCGAATGAAGCAGGTGTCAGACCGTTGGTAATATCGTTCTTTAATTCATCAAGAGTGAAACCCACTGCAAGCTTTGCCGCAACCTTGGCAATAGGGAAACCTGTCGCCTTTGATGCCAGAGCGGAAGAACGGGATACGCGAGGATTCATTTCAATGATTACCATTCGTCCGTCTTTCGGATTGATACCGAACTGAACGTTTGAACCGCCGGTTTCAACACCGATTTCACGCAGAACCGCAATGGACGCGTCACGCATGATCTGGTATTCCTTGTCGGTCAGAGTCTGCGCCGGTGCAACCGTAATGGAGTCGCCGGTATGGATTCCCATAGGGTCGAAGTTTTCAATTGAACATACGATGATGCAGTTATCGTTGCGATCGCGGATAACCTCCATTTCGTATTCCTTCCAGCCGATGAGGGATTCATCAATCAGAAGTTCGCTGATCGGAGACAAATCAAGACCGCGGGTACAGATTTCCACGAATTCCTCAGGGTTGTAGGCTATACCGCCGCCTGAACCGCCCATGGTGAATGAAGGACGGATAATGCACGGGAAACCTACCGCCTTCTGCACAGCCCACGCCTCGTCAAGATTGTGCGCAATGCCGGACTTAGGACACTCAAGACCGATTGACTTCATTGCCTTGTCGAAACGTTCACGGTCTTCAGCCTTGTCAATCGCATCGGCTGTCGCACCGATCATTTCAACATTGTATTTCTTTAAAACGCCGTTGCGTTCAAGATCAAGAGCGCAGTTCAATGCAGTCTGACCGCCCATGGTAGGCAGGATCGCATCAGGACGCTCCTTTTCAATAATCTTTTCAACCACTTCCCACTGAATAGGTTCAATGTAGGTTGAATCAGCCATTTCAGGGTCTGTCATGATGGTTGCAGGATTGGAGTTTACCAATACAACCTCATAACCTTCCTCTCTCAATGATTTGCATGCCTGAGCACCGGAATAGTCAAACTCGCAAGCCTGACCGATTACAATTGGACCTGCACCAAGAATCAGAATTTTCTTTAAATCGGTACGCTTAGTCATTATTTGCTCTCCTTACGTGCCTTGATTAATTCAATGAAATGCTCAAACAACGGAGTTACATCATGAGGTCCCGGACTTGCCTCAGGGTGACCCTGGAAGCTGAATGCCGGTCTGTCGGTTCTCTCAATGCCCTGTACCGAACCGTCAAACAGTGATACATGGGTTACTCTGATATTGTCAGGCAGCGAATTCTCGTCGATTGCGAATCCGTGATTCTGGCTGGTAATCATCACGCGGCTGGTTTTTACATCCTTGACCGGATGGTTAGCACCGTGATGACCGAATTTCATCTTGATGGTCTTTGCTCCGGAAGCCAGACCGAGAAGCTGATGACCGAGACAGATGCCGAATGTCGGAATACCCTGATCAACAATCTCCCTGATTGCCTTTATTGCATATTCGCATGGCTCGGGATCACCTGGTCCGTTTGACAGGAACACTCCGTCCGGATTAAGTGCAAGAACATCCTTTGCAGGTGTTGTTGCAGGAACAACTGTCAGTCTGCATCCCATCTGTGTCAGAATTCTCAGAATGTTCTGCTTTACACCGAAATCATATGCCACAACATTGTATTTCAAATCCTCGGCCTCGGGACTTGCATAACCCTGTCCCAGCGACCATGTTCCAATTTTCCACTCGTAAGGACGGTCGGTTGTAACCTCTTTGGCAAGATCCATGCCCTTGAGTCCGGCAAATCCCTTCGCCTGATTCAGAGCCTCCTGTTCATCCAGCTCGGCTCCCGCCATGATGCAGCCCGCCATTGAACCCTTGGTTCTCAGAATACGGGTTAATTTACGGGTGTCTATATTGGCGATGCCTAAAACATTATGACGGTTCAGATAATCAGAAAGTGATTCCTCGGAACGGAAATTTGATTCAATCATTGTGTAATTGCGGATTACCAAAGCCTGCAGATGAATTTTTGATGATTCCTGATCTTCCTTGTTAATACCGTAATTTCCGATATGAGGATAGGTTAATGTAACTATTTGTTTAGTATATGATGGATCTGTAAGAATTTCCTGATAACCAGTCATTGAAGTATTGAACACCACTTCTCCGACCGTACAGCCGTCAGCGCCGATGGAAATACCCTTAAATACTGTGCCATCCTCCAACACCAATAATGCAGAATGAGCCAAGATGACCTCCAATTGTCTCTTTGTATGTGAAAAATATTTAAATAAAATCTATTAAATTTTTAAATATAAATAAACCTTATTTAAGTATTTTTATTTCCGCCGCGCCGTCTTTAACGCTGAAAATCAGATACCTGAAATCTGCTGCCGGAGACTTTTTTTTTCAAAATTCACTGCAGATCACAGTCTCTGAATAAATTCGTGTAATTTTACAACAATTAATCAGAAAATTCCATTGCATAAGTCCATTAATCACTGTTTTTTAAAAATTATGAGTGCAATTGTTTATTATTTGTTTGATTTAATTTTGTGATCTGGATTAAATTTCCTGAAACTTATGAACTGCAATTTGATTGTGCTGATTAATCATTGAATGAGGCACATGTGATTAATAAATCATATCTCGGCTTGTTATCTGATTTCAGCGCTGTCATGCTGTGATGCCGCTGAAAATCCACTGTCGCTCCCGGCTCCTGCCGCTTCCCTCCCGAGTTTCCGCGCCAAAGCAAAAAAACAGCGGTGATACATATATAATGTTCACCGCCGTTCACTGACTTTCAATTACTTAAACATGATTCTGCGAATTCTATTCAGCAGGCTTGTCATTAATCTTTAATTCGCCGCCCTGATATACAATATGGAATTCATATTCTGCAGCTTCCGGATCCTTTGCATATTTCACCGCCATATCCGACAGTTCCTGCAGACCGTACTGCTCCTTGCTGAGTACCTCCTTGTCTAGTTTGAGATCCGCGGTAATGTTCAGCCCTGCAATAATGGAATCAGGACTGGACTCGTCAGCCTTCTGATCTACAGAAAGACTTGCGGTCAGACTTACAGGAGAACCACCCATTTTTGTAAAGGAATTCAGATTGACTGTTGTGTTCTTGCGAATCATCGTCGCTGCGGCATCAAGCAGTTCATCCCCGTGTTCGGCGACACAGACGAATGTTGAAACAACAGACAGATGATCGTCCTTTGCCACGCCGCAGATTCCGGCAATCCCGTCAAGATTCAGATTGCTGACGGTAAGTTCGATTCTGTTGCCGCTGTAATCATATCCGATAATATGCCTCTTGTCTCTTCCTCTTGCAGGTTCTTCATCTCCGGTGCTCTTTTCCTCAGGTTCATATTTCGCATTGTCCGCAATATTCATCAGTAAATTTCCAAGAGTGATATTGAGGGACAGATCGTAATTGTTTCTGACTGATGACGCATCAGGAGTAACGGCCAGTCCGTAGCTCAGATTTGAAACAGTGAGCTTGTTGTCGCTGTCGTTATACTCTGCCTTTTCAATTTCTGCATTTGAACTGAATCTGTCTGCGGCTGAGTCGGTTGCAAACTTAAGTCCGGTAACATCAAACAAATCCACGCCTGCAATATTTCCAAGCTTCATATAGCCTGAATTGAAGGCAAAACCGTAGCCAAGCTCTCTGCTGCTCATGTATGATGCCAGGAAAGGGTTATCCTTTATCGGCTGGTAATCAGGCTTCTGATCCGCGTTCATCAGACACATGGAAAATGCCGTATAGGAGAAAGGTTTGTTCTCATCCATGCCGCAGATCTTAAGACCCTGGGCAAGATCAAGATTTTTCAAGTAGAATGAGACATTGGTGTTTTTAAGAGAATAACCGTCGTCATCGGATGTTTCGGACAGCTGATCGACTCCGGATGAGAATTTCAGATCAAATACATTGGCCTTTTTGCCCTCGGATGCCGCACCGGTAAAGTTATGAACAAAGTTGTCGATGATTAATGCATCCTCCTCGTCTCCGACCTTTAAATTCTTCAGAGCGGAATTGAATGAATACTTCAGTTCCTTGTTGTCCATCGCAATGCCCAGACCGGACAGCATAAATCTGCCGGCATCACCGGTTATTTCAGGAACCGAAAGGTAAGCATCATAAATCGCCGCAGGCTGAGATGCTTCAAGATTCTTGTAAACAAACTGCGAAGGCTTCCACTTGAATCCTTCAAATTCCCCCTCCTTGAGCGAGAATACGGATTCCATGATGTCGGAGGCAAGATCAAGCTGGTGTTTTGAACTGTTCACCAGATCCTTTACAATCGGTGTAAGCTTTTCGCCTAGATCCAGTCCCTCAAAATAGCTGTCGCTTACAGTCAGTTCTGAATCAACCTTTCCGGGAGCATAGGTGCTGGTGAGTTTTGCTGAGAAGGTTTCCTGATCGTCAACAAAATATTTGTACTGGAATGAATCGTGACTGTCGTCGATCTTTTCATCCGGAGTAAGCTTAACCACACTATTCAAACCGAGATCTTTGAAATATCCGGTAAGATCCACGAATACCTTGTTTCTCACAATATGGAAATATTTGCGCGTATCTTCGACCGTTTTGATTTCGGCAGGTTTTACGGATGCAAGATAGGCAAGATCCTCTTCTGCAAGCACAGGATCGATCAGTTTGACATCTTCATCCGCAGACGCGGTTTTAACAGTATTGTCATCCTTCGCTTCAGTGCCGGAAGGTTCCGGATTGTCAGGAGTTTCAGTATTTGCCGCTGCTGCAGGCTCAGGATTTTCCGGAGTTTCCGGTTTATCTGCTGCGGTGCTTCAGGATTTTCCGGAGTTTCCGGTTTGTCTGCTGCGGCTGCTTCAGGACTTTCAGGAGTCTCCTGTTTGTCTGCTGCGGCTGCTTCAGGATTTTCAGGAGTTTCCGGTTTGTCTGCTGCGGCTGCTTCAGGATTTTCCGGAGCTTCCGGTTTGTCTGCTGCGGCTGCTTCAGGACTTTCAGGAGTCTCCGGTTTGTCTGCTGCGGCTACTTCAGGACTTTCAGGAGTCTCCGGTTTGTCTGATTTTACAACCTCGGTGTTATCAGTTTTTTCGTCTGAAGCTGCTGTTTTTACAGGCTCACCGCTGATTTCGGCCAGTACGCCGGAAAGTTTTTCACTGTTGACATCAACTCTGGCATTTATTTCATAATTTCCCTTGTCGTTTTTACTGGAGGATACAACCTCTGAACTTGTTATGAAATCATCAATTTTTAAAATAACATTATTTCTTATTTCCTTTGAATGATCCTGAAGGAACTGTTTTCCTCTAAGTTCGATCATTGCGGAGCGGACTGCATTAAGATTCGCTTTTTTTACTGCCACGTCCTCTGTCTTGCCGACAGCCGGCACCTCAACGACTGCCGACATTGCACTGATTGGAAGCAGGGTTGAAACAATAAGAGATAGATATGTTCTTTTAAGCATAATTTTATCCTTGCACTGTTATTACTTTGCACGCGTTTTTCCGGATAACCACGGGTCGGCGCACTTTTTATCAATCAAATCATTTTTACTGAAATCCGGCGCACTGAATTTTAAAATTTAAATCAGATCAAAGGTAAAAACTTAAAATTAAAATCAGCAAACCGAACTTCGAGCAGATGTTTACCTGCAAGATTAACAAAAATCGGAAATTTAAAATAAAAGTTACATCAAAAAATATGCATAATTTGTTGAAATTTGAATAAAAAAAGGTTGACGCCGGCAATAATCCGGGCCAGCCGTTATTTAAGGAATAACAGCCCGGATTTCAGAATTTCTGCGGCTCCTATGATTTTTAAAGAATTTCTACAGCAGGGAGGAAATAAAAAAGCCACACCTCAATGAAAAAATCAAAAACACATTGATATTATAAGAGACTGCGGCGGAAAACCGGGAAACATCCGTCCGGTAATTCCGGTCGGAATCAGAATTAATCCGGGAATAC
>CACWLF010000091.1:0-3859 GCA_902761645.1 uncultured Aeromonadales bacterium | reverse complement strand
CATCATTCTCAGCAGTTTTGGCCAGATGATAGCAGCCGTATCCGTAATCGGCACCGCAGGCAATACTGAACAGATATTTGCCCTGCTGCCATGAATAATCCGCATTTCTTGAATATGAATGGTAGACAGCTTCAAATTCGGAACAGCCGAATCCCAGATCGTTTTCGCAGGCCTTTTTGCGGTAAACCTCAGCTTTAGCGGAATTTTTTTTCGTGCCGATTCCCCTGTCATAAAATACCGATACAAGGCTGCAGGCAAAACCGTTCTGTGCGCCGCAGGCCTCGATGCCGTGCCTGAGAGCCTTGACGCTGCTGCGTTCAGTGCCGGTACCAAGTTCATAAATCACAGCAAGATTGTAGCAGCTGGATTTGTCAACCTTGCAGGCGGCTACCGCATACCTAAGCGCTTTATCAGGAAACAAACCGGCAAGCGAGGTGTTGGAAAACATATCCGACAGTCCCGCATACGCATACCGAGATCCCTTTTTTGCCGCCAGCAGATAATATTTTTCAGCAAGTTCGTAGGCAATGCCTTCATTATCAACGGCAAGATTTATATTTTTTGTTCCCCATTCGGTGTTGTGGAAGAAAACAAGTTCATAGAAATAAGCCGCCTTGAGACAGTATTCATGCTCGCCGTATCCGCAGAGCTGAAGATTAATCTGCTGCACCAGGCTGTCCTTTTCGGCATTGCTGAGGCACACTTCATACAGTTCAATCAATTTCCGGCAGCCTTCGGCATTTTTGCCGCTGCAGGCCAGATTTAAATAATGTTCCGCCTTCTTAAAGTGCTCGCTGTCGCTGCTGAAAGACTTGTTCTGAGACTGATAGTATTCTCCCAGTCTGATGCATGACTTAAGTTCGCCGCCTCTGCAGGAATTATCCAGGGAGGAAATCTCCCCTTCTGCCGGAGCCTGACTCTCTCCGGCAAAAACCGGACTTAAACAGAACAGGCTCATCAAAACTGAGGTTGTAAGTTTTTTGTGTGAATTTTTCATTGCTGTACATTCCCGAATAATAATTCCAAATCAATAAACTGCAGAAGCAGAATTTCTAAATTGTTTATCTGCAAACTTTTTACGTTCACAGATTTATTTTCGCACTTTTTTTTCTGGATTTCATTTTCCGGATAGGGTTTATTTTAAACCATCCTCTATCGGAGAAATAATAAAGTAAAAAAACACGAACCAGAATAAAATCGCACAGCGCAAACCTGTTTAAATCACAGACTTTAAAAGAGACTGGTCTGTCCCGGAGCGTGATCTGATTCATCAATGCTGTCCCCTTTATAGTCTGTCCTTCCGCATACTGCGGTTTCAAACAAATCATAGTCGTTTTTGCCGTTAATGATATGAACAAGGTCGGACGGATATTTTTCCGCCGACGTAATACCAAGCATATCGCATATTTCCGCGACATTGCCTCTTACAAATGTGATATTGGCCTTAAGCATGCCGCTGCCGGCAATACTGTTCATCGGTGCAGGGACAAAGAGGTGACGGCGATCATCCAGTATGCTTTTTGTCGCGATGAGAGAACCGCCGGGGACTCCCGAAGCCAGCATAACCACAAGGTCTGAAAGACCCGACTGGATTTTATCCCTTTTGACAAAATTGAATTTGTTCGGAGCGTCTCCTATGTGAAACTGGCTAACCAGGGCACCTCCAGATGCAACAATATCCTCGGAAAGTTTTTTGTTCTCCTTCGGGTACAGGTGATCCAGACCGTGTCCAAGAACAGCCACAGTGTGACCATGAAATTCCAGCGCCGCCTTGTGAGCGATACTGTCACATCCCAGAGCAAGACCGCTGACAATGGAAAATCCGCGTTCGACCAGATTTCCGGTAATGCGTCTGCCCACAACATCAAATTTTTCAGGAGGCTCCCTGGTTCCGATTACAGCGGCGCTTCTCTTCCGTCTTCCGAGTTCTCCCTTTACATAAAGAATCGACGGGTCGAATTTTGATTTTTTAAGAAGTTCAGGATAGTGTTCATCCGAAGAACAAATTATCCGGATATTCATTTTTTCGGCAAGTTCAAGCTGCTGTTCAACAGTCCTGCGCGAATTTTTCAAAAGAGACAATGCCTCGTCTGCATCCGTCTTTATGTAATTTGGAAGGATCTCGGCAAATTCATCAGTATTCATGGTTGCGAAATTGTCAAGTCGCATGAGTTCCTTCAGTTTTACGACACCGATGCCCTTAACATTTGATAAAAGCATTGCCTGTGCGCAGATCTCGGAACATACTGTCATAAAAAACTCCCTGTAATAATTGATTTCAATTTAATATCTGAACAGAATTAAATACTGAGGCAACTGCCTGGAACTCCGTCTGCTCTGCAGATTGTCTGCCTGTTTATATTATCCTGTCTTTTTTTATCTTCGCTGAATTTTAAACTGATCTGATATCTGATATCTGAAATCAATTTCAGTTCAGATAAGCCTATCTAATACTTTTTCATCGAAATTTCTGCAGAATTTTTTTTTCTGAAAAACTGCATGTCTTTCATTTTGGAACAAGAACCGGATATTCGTTTTAGCCCTTCTTCAGTCGGTACTGTCCGCTAGAACGGTAAATGTCGGCTGCAGGACTGAAAAAAGCATGCAGATAATTATTTTATCTTTCTGCAGAGTCTGTGCATGATGCTGTACAGTATCACCATGCTTATGAGACAAACCGGAAGTCATCGCCGGCTGATTAATTTTCCGCATTCATATTCTACAGATGTAATAATAGCACGTTTGAATTTTTTTGTTTCAACAGTCTTGCGGGTTAAACCATGGTTAAAATTTTTTTTTAATAAAACGCATGTTTCCTGCTGAAAAAACTTCTGTGATAATGATAACCGCTTTTCTAAACAGCCCCGTTCATATGATTTCTGAAATCGGCAGAATGAGAAATCATCCGAATACATGAAAATTTGAAAATAATACTTTATTAATATGAAGCATTCTGAATTCCGGCAAAAGTGAAGGTCAGATTTTACCCGGAAAATTTTTGCGTAAATGATTTAAATAATTTCGGTACGAGAATTTAAGCAATCAGTTATTTTTATGAGAAAACCGGAAATTTATGAGAATTTCAGGAATATAATCTGGAGGATGTCTGCATGTTTTCAGAACCTTACAATTTCGATTCGTAATTATATATAGATACAAGCGGGTGCTGACCTGAAATTTTTTGCTGGCAGCCGGATTAATTATATTCAATTTTTTTATCGACAGAAAAATCTATTAGTGTATGTAAGGTGAAATAAAAACACTTACATTATCAAATTCTCAATCAAATCGCCCGCATATGTAAATGTCGCTTTTTAGTTCATATACATTGAAAGAAAAATAAAGCATCCTTCTTTGTTGCGAATTCTCAAATCACCAGTCCAACATACTCAATTCTGACTGTGTAAAGTCCTCGCACCTAAAATCAGGACACACATCGTTTCAATCAAGCAAGTCCAACTTACTCAATTCTGACTTGGTATCAGAAACTAATCTTTGAGGAAACTTACTCAATTCTGACAGCAGCCTTTGGAGAGCCAGGCGTGGCGCGCCTTCCGAGGGCCGTTTTGCAAAACCTCAAAAATCGGAAAAATTTTTACAAAAATTCTGTATAAATTTTATACAATCAAATTTTAAAAATTACAAAAAATCATCAAAATATTCTTGTAAAATCAATAGGTTACAAAGATAATATTTCCGTTTTTCTTACAAATTTTCTGTCTCTGAAAATAAAAACATCAACAGAATCAAAGACTTGAGATAAAAGCAAAAGTACACATATATGCATTTTGATACATCCAACTTCTTAAAAAGTGTCATGGAGGAAAAAGAATCAAATATGTGTATTTCAATCCCGGAT
>CACWLF010000090.1 GCA_902761645.1 uncultured Aeromonadales bacterium | reverse complement strand
GTCATTCTCAATTTTTCTTTTTATCAAGGGCATTCCAAGTATTATGATATCCTTGTCTGTAGCACTGATATTCTTCTTCTCGAAAACAAACTTTTTAATTTTGATTAAAAAAAACTTAAGTGCATAAATTTTCCATGGTGTTTTGGCAAGATATTTAAAATAAAGATACTGATACTGAGACTTGCAGTTAAACATCCATGGTTTATGATGTGCAATAAAGTGAATTATGTTTTTGGGTATGGACTGATCGTCGAATCCTCTGGCAAAACCCTTACCGGTTCCAACGCTCTTCTAAAAATTCTATGTGATTATTGAACACAATGTTTATCAAATCCTGATCTATGCATGGCGACAGTTGAACCTTTTTTTCAAACAGTATTTCTCTGCACTTTTGAAGAACGTCTAAATTGTCTTCCCTGATTTTTTTTAAATCAAACAGAATAACGCCGGAATTTATATACCCGTTTGTTGAAATATTCTCACTTAATTTTTCAAAATCCATATCATTTACACCGGCTATGTAATTATCATTACGCAGTTTCATATCAAACAATTTGCTTAAATCACCTGTAACAACAATATCTGAATCCATATAAATGACGCGCTCCAGATCTTTCAGAATATCAGCGAGATTGAGACGGTAATAAGGTACATACTGACAATGTTTCGGGGAGTTCTGCATAACCTCCCAGACAGGAAAGTTTTCATAATCGCTGTAGTTTGCACTGCTGAATTTAATAATGGTGTCGGTGCCTTTAAATGTGTTTATTAATTTTCTTTTGGATTGCTCACTAATGCAGGAAGGATTTGAATCCAGTACATAAAAAGCTATCGGTTCGGAACAGTTTGAAACATATAGTTATTGGATTTTTATGGAATTCGTAATTTTTAACTGCAGATATTTGGTAAAACTGTAAAGAGCCGAGAAAAGTTTCAGTTTTTTCATCATAAAGATCCCCGTCATTTTATAATCTTTTCTGCTCTGCGGAGACCAAAGGTGCTTATCTGAAGACCATGATGACCACCAGTATTTGCGGTTAGGTTCAAGGTACTCAATGTATGTTTGGTACAATCTGTTCCATGAATTCTTTAAATCAGCATCAGGTTTCCACGGCTTTTTCTTGTTGGCAAAATGAATAAGGGCAAGTTGACAGGGAGGCAATTGACCCGTTTTCGGATCTACAATGACAGTGGCATTAAATTTTTTAGGAAGATAAATAATTCTGTCTTCCGGAAGAACTAAATTGAGTGCATCCTGATCTGGAAACTCAAGTGTTTCCGAATTAATCATGAAGTTTACCAGTTTTTCTGAGACATTATCCTGATGCCATAGAAACAGGTTAATCAGCATAACCCCTGAATTAAAATAATAACTGTGCTCCCATGAAGGATTGCTGTTTTTGAAATTTTCTGTAAATTTCGGGATATCGGGAACGACGGCAACATATGAGTTTGAAATATCAGTATTGTAAAGCTCAGACAGATTGCTGCTGCATATAATATCGGCATCAAGATACAGAACTTTGTCAACGATACCTGCTAAATCGTTTATGGCAAGGATTCTGTAAAGAGAAGCCTCTGTCAGATATGATTTAAAGTTTCGCAGTATTTGTGCTGATTGAGAAATAAACTCATCGTATAACCGACAGTTTTCAATTGGCATGTAGTTAAACTTAAATCGGTTTGAATTACCAGAATTACTGACTGCAGGAATCAAATGAACGTTGATGTATTGTTTTATTTGAGGTAACTCATCACTTTTGCTATAGATAAAAAAGTTAAACTCTGGAGAATTATTGTAGTGGGATTCTGATTTATTACCATGATTTTTCAAAATTGAGTTAATCAACACAGCAAGAGGAAGAGTAAATCTTAAATCTATACAGAGAAGAATGTTTATTTGATTATTTGTCATTTAACGGGGAAAAATAAAGGAACAGAAGAAAAAAGTAAAAAACACTAAAAAGGGCGCAACAAAATGTACGCCCTCAAACAAGTTATGAAGTAATAACTAAATTATTTAACTATTACCACCAAGCTTCCATTTGAGCACCTAACACAACCTGATGATTATCATCTTTGGTGTTTCCAAAGTATTCATGTCTTACTAGATCACCTGATAACCAAGATGCGAACACTCTAATAGAAGGACGAGCCCAAAAATGAGAACCAGGAGTCCATTGTTGAGCTAGAGTTAACTTAGTTGCCTTAACACGATCTTTGTAGTCAGTTGCCCAACCATTCCAACCTGTATTAGTCTGGTTGGTATAACCGAATTCCAATACTGTTGAAGTAAAGTCAGACCACTTGTATGATGGACGTACTACGAATGCATAATCATTACCTGTTGGGTGAGACCAGTTTGCCCCACCTTCAGTTCCATTTTCATCAAATGCATTTTTATGAGTAGCAATCAAAGCATAGCCTAAATTCCAAGAAGGTTGTTCAATAACACCCCAATCAATAAATCTATATCCATTGCCTTTTTCACTATATGGAATAACGTTTTCTCCGTTGTGATTGCTTCCTGAACTTAAAGTTCCGACATTATCAAATCCATCATGACCATACTGTAAAACTACCTTATTGAAACCTCCAAAGAAGTTACCTTGGGTTAATTCAACTGTGGCAAGGAATGCATTATTAGCCTTTGTGCCAAGTTCTTTATTCTTTCTCTGATCATACATTATTTCTTTCTGTTGTTCAGATAATTTCTGCCACGCATAAATTAATGCAACATCCAAACTTGCATCATTCCATAGAGGAATGCCGTTCCATCTTACATCAAATTTATAAGAGTTAATTGCGGTATTGGCTGATTCTACCGGAAAGGTTTCCCAACCATCTTTTGGATATTGTCTGTAAGGCCAACCGTACGCAGTTGCATCAACGTCTGTCTGATGCTTGATAAGAGCTACAGATACAGATCCCAAGTTACCAACAGCAATATTTTCAACACCAAAACCTGTACCAGAATTGTTTAAATAGTACAAATCCATGATATGGATATCTTTACGTTGATAGTATCTCTTACCAGCCCAAAGTTGAATTCCTGATGGCATCTCATAACCAGCCCATGCTTCACGCAAAGACAAACGCTGTCCATGCCATGCAGAGTGACCCTCTGCTCCGGCGCGATCGCCACCAAATCCAACACTTTGCCATGAGTTTCCTTGATAATCATATTGACCAGTTACTGCATCCAAAGTTTCATGGGTGCCGTAAGCAACCAATGTATTAACTGTAAATTTGTTATTAGCTTTGTTGAAAACTTCCTGTGACAAAGCCAATTCGGCATAAGTATCACATTCATCTCCTAAACGACCTAATAAATGACCTTTTTGACCATTACCAAAACAGTATGCTGAACCGCCTTGTGTCGCATAGTTTAAACCTGCTCTCATATAACCGTGAAAATCAACTGCTGATGCAGAAACTGAACCTAATGCTAATGCAACAGCTGCAGAAATTGGAAGCCATTTTGCTTTCATAATTTATATCCCTCTTTTTGGGTTAATGTTAGAAATTGGAAACATTCTTAAGTTAAACTTAAGACATCGTTGTGAAAAGCCAGGTAAAACTGTATAATTTGATTTTTCCTTTTCTTTTCACTCTTACCAAATTCAGTGTTCACACTAAATTTTCTTGCATGATAGTACAGATTTTGATTTTTTTAATCTTTTATATGAATAAATTGATTAAATTTGTGATACAGATCACACTTTTAATCAATTTGAGAATATCTATAGGAACTTTTTAACAAACTTCCTGTCACAATTATTGCGTCAATTGTAATTGTTATTTTACGATGCTAATCTTCAAAATAGTTTCAAACCGTTGATTTTTTCTTATTTATGAATGATTTAACTCAAACTCTGCTTTCTAATTTATCTTTAGGAAAAAAGTCCCAATACGCTAATGTTTATTCGCCGCAGTTGCTGCAGGCTATTCCCAGATCCTTGAATCGCGATAAATTGGGATTAAAACCTGATAATCTCCCTTTTAACGGTAATGACTGGTGGGATTTATATGAAGTTTCATACCTGAATAAGAAGAATAAACCAGAGGTTGCCATAGGTAGATGTGAAATTCCGGCTTCTTCTATTAATATAGTCGAATCGAAATCTTTTAAACTGTATTTAAACAGTTTAAATTTCACTAACTTTAACTGTATTGATGATGTTTCTCGGACAATTGCAGATGATTTATCAGATTTGCTGCAAACCAGAGTCAAGGTCTCCTTATATAATCCTTCTATAAGTGAAGTCGCAGATTCCTTGTTTTCTGTTCATTTACCGCAGGGAATTTGTTTGGATTCCCTTGATATCAGCGTTAATGAATTTGACTATAATCCGGAAATTTTAACCGATTGCATATCTGATGCTGTTGTTAAGGAAGAGCTTTATTCCAACCTGATGAAATCGAACTGCCTTGTAACAGGTCAACCAGACTGGGGTTCAGTGTATATTAAGTACGAAGGCAATCAAATCGATCGCGAAAAGCTTCTTAAATATATCATTTCATATAGAAATCATAACGAATTCCATGAAATGTGTGTAGAGAGGATTTTTTGTGACATACTGAAATACTGCCGACCTGAGAAACTCACAGTCTATGCCCGCTATACAAGGCGCGGCGGTATTGATATCAATCCGTTCAGAAGTAACTTCGAATCAGAAATGCCATTCTCACGATTAATACGGCAGTAACCCTGCTACATGAATAGAGAATCTATTTTCTGTAAAATTTTTATGAGTTTTTCTCTTTTCTGCAGTTCATTCCGGTAAACAACCTCTCCCATAGGAGCTATGGCAAGTTTTGAAGGAAGAGTCATTTCATTTTCAATCATATAATTCATTTTAGGAATAAATACAAACTGCAGCCACTCATGAAAATCCATCGTGTCACAACAGAACGGAGCTGTTGACCGGAACTTTGTCTCATCCGGTTCCTCATAAAGCCACAAAGATTGAGATACTAGTTCTTCCTTCAATTGTTCCAATGTACTTGAAAGTATATTTATGTCCATATTACTTGATAATCTTATTCACTGTATCCTGGGTTTTCTTGATCTTTTTTACATTATCATAGGTTTCCTCCAGGTTCTCCTTTGTCTTGATTATATCATCAGATTTACCGTCAGTCACATTGGAGAGTGTTTTTTTCGCCATGCTTTCCTTTGAAGGAACGGCCGTAGACGGTGTTACAGATTTAATTTTACTGCTGACGGAATTGGTTACTGTATTTTTGGCTTCCTTCTTGGCAATATCGGCGAGACTGTCGCCACTGGCAACATCGCTGATTACATTTGTTGTTGAAGTGGCATTTTTAAGTTTTTCTGATGCATCCAATGCAGCCGACGTATCAATTGCAGCATATGATGTTGGAACAAAAGCTGCAGCTAGACATAAAGATAAAAAATTTTTCATTATTATTTTCTCCACGATTATTTAACAATAGACATCCATACTATTAGAACACATTAAAACAAACCCAAAGTGACATGTGTACATCTTCGAATAAAAAGATGGTGTTATTTTGGTGCTGTAAAAATGAATAAAATTTGGTAATTTTTATCAGTAAATCAAAAATATAGCGAATAAAATGCAATACTCATATAAAACATCTGTCGTATGTAACAGTTTTAAAATTACTGATTGGTGTCATTTTGGTGTTGTTTTTCTTTTAATTAACATAATTCTATGTTTGTTTGTGCAATTTTTTTATTATATTCAAAATAATTTCTAAATTAAATTGATAGACCTGATGTTGCATTAGCTTTAGGCTCTGTTTCTGCTTCTGCAGTTGATTTTCACGGTTATTTCAGATCTGGTTTAAACTATGCTACTCAAGGCGGTAACGCTTACTGTTATGGTAAAGGTGCCAGTGGTCACATGTTAGGTCGTTTGGCTGACGAATGTGATACCTATGCTGAGTTAGCATTATCTCAGGAAGTGTTCAACAAGGACGACAACAAGTTCACAATTAATACTTTAGTTTCTTATGGTACTGCTGAAGATAACTGGGACTATCAGGGTAACGACTGGCAGGGTTTGTCAGATAAAGCAGGTGATGCATGGGGCGGACAGCGTCTGTCTTTAAGAGAGGCTTGGGCTGGATATGAAATGCCTTCAGGAATTCAACTTTGGGCTGGTAAGAGATTCTATCAGCGTAAAGATATCCACCTTATGGATTTCTACTACCTGAACAACTCTGGTACTGGTATCGGTCTTGAAAATATTTCAGTTGGTAACCTTGGCTCAGTATCTTTAGCTTTACTCAAGTCGCAAACTAATGCTAACCATGGAAAAGTATACTATGATAAATTCTCAAATACATATAAGAAAGATAAACTAGAAGGAGAAAAACTAGAAGAAATACGACAAGAAACAACAGGTAGCAATGCCAACATTAACTCTTGGAAGTTAGATGCCCGTTGGAATGGTATTCCGTTATGGACTGATGCTTCTTTGGATATTGCTATGATTTATGCTTGGCAAAACCTCAGTGATGATCAGAGAGTATGGTCTTATAAGGTTGAGGGTGAAGAAGTATACCGTGAGGAAGTTAATGGCAACAATAATGGATATTTAGCTCATGTTGAATGGACTCAGGGCAATTTCTTCGGTGGTTTCAACAAATTCATTATTCAGTATGGCCATGATGGTCTCGTAACATCACCATTGGGCAACCATTTTGGAGGGGATGTTGTACCTTATCCTACAAAAGGTAATGTATTCAGATTTATCAACTGGGGTCTTATAGAACAACCTTCATGGAATTTAGGCTATGCTTTAATGGCTGGTCATAGAAATACATTTGATGAAAATGGAACTGAAGGAGGTGCAGGTTGGAGAGGAAATACCAATACTGATTATGCTGTTGTTCTCCGCCCTTCATACAAGTGGTCAGACTTTACTTCTACTGTTTTAGAATTCGGTTATAATAATGTTGGATATAACGGTGATGATCGCAAGAGTGCTACTAAATTAACATTAGCACAACAGTGGACTCCAGGTTCACAGTTCTGGGCTCGTCCTTCCATCAGAGTGTTTGCTTCATGGCTATCAGGTTCTCAATTAGATCATAGGATTGATAATGGCAATGACAGTCATCAGGTTACTTTAGGTGCTCAGGTTGAAGCATGGTGGTAATAGTTAGTAATTCAGTTATTACTTCATAACATGTTTGAGGGCGTACATTTTGTTGCGCCCTTTTTAGTGAGTTTTACTTTTTTCTTCTGTTCTTTTATTTTTCCCCTTTAAATGACAAATAATCAAATAAACATTCTTCTTTGTATCGATTTAAGATTTACTCTTCCTCTTGCTGTGTTGATTAACTCAATTTTGAAAAATCATGGTAATAAATCAGAATCCCATTAC
Source organism: uncultured Aeromonadales bacterium (assembly GCA_902761645.1). Taxonomy (GTDB): domain Bacteria; phylum Pseudomonadota; class Gammaproteobacteria; order Enterobacterales; family Succinivibrionaceae; genus UBA2804. Next base: position 939 of record CACWLF010000090.1, on the reverse strand, counting down.
AATAATTCTCCTGAGTTTAACTTTTTTATCTATAGCAAAAGTGATGAGTTACCTCAAATAAAACATTACATCAATGTGCACCTGATTCCTGTTATCAGTAATTCAGGAAAATTTTATTTTCACTATCATGCAATTGAAAACTGCAGGTTATACAACGAATTTTTATCCAGATCCTCCCATATGTTGAGAAATGTTAAATCATATCTGACTGAAGCATCTCTCTACAGAATTTTAGCTATTAACGATTTGAACGATTCCGTTGATAAAGTTCTTTATCTTGATGCAGACATAATATGCAACGGCAATCTTCAAGAACTATACAATACAGATCTTTCTTATTCATATGTAGCTGTTGTTCCGGAAAATCAGAAGTTTACAGAATGTTTCAGGAATGACAATCCTTCATGGGATCACAGTTATTATTTTAATTCAGGTGTTATGCTGATTAACCTGTTTCTATGGCATCAGAACAAAATCACCGAGAAACTGGTAAATTTCATGATTAATTCAGAAACATTTGATCTTCCGGATCAGGATGCTCTCAATTTGGTTCTGCCGAACAAAATGATCATTTATCTTCCTAAAAAGTATAATGCTCTCGTTATTGTAGATCAGGAATTCAAATCATTATCACCGGATAATCTCATTGTTATTCATTTTGCAAATTATAAGAAAAAACCGTGGAAACCAGACGCTGATTTGAGCAATTCATGGAACAGATTATATCAAACATATATTGAATACCTTGAACCTAACCGTAAATACTGGTGGTCATCATGGTCTTCAGATAAGCACCTTTGGTCTCCGCAGAGCAGAAAAGATTATAAAATGACGGGAATATTTATGATGAAAAAACTGAAACTTTTCTCGGCTCTTTACAGTTTTACCAAATATCTGCAGTTAAAAATTACGAATTCCATAAAAATCCAATAACTATAT
>CACWLF010000089.1 GCA_902761645.1 uncultured Aeromonadales bacterium | reverse complement strand
TCCTTAATTCAAGTTAAAAAATCAAATAGATCAGTGATTTATACGATTTTTTGAAAAAATTATTGATTAGTACTTATCTAGATTAGAAAAGTTTGGGATGCTTTTTTATTTTTGATCTGTGCTGTTCTTAAATTTCCGGCTCATTCTGAAATTTCCTGACATTTCATGTATTCTCGTTTCTCCTGTATGCAGCTGCGTAGCAAAAAACTTTGCGGGAGGCGGAAGTTTTTTATTTCAGTTTCAGCAGAATAAGCAGAAAAACGGTTTTAACTGCAACGGCTTTATTCAATGACTTTTGCTGTTCATGGTGTTAGAATAGCACACAGGTTTGATTTGTATTTTTGATGAGGTTTTTACAGTAATGGCTATTTCATTAGAGGCGCAGAGAGTCCGTGACGCATTGGTAAAAAAAGGTTTGGAAACTCCTTACTTTGATACCGGAAAGACACCGGAGGAAAAGAAGGAGCTTATCGCCGCCAAAATGAAAGAGGTTATGGAAATAATCGGTCTCGATGTAAACGATGATTCTCTTCATGATACACCTAAACGCATTGCAAAAATGTATATCAATGAAATATTCTCCGGTCTTGACTACAGCAATTTCCCTTCAATCACCCTGATTGAAAACAAGATGCAGATTGATGAAATGGTAAAGGTCAAGGATATTACCGTTACCAGCACCTGCGAGCATCATTTTGTGGTAATTGACGGCAAGGCGAAGGTTGCATATATGCCGAGAGGCAAAATTATAGGTTTGTCCAAGATAAACCGCATCGTGCAGTTTTTTGCGCAGCGTCCCCAGGTTCAGGAACGTCTTACACAGCAGATTCTTGTAGCGCTTCAGACCCTGCTTGAAACCGACAGCGTGGCGGTAACCATAACCGCAACCCATTACTGCGTTAAGGCCCGCGGCGTAAAGGATGCCTCTTCGTCAACCACAACCACGGCGCTGTCCGGTCACTTCAAGAAAAATCAGGCTTCCCGTCACGAGTTTTTGACTGATGACTGATTTTTTTAGATCTGAGACTGCTAGAATTAGACTGCGTTTTTTATTTGGAGAAATCCTATATGAATCAGGAAGAATTAGAATATATAAGAAATTCCATTACCAACATTGCCGACTTTCCAAAACCTGGAATTGTATTCCGCGATATTACTTCACTTATCGAAGATCGCAGGGCGTTCCTTCTTAGCGTGAAACTTATAGCCGATCGCTACAGAGACTGCGGAATCGACAAGATTGCAGCTCCGGAGGCGCGCGGTTTTATTTTCAGCGCGGCGGTAGCGGCGCAGCTTAATGCAGGTCTGGTTCTGATCAGAAAACCGGGCAAGCTGCCGCGTGATTTTATCGAGGAGTCATACAGTCTGGAATACGGTCAGGCATCGGTTCAGTGTCATACTGATTCTGTAGCACCGGGTGAAAAGGTTCTTATTATTGACGATCTGATAGCCACCGGCGGTACTGCAATGGCTGCCGCAAAACTGATCCGCCGTCTCGGCGGTGTCGTGGAGCATGCCGCATTCGTAATTAATCTTCCTGACTGTCACGGTACCGACGTATTGAAGGAAGCCGGCATCGAGTCCTTCAGCCTGATAAGTTTTGAAGGCGATTAGTTTTATATAGTTCCGAAAGAAGTTAATGAGTAATTATTTAGCACTGGCAAGAAAATACAGACCGAAAACATTTGATGATGTGATCGGTCAGGAAAGTGTTCTGACCGCAATAAAAAATTCCCTTGATTCAAACCGTCTCCATCATGCATATCTGCTGACAGGTACACGCGGTGTCGGCAAGACCACGCTGGCGCGCCTTTTCGCCAAATCTCTCAACTGCGAAAAGGGAGTAGGCAGTACTCCGTGCGGCTGCTGCGACGCATGCAGAGCCATAGATCAGGGCAGTTTCATCGACATGATTGAAATCGATGCCGCCTCGAAAACCAAGGTGGAGGATACCCGTGTTCTTCTTGATAATATTTCCTACAAGCCTGTGGCAGGACGCTACAAGGTTTATATCATTGATGAAGTGCACATGCTTTCAAAAGCAAGTTTTAATGCTCTTCTCAAGACACTTGAGGAACCGCCGGAGTATGTGAAATTCATTCTGGCGACCACGGATCCGCAGAATATTCCGGTTACCATTGTTTCCAGATGTCTTCAGTTTAAGCTCAAAAATCTTACCTCTGCTCAGATTGGCGCGAAGCTGACCGCAATCTTCGGACTTGAAAATGTCAAGGCCGATGCAAGATCGGTTCAGATAATTTCCGATGCCGCCAACGGCAGCATGCGTGATGCTCTTTCCATTGCGGACCAGGCAATTGCGCTTACCGGCGGAAACATTCAGCCGGATTATCTGATTGATATGCTTGGTGTAATGGATAATGAAATATACCGGAATACCCTTCAGGCGGTATATCAGAAAAATTTCCGGGAACTTTATTCTCTGCTGGAAAAAATTGATTCCTATTCCCCGAATTATGAGGTGATCCTCAATAATTTTGCCAATCTGATCCATGAAATCTCCATGTATCAGGTGCTTGGCGAGAACATTAATATCAATTTCAAAACACCGGTGGAAACACTGAGAAGTTTTGCCAGAATTCTTTCACCGGATGTTCTGCAGCTTTACTACCAGATCCTTCTGATCGGCAGAAAGGAACTGTACTATGCGCCTAACGGCAGAGTCGCCTTTGACATGACTCTTCTCAGAATGATTACCTTTGTAAATCCGGACAATACTCCCGTTCAGCCGGTTATCGGCACGGTAATGCGGCAGACAGCGGAACCCCGCAATGAACCCCGGCATGGTATGGTTCAGCCGAAATTTGAACAGCTGACACCGGAAGTTGATCAGAATGCGGCATCTGAACCTCCGGTTTCGCAGAATTTCAATGCCGGTGCAGCAGTGCAGAGCACCGGGAAGGATACCGCAACATTACCTTCATCTGATGATCAGAACGATCCGATGATTGCAAAACTGAATATGCTTCAGCAGAGTGTCGGAGCAAAAAACAGAAGCATGGAACTGCCATGGGATGAAACGATTCCAAAAATCCCCCTGCCGACAGGCGGCGCAGCCATAACTCTTTCTCCTTTTGATTTCAAACAGACCTCCGACAGCGATTCGGACATAAAAAAAAATGATGCAGAAGACAGGGGAAATGTAAATATTGTATCCGCCGGTGCGGATTCCGCAGACCAGGTCCCGAATGCACCTTCGGAAGTTGATGTTCAGTCTGCGGCCGTCGATGCACCAGCGGAAATGAATTCTCAGAAGATCGATCCGTCCGTGCCGGAGAATTTTCAGGATGACGACTTCAATCCTGATGACTATCTCGGCGAATACAGTGCGGAAAACCAGAATTCAGCTCCGGGATTTGAAGAAATACCGGATGATTATTCCGACGAATTTGTTCAGAATGTTCCGATTAATATTGACAATATTATCCGTCCGTACAGTGACAAGGAACTTCCCCATAAAGGCACCGAGGCAAAGAGAATGATGACCTATTCCGGTGAACTTCCATTCAGCGATCCTGACGAATACAAGGCCGAACGCGCCATCGAGTATGTGGACGATCCGTGGTGGCTGCTGATTAAGGAGCAGATTCGCGATGAACTGGCACTGATGATTTTGAAGACAACTTTTCTTGAAAAAACGGAAACCGAATTCAAAATACACATTACACCCGACAATCTGGGAATGCTGTCTGACAGTCTGAAGACAAAAATCCGTAAAGATCTGGCTGAGAAGGAACCGCTGGCGGAAAAACTGGTTTTCGTCGAGGATCCGGACAGTCACGCAAAATCGCCGAACGGTCTTGCTCACAGAAAGTTTATGGCGATCAAGAACAAAATGGCGAGACAGCTGAACGCTGATAAGAAGTTTACCGAATTTATAAGATATTTCGGTCTTAATCCGACTCTCGACAATCTTCATCTTATTAAAAAGGCGGATAAATAGTTTTCAGGTTCGCGGCACCCCCGGGAAAGGAAAAAATCTTTTTTGGCAAAAAGTAATTTTTTGCCTGTGTTTTTATGATAAAATCTAGTGATTTTAATTTTTTTACAAGGAATTATACATATGTTTAACGGTGGCGGATTTGGTAATATTTTAAAGCAGGCACAGCAGGTTCAGGCTAATTTGCAGAAAGTTCAGGAAGAACTTAAAAACATGGAAGTCGAAGGGCAGTCAGGTGCCGGCATGGTCAAGGTTCTTATGACCGGCAGCCATTGTGTAAGAAAGGTTACCATTGATCCATCCCTTAAGGATGAAGATCTCGACATGATTGAGGATTTGGTTGCCGCTGCATGCAATGATGCAGTTGCAAAGGTTGAATCTGTCTCCCAGGAGAAGATGAAGAAGGTTACAGGCGGTATGCCTCTGCCTCCTGGTTTCAAGATGCCGTTCTGATTTTAACGGATAAGGGTAGGTTGCAATGCAGTACAGTCCTCTGCTGGCGGATCTGATTAAGAATCTGCAGTCTCTTCAGGGTGTGGGAGCCAAGTCGGCTCAGCGCATTGCTTTTAATCTGCTTTCAAAAAACCGGGCAAAAGGTATTGCACTGGCAAATTCTCTTGCCAGTGCAATGACAAATATCAAAGAGTGTTCCTGCTGCAGAAATTTTACAGAAGAGGAACTCTGTCCGGTATGCTCAAGCTTCAAAAGAAGACAGGAGCGTACTATCTGTGTTGTTGAAAATCCGGCCGATGTGTCGGCGATAGAGGCAACTTCGGAATATTTCGGCATTTATTTTGTTCTTCACGGTAAAATTTCACCTCTTGACGGAATCGGCCCTGAGGAGCTGAAACTGGATCAGCTGGAAGAACTCATCAAACGCATCGAATGCAGGGAACTGATCATAGCAATCAATCCGTCGGTTGACGGCAGCATGACATCATTCTATATTGCTGATCTTGCCAAAAAGCATAATGTTAAGGTTACAACTCTGGCGCAGGGTATTCCAATGGGAGGAGAAATCGACAATATGGATCAGACTACCATCTCCTATTCTTTTTCAAACCGCAAGGCTTTCTAGTATTTGTTTTTCGCTTTTTTTTCAGTATTTGACTTGAAATTCCTATATTAAACTCCATATATATCAGCAGACAGATAATAAAATTAATCAGGATTTTTTAAGGAGTAAAAAATGGCTGCTGAAAATCATGTATTTCAGACTGAAGTTAAAAAAATGTTGGATTTGCTTGCCAACAGCCTGTATTCAAATAAAGAAGTATTTTTAAGAGAACTTATTTCCAATGCGTCAGATGCGGTGGAAAAATTAAGATTCAATGCGCTGCAGAATGCTGAGCTTCTGGGCGACGATCCAAACCTTAAGGTTCGCATCAGTTTTGACAAGGATGCAAAGACTCTGACTATTTCCGATAACGGTATCGGTATGACCAAGGATGAGGTTATCAATCATCTCGGTACCATTGCTCATTCAGGTACAGCTGATTTCTTCAGCAATCTGGGAACTGATCAGGCTAAAAATTCAGAACTGATAGGCCAGTTCGGTGTTGGTTTCTATTCCTCGTTTATTGTTGCCGACAAGGTTGTGGTTAATTCACGTTCAGCCAATGCAGGCGCAGCTGAAGGTGTTTCATGGGTTTCAACCGGTGACGGCTCCTTTACTACCGAAACAATCAATAAGGAAAACCGCGGTACCGATATCATTCTGTTCATGAAGGATGATGAAACCGAATTTTTAAATACCTATAAACTTGAGGAAATCATTACCAAGTACTCAAATCATATCGGTGTTCCGGTTGAACTGTACAAGGAGGTTGTTGACGAGGATGCTCCTGAGGAAAAGGACGAGGAAGGCAAGGTAAAACCTAAGCCAAGGATCAGCAAATGGGTTCAGGTGAACAGCGCAATCGCACTGTGGACCAAGAATCCGAAGGATGTTTCCGATGACGACTACAAGAAATTCTACCTGAGCCTTGCAAACACCTACGGTGAAGAGGAACCTCTGACATGGTCCCACAACAAGGTGGAAGGCTCACAGGAATATACCTCTCTGCTTTATATTCCTTCAAAGGCTCCGTGGGATCTGTTTAATCACCAGCAGAAACACGGTCTTAAGCTGTATGTTCAGCGTGTATTCATCATGGATGACGCAGAGCAGTTCATGCCGACCTATCTGAGATTCGTAAAGGGTCTGATCGATTCAAATGATTTGCCTCTGAATGTTTCCCGTGAAATTCTTCAGAACAACCGCATCACTCAGAGCATGAAGAAGGCGTGCACCAAGAAGGTTCTCGGCATGCTGGAAAAACTTGCCAAGGATGATCCGGAAAAATATCAGTCATTCTGGACACAGTTCGGTAATGTTCTCAAGGAAGGTCCTGCCGAGGATTATTCAAATACCGAAACCATAGCCAAACTGTTAAGATTCGCGTCAACCAAAAATGATTCCGATGTTCAGAATGTTTCTCTTGAGGACTACATTTCAAGAATGCCGGAGAAGCAGAAGAATATCTACTACCTCATTTCCGATTCATACAAGGCTGCCGCAAACAGCGCACATATTGAAATCCTCAAGAACAAGGGCGTTGAGGTGCTGCTGCTGTGGGATAAGGTTGATGAATGGCTGATGAGCAACATGTCTGAATTCCAGGGCAAGAAATTTATCAGTGCCTTATCCGACGATCTGGAACTCGGTGATCTGGTTGATGAGGAAGACAAGAAGAAGGCCGAAGAAAAGAGCAAGGAATATGAGTCTGTTATCAAGCGCTTCAAGGATGCTCTCGGTGACAAGGTGGAAGATGTCAAGATCTCTTCACGTCTGGTTGATACACCGTGCTGCGCCGTATCCAACGCGGCAATCAACGGTCACCTGATCAGCACTCTGAAAGCTCTCGGACAGAAGACTCCTGATATTAAATATGTTCTTGAACTTAACATGGAACATCCTCTGGTTACCTCGATTATTGACGAGGCTGATGAAGACAGATTCAAGGAATGGAGCCAGTTCCTGCTTGATCAGGCACTGCTGGGCGAGCAGGGTTCTCTGGAGGATCCTTCAACCTTTATCAAACTTATGAACAAGCTTCTTGTGGCCGGAAAATAGTTTCCGCCCTGGCTGCCGGAGGGATGAGACATCCGGCAGATTTGTTTATCCGTAATCGGCGGTAACGATTACCGGGGATCGCATGGTCAGTCACGAAATATGACTGACCTTTTTTGTTTTTACTGCTTGCCGGATTATCACCTGATGATTGCAGCAATATTGAATATTATCACGGAACGGACAGTAAGTATGAGTCACTGTTTACTGATAATCGGCAGCAGGTAAAAGAAAATAAAAAGATTAGATCGTAATAATCAAAAAAAGACTCTGCAAATGTCACTGCAGAGTCTTTGATTATTTCAAATTATGAGCAAAATAATTCAAGAATTTTAGAATTTGAAAGTAAATCCTGCATTGATGTCATGAGAATATACATCGCCGTCTGATTCAGAATCAAGACTTGTGAAACGATAACCCACATCAATGCTTAAATCAT
>CACWLF010000088.1 GCA_902761645.1 uncultured Aeromonadales bacterium | reverse complement strand
GCCACATGGCTCGGTATCAAATTCGGTATAGGGATTTCGCTAATCCTTTCCTCTAGCGGACGGATTCGGGACTTTCACCCTAAAGATTATACTCATGCCGAGCACACCAAAAAAGCCCCGTATAAAAATACAGGGCTCGGGATTGCAAAAAACTGCAGAATCTACTAGAAGAACTTCTTGCCGTTTAAGTTACATTTTGCACCGGCGCAGTCAAATACAGCTTCAAACTTGTCACCCTTGTCAACTACATAAGGAGCAGCAAAACTCTTCAGTTCACCCAATGCAGGAACATTGTCAAACAGAGATTTATCAAATTTCAGGCTGGCATTTAACTTTATTAACTTAAGAATTTCAAACACATTCTTTGCCTCGCCATCAACCTTGTAATTAAAGTCTAAATTAATTGCGGAGGCGTTAACTTTAGAGTCAATCTTGATAAGTCCACTTGAATTATTAACTGTAACAAGAGAAGCACTGGTCAGATCGGCTTCATTCAAACCTGAAGCGCATGAGGATATTTTATACCAGTCTTCCCTGGTATTATTCAACTTGCATTTATCCAGGAATCCTGCTGCATTTAAATTATTTAACTGCAAATCAAATTTGAAGTTTTCAATTTTCAGATCACCGATTTCTGGCAGTACCTTAACCAGATCAAGATTACCAAGATCTGTACCAAACTCAACTGACGCCTTCTTCTGAGATAAATCAACTTTATTCTTCACGTCAAATTTAAAGCCATTCAGCGCTATCAACTGATCTGCAAATTTGAAATTAAATGATTTCAAACCAACCTCAGCCTTTGAATCATCAAAATCATATTTTAATGAATCAAAATTGATGGCCAGCGGTGCGGAATCATCTTTGGAGTTAATTTTCAGACCTTCAAAGAATCCTGAATAATTAGCCAGTTGAGGGTTTTCAACATCGACATCCGAAGCAGAGAATTCAGCTTTTCCCCACTCGATAGATCCATCACTGACCTCGAATTTGTTGTCAGCAAGAGAAATTACAGACGAAAGTTTCTTGCCGAAAGCACTGAAAGTGCTGGTGCCGGAAATGGATTGCTCAAGTTTGGAAAGAAATGCCTTTGTATCAGGATCATCTGCATCTGCAAATTTAACCTTGTAATCAGTGGTAACTGAAGTCAGACCATAACTGTTGTCACCTGTAATGGTTACATATTCCTTATTATCATCCTTTGAAATAAGTTTAATCTTATAACGATCTCCGGAAAATGAATCTGCAGATTCATCCTTTTCTGATTTGATTAACCAGCTGCCGTCAAAATACTGCTGGCTTACCGCGTTACCGTCATTAACAACCTTTGCAATAACATTCGGTGTCTGACCCTTGGCGGTCTTTACTCCAAAATAATAACCGCCGGCCAATGCAACAATCACTGCACCCGCAACAGCACCTAAAACTAAAGACTTACTCATTTTTTATCCTTAAACTCATTATAATAAAATCACAGGTGATCGTTTTCAATTATAACTCTTCAGCAATTTTCCTGCTGTACAGTACTCTGTGAACAGGTTCAGCTCATCGTTAAATCACCCATATCGTTCATTATACTTTATAAACGTACTTAATTTATATAAAAATTTGTTTACATTGCACTATAGGCAACTTTGACTACAGCTGATTGCAGCTTCCTGTTCCCAGTGAACCCCAGCTGTTCATATTCATTTTTTCTATCTTACCTAAGAACACGTGAAATTTAGTGTCCCTCTCTTTTGTATCGAATGTTTTTTCCGTTAATTCTCTGCTTAATCTCATAAAAGAAGGATCTTCGCCGTTAACGGTATAAATACCGGCCAGACACGACATAACCTTCATATACCTCTTTCCGACAGCAGCTGTGGCATCATTATCCTGAACATCCAGTTTCATAATTTCCTGAAGAACTTTTGCCTGCTTAACAAGAACAGTCTTTTTCAAATCGGATGTGTGAACAGTGGAAATATAAGTGTCTACATCATCTCTAATCTGATTATTATTGCTGTCTGCTCCCGCATAATCTGTATTTTCAGCATTGGCAGCATATGCGAATAAAACCAAACATAAAAACAATAAAGGAGATTTAATTAAATTCATAGTTTTTTCCCGTTTCAATATAAAACAAAATTATTCAATTTCAACAATCTGAAAATGCCCGAGTGTTAAATTTACAAATTCACGTTCATCAGAAACATCAAGTAAATACGGCAAATTCAACAATCTTAACAATTTATTTCCAAGCAGTAATCGTAATACCGCTTCTTCACTGTTTTGTTTTGAAAGTCTCGTTACATTATCATAAACAATATCAAACGTCTGATCTTCAGTATCCTTACCGCCATTTATATAAATTTTCATCGGAAAATCAGCCAGATATTCCAACAGATGATTTTTATTCATATAGAAAAAATCATATCCGGACAATAATTTATGCAAATTTACTTTCAAATCGGCATTTGCTCCATTATATGACATTCCTGTTATAAGTCGATTGTTTTCATTACTGTCAAACAGACTGTACTTCGCCGTTGTATTTTCGAGATACAAGTAATCCCTGTTTATTCTGTGCAGTTCCGTATTCTCGAATTCCATTAGCAGTTTGTATTTATCCGGAAAAACATGTTCAAAATCAAAATATTTTACAGCAAGTGAATTATCACTCAGCCGCATATCCTCAAACAATAATCTGGAATTAAAAAAATCAATCCTGATACGGCTGACATCAGTATAAAAGTAAAATTTCTGTTTTACATATTCCGTACTGAAAGTTAATTTTTTTACCGCAACCAGCAGGCTTTCATTTATGAAATTCAGTTCGGGAAAAACAACCGCTCCCTTAAAGGTTTTGGAAAAATTATCATATGTACCTGTGAAATTGACGTTCCCGACATACGGGCTAAACATGTCCCAAAGAAGAGGATCATATGTACTGTTGAGATACGAAATTTCTATACCGGTTTTGTCAAAGCCAAATACAGCATCAACTTTGAATTCAAACTTCTGAATATTCCGGTCACTGGAATTTTTGCTTGTTTTATACCTAAGATATCCTTCTTCATGAAACAGGGAATGAGAAATCTGCTCATATGAAAACATCTCATTCTCTTTTATGAATTGAGATACTAATTCACGATAACATTTGTGCCCGAACATTAATCCTGCCAGATAAACAAATTCTGAAATAATCAGGAGCAGAATTAATATTCCTAAAAGCTTTTTCACTAATTCTGTCTCTTAGTCAAAATCAGCAAGATCGCCTTTTTCTTCCAGCCATGCCCGGCGATCCGAAGCTCTTTTACCATTGAGCAGCATATCCATCAAAGAGTTGGTTTCCTCCTCATTTTCAGGGAATACCAATCTAACCAGTCGTCTGGTATTCGGATCCAGAGCCGTCTCCTTCAACTGCTTGGGATTCATTTCACCCAAACCTTTAAAACGAGTTACATGGAAAAAATCAGCCGCCAGTTCCTTATGATTACTGCGTTTTGCCATATACTCTGCGCTGACTTCCTTGATAATCAAATCACGTTCAGTCTCATCAATTGCATATTTTGTTTTTTTATCATAATCAATACGGTACAACGGAGGCATAGCAACATAAACATGACCTTCACGAACCAGTTCAGGAAAATGCCTTACAAACAAAGCACACAGCAAAGTGGCTATATGCAGACCGTCGGAATCGGCATCGGCTAAAATACAGATCTTATCGTACCGCAATGATGTCAGATCCTTATCTTTCGGCTCCAACCCTATTGCAACGGTTATATCCCTGATCACATCGGACTTAAGAATGTTTTCTGAAGTTTCATCCCAGGTATTTAAAATTTTTCCTCTCAACGGCAGGATCGCCTGATAATCAATGTTTCGCGCCTGTATTGCGGAACCGCCAGCAGAATCACCTTCCACCAAGAACAATTCTGAACGGGAGGCATCTGTACTTGAACAGTCTTTTAATTTATCAGGTAAAATAGGACCTGCAACGTATTTCTTTCTTTCTGTTTTTGTTGCTGAATTAACTCGCTTTTGGGCAACAAAAATACAGAACTGAGCTAAAGCCTTAGCCTGTTCAATATTATTATTCAGCCATAAGGTAAATGAATCCTTTACCAAAGTATTTACTATACTTGCACATTCTCTATTGGAAAGCTTCTCTTTGGTCTGTCCCGAAAACTGAGGATCCTTAATTTTTACGGAAAGAATATATGAACATCCTACCCAAATATCATCAGGCAGTAATTTTAAATTTTTAGGAAGAAGATTATGAATTTCACAAAAATCACGCAGAGCATCCAGCAACCCCTGTCTGAAACCGTTTACATGTGTTCCGCCCAATGCCGTCGGAATTAAATTAACATAGGATTCTGCTACCTCAACCGTGTTTTCAGGCAACCAGCATACTGCCCACTCAACGGTTGCACCGTCAAGTTTGTTGCTTCCTATAAACGGCTGTTGAGGGATAGCCTGTTTTCCTTTTATTGCATCACCTAAATAATCATGAAGTCCGCTACGATAACACCAGGATAATTTTTCTCCGTTATTCTTGTTCTCAAAACTGATAAGTAAATTCGGACACAGTATAGCCTTTGATCTGAGGATATGCTTCAAAGAATTTATATCAAAATGCGCAGTATCAAAATACTGCGGATCCGGCCAGAATCTTACAGAAGTACCTGTGTTTGACTTTCCGCATTTGTCAATAACCGTCAGCGGTTCAGATGTTACACCGTCTTTAAAGGCTATAAAATAAACTTGTGAATCACGGCGGATTTTTGCTTCAACTCTAGTGGATAAAGCATTTACTACAGACACACCTACACCGTGTAGACCGCCTGAATACTCATAATTATCGTTATTGAATTTACCACCGGCATGCAGTCTGCAGAATATCAGTTCAACTCCAGGAACCTTTTCTGTAGGGTGAATATCCACCGGCATACCGCGACCGTTATCAACAACCTCAATGGACTGATCCTCATACAGAATAACCTGAATTTCAGAAGCATACCCACCCAAAGCTTCATCGACAGAATTATCAACAACCTCCTGCGCCAAGTGATTCGGCTTTGCAGTATCGGTATACATACCGGGTCTGCGCTTAACAGGATCCAAACCTTTTAATACTACGATATTCTCAGCGTTATATTCTTTTTGTAACGACACAACTAATATTTCCCAATATTTATTTTGAATTGTTTACAATAAAATCCATTATTAACGGGCAGCACTTATCAAAATTTTGAATTCGATGATCCTCTCCCTCCAAAATATGAATATTTGCACCGGCATAAAATCTTTCCGCAATATGATAGTCGAGAACCTCATCTTTAGTTCCCAGCAATACCATGAACAGTTTTTTTTCCTCTTCATTGAGAGGTGTTACCTGTTCAACATCGTTATCGGGGTTATTCGGATCTATTATAAACTCATGTTTAGTACAGAAATTAACATGCTTGCCAGCAAAGTGATGAACCAAAGATTGAATTTCCACTACAGGATTAATAAGAACAGCAGGTAAATGATATTTTCTGAATACTCTGTACGACCAATAGCCCCCTAGCGAACTACCTACCACAGCAACAAGATTTTCTGTATTATTTTTAATAAAACTTTCAATGGATGAAAATGATAAATCCAATTCATCGGCTATATCAGGACTCAGCACTTCATAATTATCAAAATTATTTTTCACATAATTTTTCAGGTATTGAGATTTATTTCCATTTCCAGACGCTAAAAAGCCATGCAAAAATAAAATTTGTTTTTTCATAATCCACACCGTTACCTAAATAAAAAATCAATAACCTGTTGCTACCCAGTCTGGAGTGTACAGACCGACAGGCAGTCTGAAAACCTGGGTTTCAATGTGTCCGTCTTTATATAATTGAATATTTCTCCAACCTGGAGAGCAAGTATCCAGACCGAAATTATCACTGTTAGGCTTAAACTGAATGCTGGTTGACGGGGATGATATAAATCTCAATGCCCCGTTATAAAAATCGTTTTCCTGATGAACATGCCCGCATAACACACACTTCACATTTGAATAGGACTGCAACAGTGAGACAAATTCTGAGCTGTTTTTTAAATCATGCTGATCAAGCCATGCACAGTTTACCTTAAAAGCATTATGATGCATACAAATCAGAGTATTCAAATCGCGATGCGCTTCAAGGCAACGGAAAAGAAAAGTCAACTGTTCATTGGTAATGTATCCGCATGGGTTGTCATACACCTGCGTATTCAGCATTATAATCTGCCAATTTGCACAGAATATCTGGCGTGCGATGGATAAATGCAATGACGGGAAAATACGATACATCAAAGGACCGTCATCATGATTACCGGGAACCCAGAACATAGGTTTTTTCATTTGACGGATCATGGTTGCGAAACGTTTATACGATCCTACAGAATAATCCTGCGAAATATCTCCGGTAACAATGTACATATCAGCTTCATAACCAGGAGCAGTGACACGATCAAGAATAGCCTGAAAACTGTCAGCTGTTCTAACACCCAATAAGGATCCGTTCGGATCATCAAAAAGATGCAGATCTGTCAACTGAACAATCTTAATAACATCCAAACTATTAGGATGAACATTGGCCGTTTCCATCATAATCGAAATACCCTAATTAACAAACTCTGATTTATGAAGAGCCAAATAGAATAAAGCTACTATGGTGGAGGCATTGCAGATTTTACCGGATTCAACCATTTGCATTGCATCGCTAAAATCAAAAGTATGCACTTTGATATCTTCGTTTTCTTCTACCACACCATGAACACCTTTAGCCTCAGTGCTGTCTACAGTACCGATAAACAAATTAATAACTTCTGAAGTTCCACCAGGGCTAACCAAATAGTTAAAAGCAAATTTAACAGTTTTCAATTCCAAACCGGCTTCTTCAAAAGCTTCGCGTTTAACAACATCCTCAGGACACTCACCGGGTTCATCAATGCCGGCAACAAGTTCAAGCAACCATGGATTTTTTCTGGCAACATAGGCACCAATTCTAAATTGTTCAATCAGCACTACCTTATCCAGCAGTGGATCATACAGCAGCACGGCTGAAGCGTTACCGCGTTCAAACAACTCTCTGCTGAACTGATTAGACATCTGACCATTAAACTTTGTATGCTTTAATACATACTCGTCAATGGCAAAAAAACCTTTATATTTACGCTGTTTTGCAATCAGCTGAACTTCTTTATCCTGCATTATTAACTCTAAAGTAAGCAATAACAAAAAACTTGATAATTATAAAATAAGATTAGGAAATTTTTAACTGTTTATAACACAAATATGAACAAAGTTAACAAAATATAAACAATATAAAAATGAACTGTAAGCTGAATTATGGCAATTAAATAAGAATGGTGCTGTTAGCCAGAATTGAACTGGCGACCTCACCCTTACCAAGGGTGCGCTCTACCAACTGAGCTATAACAGCACGAAGGAACGGGATCCTGGCAATGACCTACTCTCACATAGCGAATGCTACACTACCATCGGCGCAACAACATTTCACTTCTGTGTTCGGAATGGGAACAGGTGG
>CACWLF010000087.1 GCA_902761645.1 uncultured Aeromonadales bacterium | reverse complement strand
TCCGCAGTTGTAACCGGACACGATTTTTATCAGGATTCAGACGGACTTAACCATCTTCGGATTCATGCTCGACCAAGTAAAAGGCATGAGAACGATTGTACATTCTGCCATCGACATTGCAGGTTTTACGATATTCAGACACATTCTCCCCGTATCTGGCGCTCCCTTGATTGGGGCGGAACTATAGACCTGTATGCCAGAAGTGTTTTTGACTGCTTCTTCTGTTAAGGCAATAAAGCGAAATAATGTTTGGACAGTAGAAAACATTACGAAACGCGAAAGAGATCTTTTTAAAGAGTTATCAGTGCAGACAGGAGAGGAATTGAAACAAGTTTCGTCTGAGCTCCCTACCTAAATTACGTGGAAGTTGTGATGCAGGTTCGGTTTTGCAAGTCCCTGTCTGATAATTCCGTTTCTGTATGGTTACATCAAGGACTGAACGAAATACTGCCTCCGCTAAGTGTTATCAGACCTGCTACGTTTTTCTGTTTCTGCACGGATATTTTACTGCCTATGGAAACCTGACCGTTTCTTACCTTGAGACTCATTCCATCTGCCGCAAGACTTATTTCGCTACTGGTGATTTTAATTTTATTGTTTTCTGACTTAATCAGTATACCGTTATTGGAAAATTTTATACATTCATTTTTATCGACACCGATTTTCAGCAGTTGTTCGATATCAAATATAATTTTATTTTTTTCATTATCCGCAGTAAGACACGATTTATCTGATTTTGCCTTGATGCTTTTACCGTAAATCAGATTCATATTTCCATCGGTGTATGAACTGATATCGTATGCGGATGTTGCTGTCTGCAGAGAGTCCATTTTTTGTTCCAACGGGTTTGGATCCCGGGAACCAGGCAGATTTATATAGGCTGAAAGCGGGATTAAAGAGGTAATAATTGCTGCAGCTGCACCTGTTATGCTTTTATTACCGCCGGCAACAGATAGAATACTGCCAGCTAGCATACCTAAACTTGATACTGCAGGTGCGACTTTTTCCGCTATATCTAAAGCTTTATTTGTGAGTATTTTTCCTCCTGCAATAAATTCTATATTCTTTTTTGCTGCAATCAGAAGCTGTTTGTCGCCGTTTGCTTCATTATGTCCGGCCGGAGCAATTCCGCTGCAGGAAGAATAAAGAAGATAATGAGTGCAGTTTTTGGAATGTGTAGCCACATCCTTGTCCGTTTTCTTGATAACCGACGAGTTAAGATATGCTCTGCCGAATTCAAATGACGGAGCCAGAGATATGCTTGTTGTCAGACCGAAATCAAATTTTGCTCCGGCAACTCCATAGGTAAATTTCTGATCAAATGTACACTCGTAACTGATGGAATTTGAATATTCAAATTTTACATTCAGTGCCGCAGATGATACTTCAAAATTTGATTCCATAATAATCGATCTCCTTAACTGCTGTTGAACCGGTATGCAAAAAAATATATCGTTCCTTAAAAAAGATCTCCGTCAGGGATGTTTGCCGATGTCAGTGTAAAATTGCTTTTATCCACTGTTAAATCAGTATTGGTGACTTTCAGTTTCCCGTTGACTGCGGAAATCATGGATGACTCGATTTTCAGATTTTTGTTGTCTGATTTTTTTAATTCAATCGAATTTGTGTTCATTGTGAAAACCTTTGTGCCTCCTGCCTTGATGTTTATTTCAAGATTATTCTTACTTATGCTGAGAGAATTACTGTCATCTTTTTTTAATGTTACGGTTTCCGCCGCTTCAATTAAATTGTCGGAATTGCATACCTTGATTACCGCCTTGTTGTCCGACTGTTCCGTTATACTTTCCGGATCAAGTATGCCGGTGATATCAGAAAGCGAAAAAATAACAGGCTTTCCCGCTTTGGCGTTTATGTTTATATGCTGAGTTGTTTTAACTTTTAGTTCCGCATCATCTTTCAGGGAAATATTATTTGTCAGTACAGGCTGACTCAGATCGATATTTGTTTCGTTAGCGATTGACTGACCTGCAACCTTCATTTTCAGAAAGCCGTAAACCGGAAACATATAGCTTGCGGATCCTACCGCTTCCTTCAGTTCCTTTTCAAACACCTTGTTTTTAAGGGCAATTTCCTGATCATCGATGAGCACCTGGCGTACATCTTTCACTTTCTGATATATGTCGTGATTGATGGTGCCGGAACCTCTGAAACAGGCGAATACAATATTCTTTTCCGATTCGAGTGTGTAATCCTTTGCAGCTCCGACGGTTGCCTGGTTGAAGCCTATCTTGGCAATGTTATCGGATTTTTCCGTATCGGCTGGCTTGTAGTCATAATTGTATGAAAAAGCGTAAAAGCTTATGTTGTTAAGACTGTATTTGGTTTTGAATTCCAGTCCGATAGTCATGGAATTCTCCAATGACAGCATCAGATTCGCTTTACCTGCGTTAAAACACATATTGTAGCTGCCGCTCGGAAAATTCATGTTTACATCAAAGGCCGTAAGGCAGGAAACAAAATTTTCGGTAATTTTATTCCAGTTTCCACCGAAATATTCAACTTTGCCGACCTTTTTCTTTCCGAATCCGGGAAATACACTGACACTCATTTTTATCTCCTTGCAGGTTACCTTAGTGTATATTTTTTCTTTTTGGAAATATCGCTGAATTCAGCTCTGCTGGAATTCAATGAAAGAGCAACTGCGTTTCCAATGGTAACGGTGAGACCGTCGGAATTGATTTTAACGCAGGTGTCTTTTACCTTTACGGTACAGCCTGCGTCAGTCATTTTCAAAGAGCTGTCCCCGCACGAGAATTCTGTTTTATTGTTACTGATCTTCATCACAGGTCCGTTTTCTGCGGTGGTTTTAAATTCGATTGCATCGCTTATCAGTGTAACCGCCGAGTGAGCAATTTCAATCAGATTACTGCTTCCCGTCTCGACAGGTTTTATTGTCAGTTTTTTATTATCCATGTTATTTGTAATTACGTGATAAAGAATGCTTTTCTTTTTTGCCGTATAGTTTATACCTGTTTCACCTGCCAGCGCCGATACCAAAGATGTCAGTCCGATGGTTGCGGCAGCAGCCAACGGTAGTGCGGCATTTGCGCCCATTGCAATATTGAGCGGTGTCCTTTTACCAGGTTTTACCAGTTTGCTCAAATCAGGATCGCTCTGGACTGAGGACATCGCCTCATAGAAGGCGGCATAGTTGACAATTGGAAGTTCCTTGATTATAAGCTGATCGTAAATTTCATCATAAATGATTCTGAAGAAGAAATACACATATGTAAGCGGTTCAAATGCCGATACTCCCTTTGCTGAGTTGTTTGCATATATTACAAATGTCCGGTTAAGCAACTGATCGAGACTTGATGCATTATATGTAAGACCGGCACGCTCGTAGACTGTTGCGCGTGATACCGCCATGCTGCCGTTTTTTGATATTATCGATTTTTTCGATTTTGCCTTGTCGAATGAATCAGCATCGAATCCTTCGCTGTCATTATCCTGCTTGTCGTCTATCAGTGCCTGAAGAATGTACGGTTTTTTGTCATTCTCGTTTTCGTTGTAACCGATGCTGACTAGAATTCTGGCATTAAGATTGTATGACATTCCATGGGATGAACTCCGGATGACACCGTTTTCAAACTGCATCTGGTAAAAATCCGTTTCAGCATCATCCTCTGCATATTTGGCAAGAATTTTATTATCCTCGCCGTAGATTTTCAGAAAAGTTCCGTCGTCATCATCGTTGGAAACTGCAGACAGCTCGTTTCTGTTTATTTCCCGCAGGACAAACTGATCCGACGAACCGATCTGGAGTGTCTCTTTTCCTGATTGTTTCTGATCGTTAGACAAACGTTCCTCACGGTTGACCATGGCTCCTTCACAGAGTACAAAATCATGGCCGTTCAGATCATATGATTTAAATCCCGGCAGGGAGAGGGAGGCGTCTATATTCGTATCGTCGAATTTATCGATTTTCAGGGAAACGAATTTATCGGAACTCAGAGTTAAACTGTATTGTCCTGGAATGTTTTCATCTTTAATCTGGGTATCTGAATCAAGAATGAATTCCAAATCATTAAATTTCTTTGTCTTGAGTGAACTGCGGATCATATCATCTATATGACTGCAGATCGGACCTGAAAACTGTCTCAGGTGCAGTTTTTTGTTCTCGTTCTCTTCCGCGATCATGAGATACGGTAATCTTCCGTTCAATGATTTGGCGACACCTGCGGATGATTTAATCGTTATCGGTTTGTTAACCCATGTGTATGTTAAATCTGAAAAATCGTAAATCAGTTTCGTTTCATCATCAGGATCGTTGTCGACCGTCAGATTTTCGGTCATTTCACAATCCTTGCAGGCGTAGGTTTGACCGTCAATATCCACCGTAAAGGATAATTTGTATGAAAAAACCGCGTATTTTACTTCACTGCTGTAGTTGCAGCTGCTCTGTCCGCTGACCGGAGCGGAATCTTTCGGAATTTCGTATATGGTAACTTTGGCATCACTGATATTTAAACTTTTTTCAGTGATTTTGTAGGCGATTTTATTCTTGGATGTAAAAAAATACATGCTGTCGGGCACAATTACCGTTACTGACTCGGTTGAACCGGAGGACTTTCCGACGGTATTTTCATCTGCACTGCCTTCGCTGAGGTTTTCATTAAGTTTGCTCATGCGGCTTTCTTCGATAATGTTGGTAGCCAGGGCGAAAGTGACAACTCCGGTTGCAAGTGCCATATTGATGAAGGAAACAGCAAGCAGTATTTTATTGCTGTCGAGTTCAGGTTCGGTATTTTCAATAATCAGATCACGTCCGTAGGTGAAAATAAGCGAATTTTTATCCACCAGATCTGTGGCGTGCGCTGTTTCCACCTCGATCTCGTTGCTGGAGATCATACTTGGAATCTTCTGTCCCTGCAGCTCCAGGTTTTTTGTGGCGTTGAAAAGCTTGGTATATCCTTCAAGAGGAGATTTCCCTTTGGCCGCACTTAATGATTTGAATTCAGTACCGTATCCGACGCCGATACCGCCTTCCATTTTAAGAGAGAGGTTAAGCACTCCTAAATTGACCTCATTTGATATTGATGTTGTACAACCTAGGGTGGTACCTGCGGTAAAACCGAATGAAAGTGCGGAAAAAGACATTTTGTTTTCATATTCCGCTTTTTCAGGAGCAGTGTAGTTAAAATGTATAACAGCCATTTGAATCCAATCCCGTTGTTGATTTGCCACAGATTAAAATGTGTTTCTTCTATGTTTAGATTAACGGACCGGTAACAAAAATGTTACAGATCAGCCGGCATTAATTGCAAAAAAATATGTTTTTTTCATCGGATAACCGGTTCAAACCTGCTACATCCCGAAATATACATAAAAACGCATGAAGATTTTTTTATCATAAAATCTGTCTGTTATTAATAATTGCGTACGTTGCTTCTTGGAATTCCGCTATTGAAATCCGTATCAAGACATCCTGCCACAGGTGTTAACGTGCAGTTAGGAAGCATAGAATCAGTTCCGATTTTACCCAACCGGCTGTATAATTCAACTGGTTTGTTTGATTGTGTGATAAATGATCACAAAAACGGAAACGTAGGCTTGAAAATCTTCACATTCAGACAATCTCAAACAACATGGCAAGATGCATATATGTTCCCGTACTGGCGATTCACAGGATTAAAATACGGATGACATGTATTTTGGAGTATTGTCACACAATGCCTGAACTCAGGACGGCTACGAACAGTAAAAATCATTCTAAACTGCATAATTCTAGTAACAAACAGAATCAACCGTAATATTTCAGGAGGTTTTACCCGGGAATTTTTTCTTTAATCTAACATCTGACACAAATTGAGGTTGAAAAATGTTGGATAATATCATGTTGAAATACTGTAACTTTTCGAGGAATGATTGTGTATAAAAATAACGAAAAAAATAAAAACAATGCAAACAATAATGACAAAGTAAAAAAATCAGATATCAAAATTAATAACAGTGACGGCGCCGAACGAGGCTATGCCACGAAGCAGGATACAAAGAAAAAATCCGCTGCGACAGCATCGCATGGCGCCGATGCAGAAAAAAAGAAATCAGATCGTGAAAGCCGTACTCCGCTGGTGGTTTACTGTAAAAAATGCAATGCTCCCGCCGGTTTTGATATTGTCCATCAGACCTACCGCTGCAAGTACTGTCATGAAGTCACCGGTATTGAGGATGCCAAAGAGGAAATTATCAAATGGAAGGCACTGAACCGCGATGCACGTTTGAAAGCTGCAAATACCGGAATAACCGAAATGATCTGTCCCAAGTGCCATGCCAGAGTGCTGTTCGGCAACAACGAAGCTTCTGAAGTTTGTGTGTTCTGCAAAAGCAAACTCATACGCAGGGATTTGTCAGATCCGTCTCATATGCCGGATCTGATTATTCCGTTCTTTATCACTAAAGACGAGGCAAAACAGAGACTTAAGACCTGGGCGGATGAACACAGGAGAACACCTGAGGGCAAGGCGGTTCTTTCTAATATGAATCATTTCTGCGGCTATTATCTGCCTTATCAGATTGTAAAGGGACCTGTGAACGCCAGAGTAAGCCGTGACGGCACTTTCCGCGGGTATGAATGCGGCGGGTATCTTGAAGGCACGGCAGTCGGAACTTCCAAACAGCTTGACAACCTGGTGCTCAACGATATGGAGCCATTTGACTGGGCCGAGGCAAAAGCGTTTGAATACGGCTACATTGCCGGTCAGCCTGTTAAACTCAATGACAGTACGGAAACCGAGGTTGTCAGTCGGGTCCGCAGGGAGGTTGAGGCGGATTTTGAACCGGTGGTGCGAAAGGTCATGCAGACCAAGAATGTAAACATTTCAATCAGGGATGAGAGACTCGATTCCATTTCCGCGCTCTTGCCGGTGTATTTTATAAGTTCCGGCAAGCTGACTGCTGTGATGAACGGCCAGACCGGAAGAATTGCGGTTTCGACCGGACGCAGCAGAAAAACTTATCCATGGGTTAAGGAGCCGCTGATCTATACCATTGCAGTCGCCCTTATTTCAGGAGCTTTCTCCGGGTGGAGCGCCGAAATGATGTTTTATGCAACCATGGTGTTCGGATTAATATTCTTCTGTGCAATGGGTCAGGATAAAGACGCGGTGATCGAAAGGATCTGCCTTAAAAGTGAAACATCAAAGGCAAGACGCGACGGCAGTGCCCTGGTTATTGATGAAAAGAACAATATACTGAAGAATCCGTATGACAATACTCCGGTTTTCTATGAATACAATCAGGAAGGCAAACGGGTGCCGGTTCACATCAGATTCTACACCGTCGGCCGAATTTTGTATTCTATCTACAATACCCTTGTCATGATCTTCCTGCCGGCGCTACTGGCGGCTCCTCTGCGTCTTTGCGTCATGGAGCCCGGGGAGACCTTTGCCGAGAATTTTCATATTGAGTATGGTGCCGCGTGGTATGTGCTCACCGTCATGTGTGCGGTTATTTATTACATAAAGGGACTCAGAATAGATGCCTATGAGAACCCGATTATCTATGAATTTCTTGAGAACGGAAAAAAGAAACTGATGGAGAAACCTGCAGCGCTCAGCTTTTTCTATATGCTTGGCATTAACAGACCGGATAAAAACGGAAATGTGATGACGAAAAAGGAACTGTTCAATCTCATCATGCATTCTGGTCAGGAGGGATGTCTGCTGTTCGGCGGAGTTCTGTTTATTCTTCTGGGAAGCACTCTTGCAATGGTGTTCTAGCAAAGTAAACGATCCATAATAACCTTTTAGGAAATTATGGACTTTTGCTTAGTCTAAGTGATTTAACTTTAAAAAGTTAATGAACTACGTTATGAGAGAATG
>CACWLF010000086.1 GCA_902761645.1 uncultured Aeromonadales bacterium | reverse complement strand
TTAGACCTTAGCTATTCCTTCAGTTTACGATCGCCTAAATTTTATACTATTATTCAGAGTACTGTTGCATATAGTCCTAATATTTGTGAAAGTTTTAATAAATCGGATATTCATTTGCAAATGAACGGTGAAAGAGGTAAAAACCATGAAGTCAATAGGAGATACTCCCGACTGTTAACACTGATTTGCGCAGAAGAGCTGTCACGGAAAACGGATGTTCCGAAAATGTGCGATTTTATCCAGAAAGCGAACAGACGAATCAGGAAACAAGGGAATTGCCGGATCTGCTGTCGGCTCAGCCGGTCTTGAAACCGTTCTGCACATCCTGATTTTGGTACATGTGGATTCCGCTCCCCGGATCGTACCACACACTTGATACTGCAGCAGATCATGGAATTTCACCAGACAGAAAATACGAATGCAGGGCTCATAAAATAAAAATCCGCGGATCACGAGACCCGCGGATAATCACATTGCATAAACCAGAAAGCTACTTTTTGCCGCCCTTTCTGGACTTGGCATTCATGGTATTTTTACCGCTTTTGGTGTTTTTTGCCGCGGTGTTCTTTTTGTCCGCCTTGTCACCGGCTGCTTTTGTGCCGGCGTCATCCCTGTTAACGGTTTCCTTTTTATCAGCCGCACCTGCCGACTTTTCCTCCCCTGCGGATGAATCCGCATTTTCATCCTGCGGCAGAACCTTTGGATGAATCTTCTGGAAGTACTTGTCAAGAATGCGGTCAAAGGCTCCGTCCTCAATCATCTGATCAAGCGCCTCTTCAATCTTTCTCTGAATATACTGAGGAAGCTTGTTTGAATAGGCAAGATAACGTTCAACCTTTTCAGGAAGCGCATAATCGGCAACAATCTGCACATCGCCGCCGAGTTTCAGCTGCTGACTGAAATATGCGGCCTCCCAGTCGGTGGTGATAATACCGTCGATCTTTCCGTCAATCAGTTTTTTGAAAATATCCGTTCCGTCCTCGGAATATTCCTTAATCATAAGAGGATCGTCATCAAGGCGGTTGTCATAGCCCAGACTTCTGATTAAACCGATTGAATACGGATAAATATCCTGATAACGTTTGATTTTCAGACTCTTTCTGCTGCTGTGATACACATTGCTGGTAAGCTTTTCGATATACGGCCATGAGGATACCTTAAGAGCCTTTTTGGTACTCAGTGTTTTGGTAACACCGGGAATAACGTCCACATTGTTGTTCTCAAGCTCGAGCAGCGCACGGGAGTAGTCAAGCTTCTTGAATTCGAATTTAAGATTGGTCCTTCTCTGGATTTCGCGGAACAGATCAATATCGATTCCGGTCAGGATCTCCATTTCCAGATCCTCGTTGTACTCATAGTATTTCCACGGCGGTTCAATAAGGGAACCGACAATTACAAAATCCTTGGCATGCACAATAAAGGAGACAAATGCCAGCATAACAAACAAAGTAATTTTTTTAATCATATCCAACAACTAGCCAGGTAATAAAAAATTATTGAAATTAACAATTCATGATAAATACATTATAATTATAGTTTAGTACCGAACCGGTTTATATATTTTTCTTTCAATTTTGTTATGCATATAATAAAAGTAATATCATTGTTTTTAATAGCATTTTTTGCCGTTTGTCTTCAGTCATGCAATATGGACAACGTGTCAAGATCTCAGAACGGTCTGATTTTCTGCGTTAATTCCAATGTATCGATACTTGATCCGCAGTCAAGCGAGGTTAACGTTACCTCCGCAACCATTGCCAAAAATGTTTTCAACCGGCTGGTCTCCTACAATCAGGAAAAAAACCAGTTCAAATCCGAAATCGCCACATCCTGGAGCATTTCGGAAAACCGTCTTGTCTATACCTTCAGATTAAGTCCGAAGGTAACCTTTCACACCACTCCGTGGTTCACCCCTACCCGCAGCCTCAATGCCGACGACGTGGTATTTTCCTTCCAGCGCCTGATGAACTACAGCAGCAAAAAATCCCAGAACCGGGCGGAAGCCGGCGAACAGACGGCAGTAATCGACAGCGAGGAGCAGGCTTTCATAGATGAAATCCAGCATATCAACTACAAATATCTGCTGCAGCTGCGCAAAATCGTCAGAAAGATCAAAAAGATCGATGACTATACCGTAAGTTTTATTCTGGCAGACAGCTCAGCCAATTTTCTTGCCATACTGGCTGCACCGAACTCGGTTATTCTTTCACGTGAATACTTTGAATCCCTGAGCGACAACCCGCGCAGAGAGGAGATTTTTTCCAATTCCATTGTGGGAACCGGACCGTACCAGCTTGTTTCCCACAAGTACAACGACTACATAAAACTCAAGAAAAACCCTCACTACTGGCAGGATCCTGAAAAACCTCTGCTAAGCAGACTGATTATTGATATTACACCGAATCAGGCAAAACGCATGAACAAGATCCTTACTGACGAGTGCCAGATTGCAAGCCAGCCGAGCAAAACCGTCATGGCGCTGCACGAACGCCTGCAGAAAAACTATTCATACATTGAATCCCAGAATACCGAATCCACAGTTTTCTATCTGAATACCTCCAAGGCGCCTCTCAAGAACGTGGAGCTCAGGCGCGCCCTTGCCTTTGCCTTCAACCGCGATCTGTACCGCAAAATCATATACGGCGAGTCCGGCGAACCAGCCAACAGCCTGTTTCCTTTCGCCATGAAGCTTGATGAGAATATCGACTACATTTTCAGCTACAACGTAACCAATGCAGGCAACTTCATCGACCGTTACAAAAGGATACACAAGGTCACCACGGTTCCGACCCTGACAATCTGGATCGAACAGAGCAACACCAAGCTCGGATACAACTCGGCCCGTATCGGTCAGGTTATAAAAAGAGACCTGAAAAAAATCGGCATCAACTGCAATATAATTGAAATGTCGGAAAAAACCATCAAGAATCTGCTTCCGTACCAGGGATATGACATCATCGTTTCCCAGCAGCCGTTCTCCAGACTGCTGCCGATGTACAGACTGTATCACAATTTCTCCTGCAGTTCCCGCGGCAGACCGACAAGAACCAACTATTCGTCCTTCTGCGACAAGGAACTTTCCGATCTGATCGGAAGCATTCTCTATGCAGCAATGGACGACGAAACCAATGAAACCTACAACAGGATCCAGGAAAAGCTGATACAGAATGTGCCGTTTATTCCGATTGCCTATAATTCCGACGCCTTTATCTATCACAAGGATATAACCAATCTGGTAAGCCTGCTCGTCAACGGCTTTGATTTTTCCCAGACCGGTTTTAAAGAGCACGATCCGGAGGAGCAATAATGTTTCTGATTATTTTACGCAAAATCATTCTTTTTCTGTGCTCTGTGATAGTGCTGCTCGGTCTTACCTTCTGGTTCCATGTGAGAGTCAAGAATCTCGGCGACAGCAATCTGTTCGATGAACTGATGATCTATCTGAACAGGATCTGCAGTCTCGATTTCGGCATATCGTCGGAATCCGGTCACAAGGTCCTGAACGAATTCATTCCGGCAATGATTGCATCCTCGGAGCTTGTGGTAATCAGCATCGTCATTTCTGCGGTTGTCGGACTGCTCTTCGGTTCCTACTCGGCCCTTCACAAAGATACGATTCTCGATTCAATGGTAACCAATACCAGTATTTTCTTTTCAGCAATTCCGGTATTCTGGCTTGCTCAGATCCTCATATCGGTCATATCGGTATACTTCGATATCATTCCGTCACAGCACCGCATCAGTCCGCTGTACGATGTTCCGAACGTTACCGGTCTTATTCTGGTTGACACACTGCTGATCAGCGGAGAGGATAATTTTTCATCTTTCTTCAACGCACTGATGCATTTCCCTCTCCCGGTTATCGCCCTGTCCATTCTGCCGGTTACGGAATTCATCCGAATAACCAGAAATTCCCTTTACGGCGTAATGCAGCAGAATTACATCAAAATCGCCTTCAGCCGAGGAAGATCGCCGTACTTTATCATACTGCACCACGCAATACGCAACGCACTGCCGAAAATATTCCAGCAGAGCAGCTCGATTATTTTTCTGACATTTACTTCGGTAATCGTGGTTGAAAACGCATTCAACTGGCCGGGAATCGGCATGATGATCATCCAGGCCATAAAAAACAACGACTACAATATTGTAAGCATCTATCTGCTGTTCGTCGGCATTCTGTTTATATTCCTAAACCTTATGCTTGAGGCTCTTGCGGAATTCTTTCAGTATTTTAAGTCCGGAGGAGTAAAGATTAATGGCTAAAACCGAATTTCTGGACATTAATGCCAGACGCAAGAAGGTGCCGTGGTGGCGTATATTCAGAAACAGCTGGCTGCCATGGTATGCTTTTGTAACTTTGGTAACCCTGGTAATCCTTATTGCCGTTTCGATTCTGTTTTTCGATCTGAATCCCTACGACCAGCAGTCCAGTGAATTTTTCAAGAAACCGAATATAACCTTCAGTTTCCGCGACGGTATCGGAAAACTGATCCTCGGTACCGACGATTTGGGACGCGATGTTTACGCGCGCCTGATGTACGGCTGTAAAAACACTTTCCTCTGTTCCTTCGGCGCCGCGACAATCTCCTATATCATCGGCATGATGCTTGGTTTTATAACATCCGTGTACAGCAATCCGGTTACCGGTTCTGTACGCTATTTCATCCGGACCATGAATTCATACACACCGATGATTTTTGTGTTTGCCATCGTTACCGTGCTTGGTCCAAGCATTAAAAACACCCTTTGGGCCATAACGGTTTCCCTTGTTCCCCGGTTTACCAATATATGCTACAACCTGGTTGACGGCGAAAAGAAAAAGGAATATGTCAAGGCGGTTACGCTTGACGGCGCAAGCCCGTTCTTCATATTTAAATTCTCGATTTTCCCTAATATCAGAGATACCCTGATATCCCAGTATACCAAGGGTCTGACCATGGCGATACTTGATGTGACCTCCCTGGGATTCCTCGGACTGTGCGTAAAAGATCCCGAACCCGAACTCGGCTGCATGATAGCGGAAAACATGGATCTGGTTTATACCGGAAACTACTGGCTGATAGCTCTGCCGGGTCTGATGATTGTGCTGTTTGTAATCATGATCAATATCATCGGTGACGGCATCAGAACCTCTATGCATAAGGAGAGCTCATAATGGCACTCCTGGATATAAGAAACCTGAATGTGGACATAAAGACGCCGTCAGGCAACCTTCATATTGTGGACAATGTTGATCTGTCGGTTAACGAAGGTGAAATCATCGCCCTCGTCGGCGCTCCAGGTTCCGGAAAAACCCTTATGCTGCAGGCTATCACCTATCTGCGCAAGGAAAACATCAGTTTCAGAGCCGACCGTTTCAAAATCAATAACGCGGATCTGCTGCAGATGCCGTCCAAGAAAAGACGAAAGGTAATCGGAGAAAACTTTTCCCTGATTATGCAGGATCCCCGCAGCAGCCTCGATCCGACCCTGAAGATTAAATATCAGATATATGAAATGATGCCGAAGGATAAATGGTACCGCATGGACCGCAGACTTTTCGGTTTCATTACCAGAAAAAAGCTCGATACCGCCATTGCCACTCTGCACCGCACCGGCATCAAGGATCATAAGCGTATTCTGAATTCATATCCAAATGAACTTTCCGATGTTGAATGCCAGAAGGTTATGATTACCATGGCCATCTGCGCCGAACCTAAGCTGATTATAGCTGATGAACCCATCAGCAATCTCAGCATCTCATCGCGTCTTCAGATCCTAAAACTGCTGGACAAATACAACAAGAACGACAAAACATCAATTCTGATTATCTGCAACGATCTTGCATCCATCGCCAATTTTGCAGATTATTTTGCCATTTTCTACGGGGGCAAAATCGTTGAATTCGGATCAAGGCACCATATTCTGCACAATCCTACGCATCCTTATACCGCGTCCCTTGTCAGATCCATGATGATTATGGAGGATCCTGAACGCGAGTTCAATTACAAGGAATACCGCACCGCCCGCTCACCGGATTTTGCCCAGATGCCTGTCGGATGCCCTTACGGACCTTCATGCAGATATGCAAACCGCAAATGCAACAAGAGACCGAAACTGACAATCACCAAAAGCTTCCGCTATTTCTGCCATAATCCTTTGCCTCAGGGAGCTTTATTTCAGGAGGAAGACGATGACAGCTGACAGCAACACCCTGCTTGAACTCAGAAATATTTCTCTTTATGAAAGAAGCGATTCCCTGCTGAGTCTTTTCAGAAAAAAGATCGTCATCGACAATCTGTCATTTAAACTGGGAGAAAACGAATCACTGGGCATTGTCGGCGATGAAAACTCAGGAAAGGATGTTCTCATTAATGTTCTCGCAGGCATCACCAATCCGTCAAAAGGTGAAATCTATTATTTCGACCGTCTTATAAAGGATAATATCGACGCCCGTAAACTTAATATCCGTCTGCTGTTCAACAATACCAACAATGCCCTGAATCCGAAAATGATTGTCAGAGATCTGCTGCAGGTTCCTTTGAAGCTTAATGTCGACATGTCGGATGAAGAACGACAGAACCAGGTGGATGAAATTCTGAAGCTTGTGGATTTGACTCCTGATATTGCCTATAAGTTTCCGACAACTCTTTCCATAGGTCAGCGCAAGCGTGTCGCACTGGCACGAGCCTTGATTTTAAATCCGAGGATTCTGCTTGCAAACAAGACCATGTCATCCTTCGATCCTCTGATGAGAACCTATATCTGCAGTCTTTTTGCAAAACTGAAAAAGGAAAGACAGATATCAACCATTATCTCAACATCGGATCTTGATATTCTGAGCAGAACCTGCGACAAGCTGCTGGTCATGCATCAGGGAAAAATGGTTGAATACGGTGCTGCCGATGAAATCATGAACAGAAGCACCAATGAAATCACCAGAAAACTGATTGCCAACTACCGCAATGAATACCGGTTCAAACTCAGTCAGCTGATCAGCTGAAAGCCGTTATTCCGAACGATTAACTGATTTTTATATTTTCAACGCTGCGGATGCAAAAACAAGAAACTGCTCTCCTGGAACAGTTTCCTGCCGATTATTTTTATATTTATGTTTCATGCAGCGGTCTAAACCCTGCTGCCGATTGAAATCCTACTTCAGAATTTCTTCAAGCTTTGCACTGATTGTTTCAACAGGCTGACATCCGTCAATAACAAAGAACTTGTTGAGACCGTTTTCAGCATCCTTCTTGTAGTAATCAATCAGAGGCTGGGTCTGCTTGTGATAGGTTTCCAGTCTGCTTAATACGGTTGCAGGCTGATCGTCAGGGCGCTGAACCAGCTCTTCGCCGGTAACGTCATCCTTGCCTTCAACCTTAGGAGGATTGTACACGATATGATAGGTTCTGCCTGAAGCTATATGAACGCGTCTGCCGCTCATGCGCTTAACAATGTCCTCATCAGGAACATTCAGTTCAACAACATAATCAATTGAAATGCCGCTTGCCTTAAGAGCATCAGCCTGAGCAAGATTTCTCGGGAAACCGTCGAACAGGAAACCGTTTTTGCAGTCATCTGCAGCAATGCGGTTTTTGATCATGCCGATAATAATATCGTCGGAAACGAATTCGCCCTTGTCCATTTTTTCCTTTGCCTTGGCTCCAAGTTCTGTACCTTTTTTGATTTCGTTTCTCAACAAATCACCGGTGGAAATCTGAGGGATGGCAAACTTATTCATGATAAACTGAGCCTGAGTTCCCTT
This sequence comes from uncultured Aeromonadales bacterium, assembly GCA_902761645.1. GTDB lineage: Bacteria > Pseudomonadota > Gammaproteobacteria > Enterobacterales > Succinivibrionaceae > UBA2804. The sequence continues at coordinate 344 of CACWLF010000086.1, read as the reverse complement.
GCCTGCACCTGGTGCACCGATTAAAATAACTTTCATAAATACTCCCAACACATAAAATTTATGCGTTATTATACAATATTCGTCTGATTCATTAAACAACTGATTTTACAGTTCAACTTCATGCACAGCCAATCTGCGGGATGACAGATACGGTATTGCGCTCCTGACAAATCAACCGAGGACGAGGCACTTCACCCGAAAAAAAAATGCATATTCCGGATTATGGAGTTTCAAATCATGATTTCAGTAAACGCTCCATAATAACCTTTGATGCTATTTAAGATTGTTTAAAATCAACAATCCATCCTTTTCTTTTTTCAATAAGACTTAACTTTTTATAAGAA
>CACWLF010000085.1 GCA_902761645.1 uncultured Aeromonadales bacterium | reverse complement strand
AAAAAAACATTTTTCTTTGTGACATGAAATAATAAATTGAAAATCCCCGATTATCAAACCCGTACAAACAATGATATTATTTCTGAAGGTTACGGATTTTCAGGATTATACGCATGAATGTCAAATTTGTCATAAATGAAATTTTTCGCCTGTTCGGAATAATTCTTTTCTGGGTCGGACTGTGTCTTTTCGCATACTATGATCCCATTGCAATATCAACTGTTATTGCCGCTCTGTTCATGATGCCGTCGGTGTTTTATCTTTTTTTCAAATCCACCAGACTTACTGAAACTTTCCGGGCCATAGCGATAGTGGTGTTTCTGTGTCTGCCTGGATACGGCTGGTTCATGAGCGCCATCGGACATCCGATTGAAGGAAAAAATGAAATAGCGGTTAAAAACCTGATTGCCGAGCAGCAGAGAATGGAGAATGAAAAAAACAAGGCGATAAAAAGATTTCAGGATAACCGTGAAACGATTATCAGGGGGATCAGACACTATTACGATCAGGGAAATTACCGTTTTGCCTTTCCCATGCTGATGAGTTTGTTTTTACCAACGATCCGGAACTGATGGAACTTCATGAAAAATCAAAGCAGAAATTAATTGAAGCGGGCGAATATAAGGATCCTGACGAAAAATAAAATTTAAATTTCAGCACCTTTACTTTTCTTTTTTTTGCAGTACCTGTCTTGTTTTTCTGACTGAGCAGCAGTGGTATATGATTAATGAGGCGATCAGCAGAGCCGCGCAGGAAATGAAAATTATGTTTATTCCGGGAACATACTGCAGGATCTGATCTTTCTGAAAAGCAAAAAAATATCCAAGCAGAACCCAGATTGAAGTATAGACAACCGATACGGAGCCGTTAATCAGAACAAAAATCCAGAATTTAATTTTTCTTGTCATGCCGCAGAATACATACAGCGGCATTCTTATAACCGGAACGAACCTTGCTATCACAATAAACCAGATGCCGTAATGCTTGTAGTATTTTCTTAACTTGGCAAATCTTTTAGGAGTAATTATTCTGCTGAAGGGCCAGTAGCGCTGAATGCGGAAACCCAGAGTCCGGCCGAGGTAAAACATGATGCAGTCACCGAGAATAACACCTGTAATGCAGATGATGAGCATGACGGTTAAAGCATGGTGATTTTCGCGCTGAATAATTCCGGCGATGATCCCGGAGGCAATAAGAAACGCGTCTTTGGAAAGAGGCAGACCTGCGCCGCTTGCCAGTAAAATAATCAGGATTACACCATAGGTATAATCCTGATATGCAGTGATAAACTGAATAAAGGAATCAACAAGTTCAAGCATTACCTGTTTTCAGCCTGTGCCTTTGCTGCCTGTGCTTTTTCTTCCTTGAGAAGTTTTTCCTTCTTCATTTTTGTTCTGATATAAAGAACCAGTGCTGAAATGATCACAACGGTGAAAATCAGAATTGCCAGTTTGCTGTCATGGAGCCAGTTTGCCAGCGCTTCACGGTTCTGTGCACCGTAGTGTCCGATCAGAACCCAAACCGGAACGGAAATCAACGCCGCGAATCCGTCCATGCCCAGGAACTTGAAAAATCCCACGCGGCGGCTCATGCCGGCAACAAGGAATGTAGGAGAGCGCAGTACCGGAATAAAACGGGCAACGAACAGCACCCAGATGCCGTACTTGTTAAACAGTTTCTGAACCTGTGCAAAACGTTTAGGAGAGAGCAGTGCGCGCATCGGTTTGAATTTCTGGATACGGTAACCGAAAACGCGTCCAAGCAGATACATGGTACTGTCACCTAAAAGCACACCGGCGAATGATACGGCAAGCATGTAGCATAATTCGGTCAGGTGACTTGATTCGGCTCCCAGTCCTGAAAGGATACCGCCTGAAACCAGAACAACATCTTCCGGGATCGGCAGACCGAAACCGCAGAGGATCAGAATTCCGAAAACCAGACCGTAACTGTAAGACTGATAGGGAAGTAAAAATTCAACTAAAGCTTCAATATGTTCCATTAATTAAATATCTCTTGTTTATTTCATTGTTACTGACAAATTACATGCATATTTTACTATATTTGAAAAGATCCGGAAGGATCTTATGCGAAATGAAAATCTTGGTGGAGGTGGCGGGAATTGAACCCGCGTCCAAAGAGGATCAAACTTCGGTACTACATGTTTAGTCATACTGTTAGGTTTCGCATAAAAGCCATGAGTAGACGCACTACTGATATGCTAGCCTGATTATATTTAACTGTTCACCTCCAGGCAAAGGATCCGAGCGGTCTAGTGAAGGAAAACGTTTACAGCTCAAAGTCACTAGCAAGTTTGAGAGAAACGGCTACCTAACAGGTTATTAAGCTGCGATAGCGAAAGTTTCGTCGTTTGCGACTATTTTTTTTAGATAGTTTTACAAGTTGTCTAAGCTTGACATGCACCTAGGTCCTCACTCTCCCTGTCGAAGCCAAGTCACCCCCAGGATGTCCGGAATCAAGCGGTAACTTCCAACGTTTAATTCCTTCTGCTAAAATTTAATTTAGTATTTCATTATATAATCATGATAAATAAATGCAAGAATTTTTTTTACTTTTTTTAATTTTTTTATCTGTCTTTTCATGGAACTCCTGTTTAACACACTGATGTCGATTTCCCGAATGAATTCAAAAAAAGCATTAAACAGTCGTAAGGTCTGCCTGGCTACTGCGGCATCATGGATGAGCCGAAAACAACGCGGAATGATATACTGTCGGATCTGCCGTTTTCGTCCATCAGGCTGACATTGTAGATCCCCTCCTGTTCAGGTTCAAAATAATCCGTTTCGTACTGGCGCTCTCCTGCGGTGAGATAAATTTTTCCTTCTCCGCCGGTATATTTGATGAAAACTCTGCCGTTATAGTCAGGCATAACGGTATCGTTGTTTGATGGGAAGATAATTCTGAGGGCATGGCGATCTACGGTCTTTTCGTGAGCAACGGCCTCGGTCAGCGCCTCCGGGGATTTTACGGTAAACAGATCGCTTGCCAGCGGTTTCTTGCTGAATGGGGATGTTCTGATATTGGCAAGGATATTGAACAGGATCGGCGCCGCATCCTTGTAGCCGGCATAGCGGTATGCTCCGGGCTTGTTGTCAGGGAAACGGATAGCCACCGCCACGGTATTGTTCATATAGCTTCCCACCGAAAGCGCGTCGGTGAATTTGGAAGAGGTCCCGGTCTTGTAGGAAACCTCCCTGAAGCCGATTGCATTATACGGGCGGTGGGTCGTTTTAAGAATTTCATAGGTTATGCGGGCGCTGTCCTCCGACAGCATGGCAACCGGTTTTTCCCGTGGTTCGCCGCGGTAGAGCGCAAAGGAGTTCAGCACGCCGTCCTCGTTGAGCATGGTATAGAGGTTTGCCAGATCCATAAGAGTGATGGTAGGACTTCCGAGGATTACCGAATAATCAACCGCATTGTCCTTTACAAAAATTCTTTTTCTGCCGCTGTTGAAGGTATTGATGAATTTCTGCGGACCCACCATGCCGATCACCTCAAGAGCCGGCAGATTGAGGGAACTGGTCAGTGCCTTCGCCGCCGTAACCTTTCCCGAAAAGGTTCCGGAATAGTTGGCCGGATTCCATACGTCGAACAGTTTGGAATTGTCGTGGAGCAGAGTGTTCGGATGAAGTTTTCGCTCCTGGAAGGCTAGAGCATAGGCAAAAGGCTTCAGGGTTGAACCAGGTGAACGCTGTGCGAAGGGCAGGCACATCTGGGTGGTTTTCAGATCCGATGAACCCAGAATTCCGGTAACCCTGTGGGTTGCCGAATCCAGAATCACGGCCGAGAGCACTGCGCCGTCATTATGATCTTCATGAAAGGTTGCGGCAATCTGCTGCAGAAGTTTCTGATTTTCTGAAGACAGATAGGTATAAATTTCACGATCTTTTATCCGCGGGAAAAGATAATTTCCCAGAGTAAGACTGTTCATCGGGATGACAAACTGTTTTGCCGGCAGATCGTCCTGAATTGATGCCTGCCATACGTCACGGCTGATTACTCCCTTTTCATAGGAAAGTCTCAGCACCTCGTTTTTATAGTAAAGTGTTGCCTTGTGATTGCGATCCGGACGGATATGTTCCGGAGCGCGGGGCAGTGCCGTCAGAAAAGCCGCTTCAGACGGAGTAAGTTTATCGGGCAGGTGACCGAACCATTTAAGAGACGCCGCCTTGACGCCCTCGATATTCGAGCCGAAAGGTGCAACGGTCATATACCATTCAAGGATCTGATCCCGTCCGTATTTCTGTGTAAGGTAAACCGCCTGGACAACCTCTTTGAGTTTATTCAGGTATGTTCTTTCATGTCCTGCGGTAATTTTGGCAACCTGCATGGCAATGGTGGATGCACCGGAGGTGATGCGGTTGCTGCTGATATTTTTAAAAAGCGCTCTGAGAAGAGCTGAAAAGTCGACGCCGATGTGATCGTAAAACCTGCGATCTTCATTGGCAATCAGCATTTCAATGTAAAGGGGACTGACGTCGCTGATCCTGGTGTAAAAGCGATAGGAATCAGTGTCATCAGACAGGGTATAGGCGATGACCTCGCCGTTGACATCATAGATAACGTGAGATCTGCGCTCGATTTTTGATAAATCGATTTCGCTTATGGCATTGTACGAAAATACAGCCACAGCGGCTGTCACCGCCATGGCTGTCAATGCAAACAATTTGCAGAATTTTAAAAGCATGCTGTTTATTTAACAGTCAGAGTCTTGTTAGGATTATAACTGCTGAACATGCTGGTATTGCCGTCTTTAATGAAACCGCTGCTCATCAGAGGTGCGGATGTTCCCTTGGTTACAGCTTTAAGAACATAGGCTGTTGAAACCTTTCTGGTCTTGTATCTGTACTCTCTGGTAATAAAGGCGGTGTCACCCCTTACAACGTCAGGATAGCCGAAATTGTCCGCGAAAGGAATCGACGGATATTTCTTCTTCAGCTGTTCCTTGGTGAGGGTGTTGACAAGAACCATGTTGGACGGAATCTTGTGTTCCAGAACAACATTTCCTGAATACGGATAGCTGTATTCAAATGTTGTTACCACCACGATCTCGCTGTTAACCTTCACAGACAGAGGATCTGTCAGCTTCTTGCCGTTCTGATCGTAGTATTCCTGTGTATATGCCAGACCCTTAGGTGAAGCACTCTTGGTTACATATCCGTGAGCGGTTACGGTTGCAACAGCGATATCCTTTGAATCGTTGGTTACGGTTACGCTGTTGTTCTTAACCTTGGCTGCTGAGCTCTTGCTAGGAGTGTTTCCGAACTCGCTTGACAGCGCAATCAGCAGATATGAGCTTGAATTGTCATAGTTGTACTGATCTTTTGAAAGATAACTGTACAGCTTTTCAAGTCCCTTGTCGCTCTTTGCCTTCATGGAGGCTCTGATCAGTGCAAGTGTATCGTGGGTTACACAGTTGGTTCTGTATGGGATGTATTTCAGAATCTTCTGGATGTGTTCCAGATATGCGTCAACAGTGTAGCCTGAAACATCAGTTGCCTTCATCTTGTTCAGTTCGTCCATCAGCTTGATGCCCTTGCTGATTGCAAGCTGCTGTCTGTTGGTATCGCCGTACAGACCGAAGGTGTTTGCATAATAGCTGAAGGCTTCAATCGGAAGATCGCTCTTGTTGTAGATGTGATCGAACTGGTAAACCAGATTGGTCTTAACGTTTTCGCCCATCAGGGTAAGAACGTACATTGACAGAGCAGAGGTGTTTTCATTGCCTTCGCTCTGGTAGCTGGTCAGAGATGTGCGGATAACTCTCAGTACGTTTCTGTTCACATTGAAACCTGCCTTGTCTGCCTGAACAAGGAACAGACCTGCATATGCGGTACCGTACTTGCTTTCGTCGTATTCAATGAAACCTTCATTGATTCCGCCGTAATTGCTGATCTTGGACTGAACAGCCTGCACCTGATCGTTTACAAACTTCTGCAGTTTCTTCTGTTCCTTTTCATCGATCTGTGCAGATTTTTCAACTCTGTTCAGAGCTTCAAGGGCTGCAAGACCTGCAGATGCCTGATCGAAGATGTTATAGTTGTTTGATTCCATTACCGCTGCAAGCAGTTTTGCTGTATTGGTCAGAGGAATCTTGCCTACATTGATGCTTACATCGGTACCTTCGGTGAACTTGTTGTTGAAGGTGATTTCCTTCTTGCTGTTAGGTTCAAGAACAATCACGCGGTTTTCCACAATGGATGAAAGCGGATTGATTACATGGAACTTCTTGCTGGTGTTGAACCTGTAGTCGTTTCCGTCAACTGCGATTTCAACAAATCCGTCGCCGTCGTTCTTTGCGCTTACCTCAAGAGGTACGCGGTCCAGACGGTTTGCGGCAACATTGATTGAACCTTCAGCCTTGCATGACAAAGCTCCGGAGCAGTTGATCTTGTAATTGTAAACCTGATTGCCGGCACCGAGATTGTTCAGGGACAGATTGGCTGACAGCCTGTCGCCCTTGTGCATATAGTAAGGGAGATTAAGTTTGGCCACGGTATTGTCCTTTACAGGAATGTCTGCAGAGAATGAACCGAGCTTGTCCTTTGACCATGCGCTTACCATAAAGGTTGCCGTGCTGCTGGTATCCTTCAGATCGTAATGTACGGTTGCATATCCGTTTTCAACCTTTACAGTTCTGGTGTAGAAGGAGAGCAGATCCTCGGTGATATTGTCAAGAGGTGTAACTCCGATCGGACTGTCGTCATCGTCTCCGCCGTAACCCTGATTCTTGCGGTCCACGCTCTTCATGATATGAGCATATACATCGCTGATTTCAGTGGTGAAGGATTCCTGACCGTAGATGAATTTGTCAGGTGACGGAGCCTTCTGGTGGTTGATGCTCAGAATGCCCTGGTCGATCAGTGCCGCGGTAATGTAGGTGTCATTGTCGGCACCGTCAACCTTTACCTTGATATCCACGCCGCCGTTAGGTTTCACTGCGGCAGGAATGTCTGCGCTCACATTCAGGATTCTGCTTGATGCATCCATGTCCAGATAGGTTAAACCTACGGCACGCTGAACTCCGAGGTATTTGTTTTCACCGTTGGAGTAGGTGGTCAGGATTGCATATGAACCCTTCTTGAAGCTGCCGTCGATATCAACCTTGATTCTGTTATGACCTTTCCTGATGCTGTAATGCTTGATCTTGTTATCCTTAACATTGTCAAGGAACAGATCTGCATATCCGTCGTAGGCGCTGTCGAATTCCAGCACCGCGGTATCGCCCGGCTTGTATTTCTTCTGATCTGCAAACAGTTCGATGCGGTCTGGGTACTTGGAATCAATGCTGGAGCGTGAACCTGCATAGAAACCTGCGGTTGTCTCCTCGTTGTTGTAATTCAGAGTAACCTCGTAGCTGCCGTTTTCAAACTGATAGTCGATAACGCTGTTTTCGTTTTCTGAAACATTCAGAACACCGGAAACAACCGGAGTGAAGTATTCGTTTCTCAGATATTCCCATCTTCCTTCGCGGAACACGTACTGATAGGAGATGTTTTTCTTTCGGATGGAGTAGTTTACATCACCCTTGTAAAGTTTTCCTGCCTGATCCGCAATGATAACCGGGAATTTTGAATGAGTCGCATCATCCCTGTCGAAATCAAATTTGATGCCTGGCATCGGGTTAGGATAGGAGATCTTGTAAACCTTGTCCATGCCGAGGATCTTGTTGCTTGGATCAACCACGTTGATTCTTACTTTCAGGAACTGAGGGAACGGCTGTTCCTCTACATTGAAATGTTCCTTTACATTGAACAGCAGGTTTCCTGATTTTCCGGTATACATGGTGGTGAGAGAGCCGTAATTCAGATATTCGTATCTGCGGTCTTCCGATATGCCGAAAAAGTATTTATCGTATTTTTCCACCGGATGGCTGTCGGGACTTACCTGGAAATTGCCGTCAACAGGAATGTCCGGAGCAGGAGCGTCGTAGGTGAATCTGGTGTTGACCTCGATGTCGTCGCTGAGCTTCAGAATCTTGGCATCGGTCTTAACGGTAGGAACAATGGTCGAAGGAATGAAATTATCCACGGTTACAGTGGTGTAGTTCAGTACCTTTGACTTGTCGAAACCGAGAGCGAAACGCCATGAACCGGTATCTGCCGATTTGTCGAATTCGAATTCGTAATCGAAGGCGCCTGCCTTAGGATTCTGCAGAGCAACCTCGCGGTGAAGCATTCCGTCAGGACGGTAGATCATAAGTTTCAGAGCTTTCAGATCTGTTGCAACAAAATCCTTGTTGCGCACGATGGCCTCATAGAAAACCTTTTCTCCCGGACGAACCAGAGTGCGGTTGGTGTAGGCGAAGATCTTGAAATCAGGATCCAGTTTAGGAGTTTCTGCGCCGTTGTTTTCAATGTACAGATGATCATATCTGATGTCCAGACTGAAGAGATCGCTGTCTGTTGAAACATTTACCAGTGCAGGAGTGATTGCCTTGGAGCCGTTTGCCAGCTGCTTAGGGAATGTGGCGTAACCGTCGGCATTGGTTTTTACTGTTCCCAGAACATCGTTGGTTGAACTGATCAGCTTAACCAGCGCGTTTGCAACCGGTTTTGAATCGGTCAGAGATCTTACGGCAACGGTTATGCCGCTGTCGTCATGATAGGATGTAACACCGAGATTTGAAATGATCAGTGATTTTTCCAGAACCATGTACTTGTCGTTGTTGTTCTCCATTTCACTCATGCATTCGGCGCTCTGATCGCATTCAGGAGCATCGATGTTGGTAAGAACAACCGCGTAGATGCCGGAGGTCAGATCCTTTGACAGTTCGTTCAGATCGATGGTGGTAATCTGTTTTTCGTTGGTTTTAACATCAACGGTATATTCCTTTGAACCCAGGAACACGCCGTGATCCTTTATGTAGTCGGCTGCGCTCCATATTGAATGATCTGTCAGGCTCATATTGCTGTAGGTTGGCAGATCGCCGTTGGAAATCTTGAACAGGTTGATTCTGAATTTATCGAAGTTGATGCTTTCAACACCGATTTTCTTTTCCTTGCTGCTGGTTGCCAGAACGTGACCGCCGATGAATGATACGGTCTGACCGCGGTCGATGGTGGTGAATTCCACATCCTTGTTGGCATTCAGAACGCCGCCCTCTGCTGATCTCAAACCTTTCTTGAGCGTCGCAACATATTTTGTTCCGAATTCCAGACCTGTAAGACATACAGAGCGGTCGTTAAGCATTACGTTAACCGCTGCCGCCTTGCCGGTATTTCTGTTTTCAATATTTACAAAAGAATTAATGTCCTTCTGATCCGGAGATGATGCCATGGCCTGATTCATAATCAGACAGGTTGTAGCCTGACCAACCTGATTCTCGTCTATAACTCTTACAACATCCAAATTGGCCGCATACAGCTGAGATGCCGCCGCCAATACTGATAAGGAAAGCATAGTTCTTTTCAGTTTCATTATATAAATCCTTAGTGGAAACTTAAATCATATGAGCTTAATCAAACTGCTGCCGGAACAAATATCTGACACCAGTAATTGTTTAACTGCATCCGAGCCCCCGCTTTCCGGATTAAACTGTCAGTCCCGGAAAATACAGCACTCCGGCCGACTGTTTTCTGAACAGGGTTCTGAAGGACACAGCTTTTATCATGAATTATAATAATCTATGCACTTTTTGTCTAAAGTATCGGTTCTATTTTAGGAATATAGGCTTTTTTTTGTGATCTGAACTGCTTTTTTTGCATGAGATTCAAATAATCTGAAAGTGTCTTCAGCTGAGGAAATTTTTTTAAAAGCACGAGTAAACAAACAGTTGCAGGCGGCCGGTAATGCATTGGTGCGCCCGGAGGATCTGTTTTTAACTTCGCCCGAAAATGCCCTCATAATCACTTTGTCCATATTGATGCACGTAATATGTCCCCGCAGACAGGATTCCAGAATACTGGTAGCCGGACTTATTAAAACATCGCCACAGCTTCTGCATCTAGGTTCTGTGTTATCACTCCCTGTTTCCGCGGATAACACCGGATGCATCCGCATGGTATGGCAAAAGTTCAGAATGAAGGAGACGGCAAAATTTAAAATTACGCAATTTTGCCGATATCCGATTTTTTAAATGGTGATATAATCCGTGAAAAAAGGTGGTATGAGTTTAGTAAACGATCCATAATAACCTTTAAGGTAATTATGGCTTTTGCTTAGTCTAAGTGATTTCACTGAAAAGTGAATGAACTACGTTATGAGAGAA
>CACWLF010000084.1 GCA_902761645.1 uncultured Aeromonadales bacterium | reverse complement strand
ACTCAAACAACAAGTATATTTTGGAATTTAAAGTCTGTTTGATGAATAGATTATTGGTAAACAAGGATATAATCAATACATAATTACAACAGAGCCAATTATTTTTATTTTTTTCATATTTAACGGCATTTTTCATCATTTCCAGAATTTCTTTTAAATTTATACCTCTTTTAAATTTATACCTTCAGGTACAGACTGACGAACCGCTGAATTAATTCCATCCCGGTTTGCAGCTTCCCATCACGTCACCGAGGATAAATACCGCAAACAGCAAAAAAAATTCAGAACCTAAAAAACAATATCTCAAAAAAAAAATTAAGATTATAATTATATTTTGTCTTAATCAGGAAAAGGAACCATCAATGACCGTTGCCATAATTGCCGGAGCTTCCTCGGGTTTAGGTTATGAATATGCAAAACTTGCAGATCAGGAGCAGATTGACGAAATAATTATTATTGCCAGACGTTCGGAAAAACTTGCAGAACTTGCATCTCATCTGCGGCACAAGGTTAAAATCATGGTTCTCGATCTGACCGCATCCGTCTCTTTTGCAGAAATAAAAAAATATCTTGAGACCTCAGGCGCCGATGTCAAATATCTATTCAACTGTGCCGGCTTCGGATATCTTGGCAAATCCTTCGACATGAAGGACGAACAATGTGAACGCATGGTCAATCTGAATTCCCTCGCCGCTGTTAAACTTACCAACACAGTGATACCGTTCATGTCTGAAGGCGCAAGAATCATCAATGTGAGTTCATGTGCAGGGCTCCTTCCGCTGCCATATCTGTCGCTTTACGCCGCAACAAAATCATTTCTGGTAAGTTATTCACAGTCACTGAACTTTGAATTGAAAAGTAAAAACATAACAGTCAGCGCGGTATGTCCGTCATGGATAAAGGATACCGATTTTATACTTGAACGCAGCGGCAACAGTCGTGTTCAGCAGCCTGTACTTATTTTTCCAACCTATAAAAAAACCGTAGCATCAAAATCCTTCAGAAAAGCAAAAAAAGGGAAAGTCATCATAACTCCGGATTTTATTTCAACACTGATCCGGTATGCTGCCGCCTTGCTGCCGACATGGCTTATTTTGAAAATTGCCGGAATCTTTACCTGCGGGTAGAACTGCAGAAAAAATTCCCGACAGCCCGAATAATATCAGCTGTTCATATTGCGGCGGATCACATTCACGGGCATTCGCAAAAGTCCCGTTTGTCACAGATTTAATAATGATTTTCGCTGCATGTCCGGCTGCCTGCTGCAGAATTCAATATTCCATCCGCCAGTATGACTGTTTACTCACGGCAATAATTTTTTTCCGCATAAGCAGTACGCCTCATTCTTTTGTTTTTGCCGCAGTGAAAATCATGCATTTTTATATTGCACTCCTCTTATTCAGAAAACTGTTAACAATCAGATGATTAATTTTCAAGCTTGTATAAATTCAATACCATTATTTAACAGATCCTTATGGTATAATATCGGAAATTGAAACATTTAATTGTCAATCAGTCGGTTACGAGTAATTAAGCAATGAATAAAGAACAGAAGTTCGTATGTCCATACTGCAAAAACGAGTTGACGTTTTTGCAGGGTTCCTATGCCTGCTCCAGCTGCGGTTTTTCCATACCTGATGCCATATGCAGACATTCACTTACCGATGACGATGTTTCAAACATACTTGCCCAGGGATATTCAAACCAGATTGACGACTTTTACAGCAGATACGGACAGATGTTCAAAGGACGTCTGCTTCTCAACAACAAAAAAGTCATTGTTATTGAAAAATGCAGCGATCACGAGATTTGTGCCGAATGCGGATCCGATGATACATACCGATATGATAATTTAATCTGGTGCGGCAGCTGCCACTGCGTCAAAAACAAGGATGCGGAACCGGCAGGCGATATCAGCAGCGAACAGACCTGTAATTATGATATTTTTATATCCCACAGTTCACTGGATGATAGAAGATCTCTGGAAATATATGATTTTCTGACCAGAAGCGGATTTAAATGCTGGATCGATAAAAGGAGCATCAATCCGGGAATTGTTTATTCGGAAGAAATAGCAGAGGGATTAATCAATTCCAGACTGTTTCTGGCAATCATTTCCGCAAGCGCCAATGAATCAAGACCGATCCTGGACGAGGTTATTGCCGCATACAACGAGCACAAAACCATAATCGTCTACAACATTGATCAAAATATAAATGTAAGAAACATTAAGCCGGGCTTTAAAATTCCTCTCGGTTCACCTCAGTGGATCAATGATTTCGGTCCGGCAGATCATGCACAGGCTCAGGAACTGCTTCTGCTTAGCGTCCAGAGGGCGTTATATAACAACAATATAACAGCGGATGAAAAAACAAATGTTTCGGGCGCAACGCCAATCAAACCGAATTCGGTGCTGTTCGGAGGATTGAAAATACTGATGAAATCGGCACTGACCGCAGTACTGTTTTTTGCACTCTCTCTTGTCGCCTACCACTGTTATTTTAATTTTACCCTTACGGAAATTCCGGAAGAAACCGATAGTGGAAATATTGCCAAACCAGCTTCATCGCTTGCTTCAAACCGCGTAAAACATGCAGGAAAATCAAGAGCCGTTCTGAAAAGCAAAGCTGACAAAGGAAACCTTGAAATCGGCTCGGTTATGAAATTCGGTTCATACTGGGATTATCCGCTGAACTGGATTTATGCCTTTGACGACAGGGACGGAAATCAGGTTTTCATATCGAAGGATATTATCACCTTCAAACCGTTTGATGTTGCTCACAGCAATCTTTACGGCCGTATAGCCAACGGTTTCATTATTGAAATGCTTCCTACCAACAAGGATACCGTCAAATCATTCAGCGAAAGCTTATCCAATGATGACTGGATCAGAGCATACGGCGAAAACAACTGGGAATTTTCAACAATCCGTGCATGGCTGAATTCCCGCAGGATTTCCGTTGAATATCCGTCAGTGAGGCCTAACCAGAACAATACCAACTTCTATTCCGAATCAAGCATAAAATACGGTCTTGCCTATACCCAGAAAATTGACGAACCAGGATTTCTTACCGGCTTTACCGCACAGGAAATCGAAGCCTTAAGACCGAACAGAACATCATTCGTTCTTACTGAATATCATAAGAACGAAGCGACCTCCGGCGATCGTGTTTTCAATTATTTTGAAGAATTCGATCCGGAAACAGTACAATATAAAAAGACTCTCATGCCTAAAGTGAGACCTTTTATTTTCAATTTTCAAGACGTGTACACAAAAGAGGTTGAGGATCTCGTTTATCTTCCTTCCCTGAGCGAATTTATCAAAATATCCCAGGATCCCCGCATTGATCTGAATTACAGCAAGGAAGTGTATACAACCAACGGCGAATCCTATATTCTGCCTAATACCCAGTGGTGGCTGAGAACACCTTGCGGATTTTTATATACGACCGTGTGCACCGTTGAAGGTTCAGATCTCAACAAAGGCAAGGCAATTTTAAGAATTGCGACAAGCAGTGATTTAATCGGAATACGTCCTCTATTAAAATTAAGAGTTAAAGACTTGAAATTAAGCGGTTCAGGCACTGAATCCGATCCATATCAGCTAAAAAAGCAAAGAATAGAGGAATAAATTGAAATTATCTGATCTCAAAAATTATCATGACATTGTAATCCAGTGTCACGACATTCCCGATGCGGATGCAATAGGTTCAGGCTACGCCCTGTACTGCTATCTGAGTTCCGCAGGAAAGAAAGTTCAACTGGTATACAGCGGAACTGCTGAAATATCCAAAGTCAATCTTAAACTGATGATTGAAAAACTTGATATTCCTCTGAAATTTGTAGATCAGGATTTCATTGTTCCCGAACTTCTCATAACCGTTGACTGCCAGTACGGTTCAAGAAATGTTACACAGCTGAAAGCTCCTAAGGTCGGCATCATCGATCACCATCAGGAGGATCGCCACATAAAGGAGCTCAAACTGGAATTCTGCCATATTTTCAGTAACTACGGCAGCTGTGCTTCAGTAATTTATCAGCTGATACTTTTGAATTCATTTGAAAAAGACTGTTACGAAGAGGAAAGACAGCTTGTAAAAAACAGAGACATCAACACTGCTCTTCTCTACGGTCTGTATATGGATACCAATGAATTTTCCGAAATTGTTCATCCGGCAGACAAGGATTTAAGAAGCGCTGCCGACTATAATTTTGAAATATTCCATATACTTAAATCATCCAATTTCAACATTGATGAATTAAATGTAATCAGCAGAGCTCTTCTGTCAATTAAATTTTACAGGGATGAGCATTTTGCAATTCTTAAGGCCTTGGACTGCGATCCGAATATTCTAGGCTATATATCGGACCTCTGCAACCGCACCTATGAACTTAACAGCTGCATCGTCTATATGGAAATGCCGAATGCCTATAAAATATCAGTACGCAGCAACTGCAAGGAAATCAGGGCAAACGAACTCGCCGCGGCGATAACCAAAAACGTCGGCAACGGTGGAGGACACATTCAGAAGGCAGGCGGAAGAATAAATATACAGGATTTCTGCCGGCAGTACAGCGAAAACATTGATGATTTCATATATCACCGCTACATTGAATTCTACAGCCAGAATGATTTCATTTATACAAATGACTTTGATTTTGCCGCTGTCAGAGATCAGTTTGAACTTTATACCAAGAGGAAACTGGTACTTGGATATATACCGTCCATGGCCTTGAAGGATTTTGCCGATAATTTACGAATTGAGACACTGGAAGGAAAAACAGAGCTTGTGGTTTCACCTGACACCGTGATTATGTGCGGCATCAGAGGAGAACTGTATCCGATCAGCAAAGAGCAGTTTATTCAGAAATACTGCGAATGCGATGCTCCTCTTGATATAAAATTTGATTATGAACCGCGCGTGTACAATACACTCAATAACGAAATAAAACTAATCCGCGATTATATTATTCCATGCTGTATAAATTCCGTTTCAAATATCTATGCAAGAAAATTAACAAGAACGACAAGAATAATCCGTTCTGCAAAACAGGATCGGAGACAGCAGTACCAATATGAAAATTACATGACAGGTTTGAAGGACGATTATTTGGCAGTCAGTGAAAATAATAACAGCGATCTTTATACCATATCCAATGAAATTTTTGATATGATCTATACCAAAGTTGACCAATAATTGTTTAGTTCACTGTGGATTCAATGAAAACAGATATGATAAAAGCTGCTGCATACCTACCTGATAACGACATAAAAAATCAGACATTCACATGCCCGTTCTGTCACGGAACAGTTTCATTTTACAACGAACCGAACAATGAACAGTCAAGGGAAACAAAAGATAAATTCCGCTGTCCGAACTGCGATTATGATGTAAACCTTGAATCAGGCAGGCATCGTTTCACTATCAAGGAACTCAAGGATCTGTTCAATGACGGATATCTGTTCTGTTCTGATTTTATTTCCAAATCGGGGCGGCAGTTTGCCGGTGTTATTTTATTATTATTCAATAACAAAAGGCCGATCATCTTATGGCCGCTGACTCCGGAAAACCAGAAAAAATACACTGATCTTCCTGTATTGAAACATCTTCCCGACTGCACCAATAAGGACAACAGCAAATTATTTGTAAACAGTGACGCAGTCTGGTGTCCGGAATGCAAGAAATTCGAAGTATACGGTAAAAACAACTGTATTAATACCGGTTTATCAAATACCATTCAGCCATCCCTGAGACGTTACTATCCCAAGGTTAATCCGCTTCTTGCCAGAATCGACAACATGGCAAACGCCCAGAATTCCGTAACCGATTCCGTCTATGATCTGTTTATTTCCCACAAATCATCGGATACACCTGTTATCGAACCGATATTGAAATCACTGAGCAGCAGTTCATATAAATACTGGTTCGATCGGGACGGCGGCATCAATCCTGGAAATGATTACACAGGAGAAATACTAAGAGGGATCGGCAGTTCAAAAATATTTCTGCTGATGGTCTCCTCCGAGGCCCTTTCTTCAAAGGAAGTAATGAAGGAGGTGGCCTATGCGTACAACAAATTCAATAAATACATTTTTGTAATTTCCCTGGACAGCAAAATCAATGAAAACAATCTTGTAAGCCATGTGAACAGCGAATATCAGAATCTTTTCAATGATTTTATATGGCTTGGCCATGCAGATGATCTGACAGCACTCTCAACAGTGCTGAAATTCATTAATCAGAACAGTCTGGATGTATTCTTTGCATATGCCCAGGAAAACAAGGCAAACCGGAAGCGTATTTCCAGCATCTGCAGTCATTTTATCGACAAAGGATATTTCTGCTGGTCCCTTCCTTTTGATAATTACCGGGAATTAAGCAAACTCCTGATTAATACCGCTAAAAGCATAATTTCCTTTATTTCATCACAGTCAAACAGGAATCAGGAATTTCAGAATTTAATAGCAAAGGTGACCTCGGCATCAAATAAAACAGTCAATCCGTTTGTTCTGGATCAGAACATTACTGTTAACGATCTTAATCCCGGGTTCGGTTTCAATACCGCAATACAGCTGTTTACACCGAACGATCCTGTGGAAAAACTGTCTGATTATCTTGAACCTATGCTCTACTCCTATGAGGTTTTTGTAATCCAGTCTTCATCTGAAAATGATTACAAAACCGCATCACAGATTGCGGCGGATCTTGAATTAAGCAACTGGTGCAGACCTCGCCCTCTCGTAAGCGACAGCAAAACCAATGTGGAACGGGCCAATGCAATCAATGATTCAAAATTATACCTGGCAATTCTGACAGAGGAATGTTACAGAAATCCTTTGCTGCTTGAGGAGATTTCCAGGGAAATAAACCTGATCAATACCAATAACAACGAGAAGGAACGCATTATTTATGTAAGTACGCCGAACTGGAAATCACTGCCTCAGATCAGCGAAAAATTTGAATTTCAAACCAGTACGGATACCTGGATTTATAACGATCCGGACGAACTGCACAGAAAAATAAGGCAGAAGCTGGCCAATTTCAAAAACACGGCGAAAAAGCCTTCTGTCAGGGAAGATTCCTCGCTGACAGGAACCTTAAGCACACATAAAAAGACAATACTGACCTCGTTGTCACTAATTGCCGGAGCAGCCGCACTTTTCGGTCTGTTTTCTGCTTTTTACGCTAGCGGGAATAATGCCTCAAACAACAAATCAATCGATCGTCTGATTGAACAGAACGAAATTATCGGCGAAATCGATACCAGAAATTTCGGTGTCGGAACCATCATCAGATTCGGTACATACTGGAACAAACCTCTGTACTGGATCTATGCCTTTGATGATCCTGACGGAAATCAGATTTTTGTTGCCAAGGATCTGATAACCTTCAAACCGTTTGATGTTGCTCACAGCAATCAGTACGGCAGCGACTCCAAAAAACGAAGGATCGAATTCCATCCGAGAGTTAATGAAACGATCAAATCCTACGTCGGTCGTCTGAGTACCGACACATGGATTGGAGCTCTTGGAGAAAACAGTTGGGAAAACTCAACGCTTCGAGCATGGCTTAATTCAGATAACATTGTTACCGATTACCCTGGGTTCGCCCCTAATAATGCAAACATCAATTCAGATTCAGCCATGACTTACGGTGTATCCTATACACAGAGACTCAATGAACCAGGATTTTTAACCGGATTCACGGCAGATGAAATCAATCTTTTAAAACCGAGAAAAACTGAAGTGATTCTTTCCGGTAATCGAAAAAACGAAGCAACCGAAGGCAGAAACCTGTTTAACTTCTTTAAGGAACTGGATCCGGACAGAGATTTGTACAAGACAACCTTCGTTCCGAAAATAAAGCCTTACGTATTCGATCTTAAGGATTTGTATAAAAAGAAAATCGAAGATCATGTATTTATCCCTTCCCTTGAGGATTTTCTTGAAATATCAAAAGATCCGCGAATTGCAATAGAATACTCAAAGGAAGTATTCACCCCAAACGGAGAATCCTACTTTCTTCCGTCTTCAACCTGGTGGCTTAATACACCTTGCGGATTTACCGTAACTACAGTATGTACCGTTACAAGTTCTGATTTCAATAAAGACAAGCCTTTACTGAAAGTAACACCTGCAAGCGACGTAATGGGTGTAAGACCTATGATCAAGATAGCGGCCAGAAATCTGAAATTCAAAGGAAGCGGAACCGCAGCAGATCCTTACTACATAGAGTAATCGGAAAGACATTCTTTTCGTAAACGCTCCATAATAACCTTTGATGCTATTTAAGATTGTTTAAAATCAACAATCCATCCTTTTCTTTTTTCAATAAGACTTAACTTTTTATA
>CACWLF010000083.1 GCA_902761645.1 uncultured Aeromonadales bacterium | reverse complement strand
TTGTTTTACCTGGAAGATTATTTTGCCAATAGATAAAATTTAACACGCCGTGTTTATCGCAATTCATCCCGCCACCTGTAGAGGTGGGGTTTTCTTGCTCACAGCGTGTTAAAATTCTTCCTCGTGAAAACACCGCTTAAAGCGGCACATGGTCAGATAGCAGATCTTCAAAATGCTGCGGAACAGACATCAGTGCATTGTACTGCTGTGATCTATAAAAAATTCATTTTTATGTTTCTTTTCATATTCTTCGACAAGATAGGATAACAGTTTACCTTTTTTAGCCAGACTGACAGCCTTGTCAACATAATAAGAATCCGGATGTTTCCCTTCGTCCAGTTCCTTCATGGATTTTGCCGCTCCGAGAACCATCTTTCTGTGATCCTCCTTAACTCTTTCCATTTTTTCATCCCATATGTCTTTGATTTCATAAGCGGTATTCTTGATTCCTTCATATAAATTTGTAAAAAAGTCGTTCATGGTCTTCTCCCGTTTAAATTGAAAAAAAATTATATTTTTAGACTTTAAATTTTAATATTAATGATCCCTGCTGAAAAAATCCTCTATTTCCTCAGGAGTGAAATTCAGGTAATCATAAGGATCTCTCTTCGCATTGCGCTGAGCAGAACTTTTATTGAGGGCACATTTTTTTTCCTCCCTTTTGATTCTGGAGATCTGAGACATTACCTTGAAATTCTCGGCGGCTTTTCCCAGTGAGGAAGCAATATTGGAGACAGTCTCCACCGCCATACTAATATAATCTTCCGGTTCTCTGCGATTGCAATCTTTCTTTGTTTCAAATCTGTAAACATGATTCATGATGTTCTCCTTAAGGTGTTCAATCAAAATACGTATGTAAATCAGCGGCGGTAGCTGTAATAGTCATCCCCCAGAATTTCTCTGAGTTTATCCTCGCCGAGCGTGGTGTTGTTCAGAGTATCCTGCATTTTTTCGCAGCTTTTAATCAGACTGCACTGGGATGACATTTTGAGAATTTTTGAATAATTCCTTGAGGCGGCCGCAATCTGACCGGCGGCATCTGCAATATTTTCAATCGTATCCGAAACAGAATACCCTGTTGCTGGGCAGTATTTTTTTTCAGCCGGTAAACAGTTTAATAATTCTTCTGTTTTTTTATTTTCTTCTTTTTTAATAATTCCAAACATAATCCGCTCCTTTATTTTTTTAATTAATTGCGATTTTTAAACAACGCACGCATGACATTTTAATTATTGAATTAAGTTTCTGTGCTTTGTTCATAAAACCGTACGGACAGTTTTATGAACACGATTCACTTTAATATATTATCCGTATTTTTTATTGCTTCCGTTTTTCAACCATGGGTGAATCATGTCATTCACATAAATTTTTTTATTTCTGTTCTTTCCCGTCTAGTCCTGTTTTCTGCGTCTCTGTTTAATATTATCGTCTGAAATTTACTCCGCTGATCTGCAACCATGGTTGAACAAAACATAATAAATAATTTTTTTAAATGCCTTATCAGTGGCTAATCGGAAAATCACAAAAAAAATTTCTGAACTGCAGTGACAGCATTCAAATCACTGCTGTTCGGCAGGAATATTATTCAGAAGGGCAGAAATAATGATAAAAATCAAATAACGATGCTGATTTTAAAATCAATGCAATATATTACCAGAACAGTTTTTTATGGAGATCAGGACATACCTGCCCGTTACAGACTGATAAAAATCCAGGCATAATACAACGCAATTACCGGAATTTATAAAAAAGTCTGCAGTTTTATATAAACGAACCCGATTAGAATATATAAACGTACCAGATTAGAAACAGGCTGTAATTGCAGGAAAAAATAATGAAAACAATTTACAAGCCATTTTATGTACCCGGAGAGTATTTGGCATTCATCTTTAAAACAAATTTTCAACAGAATTTGATAATGCTGATCCCGAATGAGTTGAAGCACTAAAGGAAACCTTCCAAAGAAAATATGAAACAGACAAAAACAATTATGCACGAATTAAAACCGGTGACTGACAGCAGACTTGGTTTCCCGGGAAATTACTTCAGTGATCTAGATGTATCCGGAAGAAAATATTTTGTGGAAATTTACAATGTTTATTTTAATTTGGATTATCAAATGCCGGATATTCTGCACAAAGACGAAAACATTAAAGAATCAGAGAAAAACGTCAAATCATCCAGCATTCTGAATACCGGTTAACAATGCATCATATCTGTACAGTATGCGTTGGGACAGAAATTCTATGCGTTCCTTTTACATCATGACATATCGTGCTCCGGTTCTGTTAAAAAAGTCTGAACTGACATTGAACAGAACGGGAAAAACGATCCTGTTTACCGCAACAATCATGAATCACTGATGAATTTTTTTTTCTTCAGGGGCATGTTTTTTTTAACTTCAGCACGGAGTGTATCAAGTTTTACGATAAATTCGCGTAATCCGCCAATTTCAGCAACGGCATTATTCAGTGTTTGTTTAAGACCATTAAAGTTAACCTCTCCTGATATAATATAAAATTTATGTTCAATCTCTGATTTTTCATTGGACTTTGAATCCAGTTCATGAGTAACATAACGTCTTAGTTTACGTATGATAAAAGGAGTATTTTTTCCTTGAGGAAAATAAGCTTTCATTACATATTTTGTAATAGTGGAATCTTTATCATACTCTCTCATTGAATCATTGGTTGCCTTGAATGCATCAATTAAAGCAAGATGAAATTTATTAAATATCTGATTTAATTCAGCTGATTTATCAATATAACTCCTGAAATTATTGTCGAAAACCTTAATTTGCTTTGCAAATCTCTGATAACATTCATAAACAGCACAGATTGCCATGGTATAGCATCCGTTATTTATATACTGTCCGGCACGCTTGGCAAGTCCGCTTAAATCATCATCCCAGGTCGATGATTTAAGTTTATCCTCCATCATTGGATAAATAAGTCTGAAAACGGGATCATCCTTTATGCCCAGCAGTTCACTGTTCTGCAATGCTTCGAAAACCTCGCTGTACATAGTCGCAGCTCGTTTGAATATCATAAGGTTTTCCAGAAGAATACCGGTTTCAACCTTGTTATTAAGATCACGATTGTCGAAATGTTCATTAATCAACGATGAAAGATAACGAAGATTGGCGGTTTCGTTAAACAGCGATATAGATTTGGTATCACGAATGAGACCTGTAAGGTATGCCAGATCTACAAGATATCCGGACTTGGAACCGTCATCGGAGGTTTCCTTGATTCGCGGGTCCATATATCCGTAGTAAAGTTTCTTCAGAACAGAATTTTTCTTTGACATGATGGATACTGCCGACATAAAGGCAACAAGCGGGATATCCCGGAAACTATGGGTTATGTCCATCATGAAATTCTGTCTGTCGGCTACCCTGCCGGCTATGAATTCACTCAATTGTCTGAAATCAAGTTTGTATTCTCTTTCCTCGTCATAAGCGTAGATTTCAATGTCCCGACCGGTTTCCACGGCGAATTCCCTGAATAATTTATTAATTCCTTTCGTTGTCTCACAATCGAGTATAATCTTCTCATCAGTGTTATTTTGATTATCTGTCACAACTGTAAGTTTTTTGTAAAACTCCTGCTTTATCGCATCAAGTTTTGGAGGTATGCTCTCATACTGTTCAAGAAGAGTGTCGATAAACACCTTCCATCCGCTCGTAAATGTGCCGCATACAATGTATTTTGAAATAGTATTGTCGCAGAACATTTTACCGGCCAGTGTATTTCCCAAAAAACGTGAAGCGAAGGTACCGAGACTGTTGGAATGATAATTGATTTTCCAGTATTTTCCCGAACCCAGGAATGAAAAAAATACGGGTTTGCTCTTTTTTCCCTGCGGCTGACTGTTCCTGCAAATAATTCCGTCATCACTGAGAATCCTCCCGAGTTCCTTTGGAAGATTCCTTACCTTGTCAATTTCCTGATTATTGCTTGCAAGCTGATAGTGCATTATCTTATTGCGATAATCATTAAAACCGTTATTAGTTAATTTCGGCTTTATATGCAGATATCTGTAACGCAGTTCGGAAAGCACTGCCACATTGAATAAAGACAGGGATTTTAAATATTCACAAATCAATTCTGAAGACCTGTCATTGATGGCTGAGTAAAAGCCTTTTATGAATTCCCTGCCGAGTAACATGCTGTCACTGAAATTATCATATAGTCTGCCGAGATTTTTGTTCATCAGTCCTGCAGCACTTTCATAATTCTGCATATTAATCAGACCGTCAATATTTTTTACAGTCTGCTTTAATTTTTCATCCTCAATTAGTTTAGCCAGCGGTTTAATGCTTGTGGTATCACGGCACATATCGTAAATCAGAGATTCATTGAAAAGAGTATCGATTTTTTTAAGATTTCTGAACTCGGCAAGATCTTCTCTGTACTGCGCATAGTAAATATTCTTTATTGTAAGATTGTCTGTAATTCTCAGGCAGTTCAGTCCGGTCAGCAGAAGCAGAGGGATAAAACGCATACCGTTTGTTGCATCAAAATACACATCGGAATCCAGAATCAGCTCCTTTCTGTCAAACAATAATCTGATGATATCCGACTGCGCATTAACCATTGAGAGATCATCAGTATGCACAAGAAGAGTAAAATGACATCCGAAATTTTTTTCCATCACCTTGTTGATTTCATTCTCAATCACTGAAATATTTTCCATGGCGCAGAAAGTGTTGGAAGCAATCTTTCCGGCATTAATCTGATCATCTGTTTGAACGGTTGAATTTACGGAAGTTCCGGAGTAACGATTATTCGCAGTATTCACAGGGTTGAAAAATTTTTCGGCAAAAGGAAAGTCAATGTGTCTTGATGCAAGATAATCCCTTATATTGACCAGCAGATTGTACCAGTAACTTTGTCCGGTTCCGAGAATAATAAAATTATCAATATGCAGACGTTCTTCAAAATTCAGATAGTCGTACAGGGCAATTCCGGGATAATCAAACTTTTTTTCTGTTTTGTTCGGTAAAACATAATGTATGTGGTCATATAAGGTTTTGCCGTACATGGTAATCAGAGTGTTTTTTCTGCCTTGCCTGATATTATTCACTTTCTTTTCCTTAATGATGCTGTCATGATGATTATGTTATTTAATAAATGTTACCCGCTGAATCCATAAAATTACAGATAAAATTCAATGAAAAGTATACAGTGCCAAGCCACAGGCTGCTGCACTGCCCTGTTTATATGATGCTATTATATAGAGTTGTGAAAAATGATTTTCAGATCGATATCAATTTTAAAATATTTTATCGGTTTACGTTTCAATAAATGTCATGAATTATTTATTGAGAACCTAATGTATTCAGTAACAGAAACTGTATTTCATCAGACAGGTTCAGCCTGCCCGATTCCGGCTGACAGATGAAAAGATTGTTATGAGCATATTGCAACTGTTTTCATAATCAACGGCCGTAAATAAATTTACTAGCTCCTTTGAGCTCAGTGCATCCTTAATAACAAATTAGATCTGTACATATCATATACATGACCCGGTCATGTTGAAGCCTTTTCCGTGATAATACCCCCGGAACATATTATCATCTTCATAAATAATAGTCTCATTTACAGCTAAAAGTTCATTTCTGAGATTCCTGTTCTGTTTAAACTTATGTTCACAGCTTTATACATATGTGTTACTATTAACGGCATTCTGGGCTGAGTCATTATTATCCAGTAACCATGATAATTCTCATAATTATCAACAGAATATCCTGAACGATCTTCAAAAGCTTCCCTTAGAATAATATATTCATTACCCTTATAGATAATTTACATTCATGATCAAGGGATAAGAATTCATATTTATCTTTAAATATCATTTTATTAATCCTCCGTTTCCATTAATAATTTATCTGTTATAGTTTATCCATATCAATTATGACTGCAGCCTGTCCCTGAGCATATCATTCAGGAGATACGCATCCGCCAGATATTACTTAATATTCTTTAGCATGCCTGTTCCACACAAATGCGGAAATTACTTTCAGTAATTATTAACACTTTGCCGGCATGATTTCCGTACATCTGAAGGAATTTTCTTCTTCATGTAAATCCAAAATTCGTCAGTATGATGCATAACACGCTGCTGATACCGCTAAACAATCATAAACTGTTTACATTCAGGTATATGATAGCGCCTTATACCTTTGCGGATAATCTGCGCCTCGCTGTTTGCATCCAGCAGATAAATGAAAATGCTGTCCTCCTCGTAATCAACTATGTTATCAATTTTCACTTTTAAGGCATCAATGGTTTCACTGCCTGCAAGCACCTCGAAAACAGAATACTGCACTCTTTCACCGTAGTCTTCAAGGCACTTGACCAGGTGATAGCGCCGGCGATCGTCGGCAATATCATAGCAGATTATGTAGCGCGTATAACGGTTTGCATGCAAGGTCGACAACGGCATAGGAACCTCCGGATATTAACTGTACCAGTTGAAACTGTAGGATTTGTAAGGCCGGTTATTCCGCAGTGATGCGGCATATTCATCAACCTGATAAAGCAGCAGTTCTATCAGATTACGTACCGGATGTTCTCTTGTATTCAGAGGATTGCTCCGGTATTCAAGATGGATGTGCTTATCCCAGATTTCAAAAAATCTGCTGATGCAGTTGTCCCTGAATTTTACATTTCCTGAATTTTCATCAGTGCAGAACATGTCTCTGCTGAATTTTTTCAGATTGCAGTATTTGGATACAAGGCGATCTACAATAGGCGCCCTGAACTGTTCAACAAGATCAAGCGCCAATGATTCACGTCCGGTCTGAGCTGAATGAAGACATCCCAGTCCGGCCTCCAGCCCCCTGCTGATAATAAAGCCGGTTAAAATATTTGTCAGCATGCAATACCCCAGAGATAACAGCGCATTTACAGGATCTCTGGCAGGATGATGAGATCTGGTGCTGAATTTAAGTTCGCCGGTAAAAAATCTTCCGAACATGCCGAAATATTCTCTAGATGAAGTTCCTTCTATTCCAAGAACAGACTGATAGTTGTTACAGCCGCGCAGTGAATCAATGTTTCTTTCAAGATTCTGAATTGTCCTGCTGAAATCATTCTGATCCACATCCGCATTCTGATTATGGCGAAATACATATTTCAGCGTGCTGATCTGATTTCTGATTTTTCCGTCTACGATGTTTTTCGCATTGTTTAATCTCAAAACAGGATCAGCATAATTCTGAAACTGAAGCATTTTCAAATCCAAGCCCTTGAAATTATTGGCATTGCTCGTACCGATATATTTGTAATTGCGATTGAAAAAATTTACGTCAACACCATGTGACATACATAATTTCAATGCCTCAGATGTTACTGTTACACGACCGAAAACATAAAGAACCTCCAGCTGCTCGACAGGTCTTTTGGCAATTTCCAGTTCCCTTCCATTTTCGTCAACTTTGTAAAAGGAAAGATGAGATGATTTTCTTTTAACGATAGTGCCGGATTTTACAGCATAAATGACAGTCATATTCAACATCTCCGATAAACAGTAATCAAATTAATCAGCTATGGGAATTGCGCATTAACAAAAATAATGCGAAAACCAAAACTCAGCGGGAATAACACCTGCAAGTGCATTGATTAAAGCAACATTTAACTTAGAGATATTTTGAATATCACAGTAAGTTAAAAAACATTAACAGAGATTTCAAAAGATGAATTTTTATTATATAAAATTTTCAGAAAACAATATTAGACTAAGATCACATTTTAACAAATAAACTATTATTAACAGTATTATCATTAAAAATCATATCACCAGTTTCTAAATATTCATATATGCAGTTATTTCTGCATCGGATTAATTAATTCAAGATACCTTTACATAAACAGGCAAGTTCGACTTACTCAATTCTGACATTTTTACAACCCTCTTCAATGCAGCAGAACACTCTGCGTTTCAATCAAGCAAGTTCGACTTACTCAATTCTGACATGTATGACTACTGCAGCTTATATCATATTATTCATTGTTTCAATCAAGCAAGTTCGACTTACTCAATTCTGACTCAATGATGATGAAATAATCATAGAATATAGCCATTTAGTTTCAATCAAGCAAGTTCGACTTACTCAATTCTGACCCTCGAAAGAGGGAACTTTGTATTCAACTTGAATACAGAGTTTCAATCAAGCAAGTTCGACTTACTCAATTCTGACGTTGCCTATGAGGTGCTTGCAGGTAGGTATGGGGCGGAAGTTTCAATCAAGCAAGTTCGACTTACTCAATTCTGACGCGGCTAACGCGACTGCCGACAATCCTTTACCGGTTGTAAGTTTCAATCAAGCAAGTTCGACTTACTCAATTCTGACGCATTTTGCGTGGTTGGCAAAGATCTTTTCCAAGTAGAATGTTTCAATCAAGCAAGTTCGACTTACTCAATTCTGACTAATGGAACTATATCACTAGAGAAATTACTTAAACCAAGTTTCAATCAAGCAAGTTCGACTTACTCAATTCTGACTTGAAACATTTCATCAATGATGACGAAATAGTCATAGAGTTTCAATCAAGCAAGTTCGACTTACTCAATTCTGACAGCAGCCTTTGGAGAGCCAGGCGTGGCGCGCCTTCCGAGGGCCGTTTTGCAAAACCTCAAA
>CACWLF010000082.1 GCA_902761645.1 uncultured Aeromonadales bacterium | reverse complement strand
TGCCGAAGATCCGAAGGACATTGCCCGTAAAAAAGCTCTGGCTCTTGCATTGGCCAGAAAAAAGCAAATGGATAAGGAAAAAGATTAATGAAATTTTTATTAGAAAGTTCTCCTCACGATCGAAATGAGAGCAGTCAGACATCAGTAATCATGCTGATGATCATTGTCGGATTAATCCCTGCTGTCATTATGCATATCTATTGCTTCGGGCTCGGTCTGTTATGGCATCTTCTGATCAGCTGTCCGCTGGCGGCTCTGGTTGAATCGGTATGTCTGAAATTAAGAGGATATTCGGCTGTTAAAGGCATGAAGGATTTCAGTATTCAGGTAACTGCGGTTATATACTGCCTTGCCATACCTCCTTATCTCAGTCTCGGATTAACAGCCGCAGGTATAATATTTGCGACCGTAATAGTAAAGCAATGCTTCGGCGGTTTAGGTCAGAACACCTTCAATCCCGCAATGGCGGCATATATTTTTCTTCTTGTTTCAGCGCCCAACGCCATGAACAACTGGAATACCGTTGACAGCCATACAAAATACAGTCTGGCTGATTCATATTATCTGGTGACAGGTCAGGAGGACAGAATTAATAATTTTGATGCGGCAACCGCGGCAACTCCGCTGGGCGAATTCAAAATCGACAAAAGCAGCAACGTGCTTTCAAGGAATCATATCAATTCGGATCCGCTGCCTGAAATCAGAAACTTTATTCAGCAGAACCCGATGGTTGCCATGAATATCGCATATTTATTCGGAGGCATACTGCTGATGCTTTTCGGTTATGTATCAACCAGCCAGCCGGTAACCTTTCTTCTGGTTGCCTTCGGATTTGCGCTGTTATACGGTTATCTCGGAAAAGTCTATGAATTTCCGGCCATTGCGCCAATCGAGCATCTGCTGATCGGCGCCACCATGATGGGAGCGTTTTTCATTATTACGGATCCGGTGTCATCACCTACAACTGTTGCCGGAAGAATTGTTTCCGCCGCTCTGATTGCATTTTTTGTTATCACTATCAGAACTTTTGGAAACTATCCTGATGCCGTTGCCTTCGGAGCATTGCTCGGCAACAGTTTCAATCCATTAATCAATAAACTTATCGTTCCTGCACGATTCGGAAGCAAGGAGAAGATTTAATGGAATTTTTAAAGAAAAAATGGGTTAAATCAGCAATATGCCTGGCTCTGTTCACACTGTTTTCAGTATCGCTGGTAATCACGGTGCAGGCAACGATTTATGAAAAATACGTTAGAAACAACCAGCGCAGCCGTCTTCAGAATCAGCTGGCGCTAATGCTGCCGGATATAAGATACAACAACAATCTTATTAAAAGCTGCGGTCTGTACCAGGATCCTCAGATTACCAACAATGAAAAATACCGTATTTACACTGCATCATTCAACAATGAGGTTACAGGTTATATTATCCAGCACATGACAAATCACGGATACAGCGGAGAAATTGTAATGCTGACAAGTATTACACCGAAGGGGGACATTATAAAGGTTTCAGTAATGAAACATAATGAAACTCCGGGACTGGGAGATATAATTCTCCAGAAATCAGGACAGTGGCTGGATCAGTTCATCGGAGCCAATCTGTCAAACAGAAAATATGCGGTTACAAAGGACGGCGGTGATTTTACCTACACCACCGGTGCAACCATAACGCCGCGCGCCGTGGTAAACGCGGAAAAGGATCTGCTGGAATATTTTTTAAATCACAAGCGTAAATTCAATTTACAGGGTTCCTGCGACGGGGAGTAAGACAATATGAAAAAATTATTTGAACTGCTTAAACAGGATTTCTGGAAAAACAATGCGATTTTCGTTCAGATGCTTGGTCTCTGCCCTACCCTTGCTGTTACCAGTTCGGCAGTCAACGCGCTTGGTCTGTCGATTGCCACCACATGTATCCTGACACTGACCAATACCATGGTTTCACTGCTGCGAAAAATAATACTGCCGGAGGTAAGAATTCCGGTATATGTGCTGCTGATAGCATCTCTGGTAACCTGCACCCAGATAATCATGGAGGCTTTCACCTATACTCTGTATGAAGCTCTGGGCATATTCATTGCGCTGATTGCAACCAACTGCATAATCATCGGCAGGGCCGAAGCCTACGCAAGCAAAAACAATGTGGTAATGTCTTTCTTTGACGGATTGTTTGTAGGACTGGGATATACCTTTGTACTGGTAATCATAGGATCAATCCGCGAGATTATCGGCAAGGGAACATGGTTTAAAGGACTGGATCAGCTGCTTGGCTTCCGCTATGCCGACACCTACCTTACAGTTCTCGACAGCGACAAGACACTGCTGATTGCAATTCTTCCTCCCGGAGCTTTCATAACACTTGGTTTGCTGATAGCATTTAAAAATTTTGTAGATCTTAAAATTTTAAAAACCAGAACCGAATAAATAACGGACCATGAGATTAAAGGAAAAATTTGCCGGAATATTTCCGGTTTTGGCGGAAAAATTTCCCGATCCCAAAAGTGAGCTGAAATTCAGTAATCACTTTCAGCTTCTTGTGGCCGTAATGCTGTCAGCCCAGGCAACCGATGTCAGCGTCAACAAAGCAACCGAATCTCTTTTTAAAATTGTCACAGGTCCGCAGGAACTGATTGAACTTGGTGAAACCGAACTGTTCGGTTTCATAAAATCAATCGGTCTTGCCAGAACCAAAACCTCCAATATAATGAAAACATCAGAAATTCTTCTGGAAAAATTCAACGGCGAAGTGCCATCCAGTTATGAAGAACTGATCACTCTGCCGGGAGTAGGATCCAAAACCGCCAAGGTTGTCTTGAATGTAGGATTTAATCAGCCGACTGTTGCAGTCGATACACATATATTCAGAGTTGCTCAGAGACTTAAATTATCCAGAGGAAAAACTCCGGATCAGGTAAGTGATGATTTGACAAAAAATGTGCCCCGGGAATATTTACTCAAGGCACATCATTATCTTCTTTTACACGGCCGCTACACATGCAGGGCTCAGAATCCCCGTTGCGAACTGTGTGAACTTAAAGCTTTCTGCAGTTTCAAAAAAAAGCAGATATAAACGGCTACCAGTTTTCACCAAGAACTTCAAAATAAGCCTGAGGATGGTTACATGCAGGACATACTTCAGGAGCTTCCTTTCCTTCATGAATAAATCCGCAGTTCAGGCATCTCCAGATTACAACATCATCCTTCTTGAATACCTTGCCGGCAACCAGATTGTTGTACAAATCGCGGTAGCGTTTTTCATGCTGTTTTTCGGCAACACTTACCATTTCAAATGTTCTGGCAATATCATCAAAGCCTTCTTCTCTGGCAATACGTGCGAATTCCGGATAGGCATGGGTCCACTCTTCGTGTTCTCCGTCGGCCGCAGCCTTCAGGTTTTCAAGAGTTGTGGAAATCACTCCTGCCGGGAATGTTTCGGTTACAGTAACCATTCCGCCCTGAAGATATTTGAAAAACCTCTTTGCGTGTTCTTTTTCCTGGTTTGCAGTTTCTTCAAAAATGTAAGACATCTGAACAAGACCTTCTTTTTTAGCTACTGAAGCAAAAAAAGTATAACGGTTACGGGCCTGTGATTCTCCGGCAAAAGCTTTCAGCAAATTCTGTTCTGTTTTTGATCCTTTTAATTCTGCCATGATTATTCTCCATTTTTTTAATTAAATTAATCAATTCTGTTTATGAGCGATTATCCTAGCATGTTTGACAAAGTTAGCCAAAGTTAATTGTTCTCATAAAATCTTAAGCAAGTCACAAATGGCACAAATTATTTATTTGTTTGTATTGATTTCGATAGGGATTTTCACAGAAATGAACATGATTTTTTTACTAAAAAAAAAAGCTCAATCATTAATTTTATGTGATCTCTGATTCCTGTTGTACTTCTTCCTACTGACATCCATAACCTTGAGAAAGAAGTATTCGTCATCCGGATAACTCATGGCACGAATCTTCTTTTTTGGTTGAGTTGCTGCATCTTGGCGGATGCAGCTCAAACATACAGAAAGTTCCTTTTTTATTCAATGCATAAATATTTTTTATTTTTGGCAATCACATAAAAAAGCGACTGACCCCTTATTCTGCCAATCTATGCAGTCATCGATATGCTAGAAACATATCTTAGCGTACAGTCAGATTCCAGCGTACTCAATGGTTACAAGGATCTTGAAAAAAACGAACAGGAAAAGTAATTAAAACTCAGACTGACAGATTGCAAGGGCAGATTGAAACACCTTGCAAAAGAATTTTCTCATAACAAGCTCTGCCACAACAGAAGCTCTATTTATTCAAATCCAAAGTCTTTCAACGCCGATGAACATCCACAAAAAAACTATCGGTCAGTTGATTTACAAGAATGGAACGGCGAAGCAATCCTGAACCCGGCATCTATTCACATTTCAACTTTAACAAATAGGAGTTCACCGACATATCTCAACTTAAAGAGCGAGGCAAAATTATAGAATTTTTTAGCGTTTAAGTATTAAATTCAGCACACTATCCGAACTACGACTTTGCTGCGTTTTGTTCGGCCAGTTTCATCTGCTGTTCGGCAATCAAATCCTCCAGATTCTCCTTCTGTTTTTCCAATTCCGCAAGATCAATTTCAGAAGTCTGTTGTTCGGAAACAACAACATCACTGTCTGCAC
Organism: uncultured Aeromonadales bacterium; assembly: GCA_902761645.1. GTDB lineage: Bacteria > Pseudomonadota > Gammaproteobacteria > Enterobacterales > Succinivibrionaceae > UBA2804. The sequence continues at coordinate 4,156 of CACWLF010000082.1, read as the reverse complement.
CGGCACACATTGTGTTCTTCAGTTTGTCCAGGGATTCAAGTATGGTCTGTCTATGTTCATTGTACAGCTTGCAGCCAACCACACCGGCAGCAATTCCTAATCCGATTCCGATCAAAAAATTTTTGTCTAAAAGCATATAATAATCTCCAAATATTAAATTTCATCACCAGCAACAGCTTCAGAGCTGTCCCAAATCTATACCGACTTCCTTACTCCTGCTTTATCAAACAAAAGCCTTGAACTGTTAAGCACCACCGCCACCGTTGCCGTATTATGGATAGTTGCAGCCAACAGCGGATTAATTTTTCCAAGAGCACCTAGCAGCAGAGCCATTGAATTGACCGCTATAGTTATGGCAAAATTCTGTCTTACCAAACGCAGAGTTTTTCTGCTTATGGAAATGATATCCGGAAGTTTGAGCGGTTCATCCGAGGTAATCGTGATATCTGCTGTTTCAAGAGCTATATCGGTGGATTTACCGCCAAGAGTCACACCTATATCCGCATAGGCAAGTGCCGGTGCGTCATTAATTCCATCTCCAACCATCATAACTCTGGAAACAGTCTGCTTACGCGCAATAAAATCAGCCTTATCCTGAGGAAGCATATTTGAACGGTATCCATCTAAATCAAGCTGACGTGTGACAGCTTCAGCATTCTGTTTGGAATCGCCAGTAAGCATCAGGATCTCATCAATACCGTCTCTTCTCATGCGGTTGATAGCCCGCTTGAGATCCTTGCGGATCGGATCGGAAATAATCACAGCACCTATGGCCTTTGCATTTCTAGCCACATAAAACACGTTCCATGATCCAGCTGGAATCGAAATGCATTCAAGATCAGCCACTTCATTATCAGCCATAAAAATTCTGCTTCCAACGAGAACATCTTGCTCCTGTCCAAACAAAGTAAGATGAGCTTTGATCCCGCGGCCAACCACGACATCGGTAACGGCATTGTCCGGAATTTCAATATCATTGGCTTTGGCATAATTTAAAACCGATTCAGCGAGAGGATGGGAGGAATTTCTTTCTGCAGCTGATACCAGCATAACCAGTTCGCGGGAATCTATTCCCTCAACAGTTATTATATCGGTAACCTCAGGATGACCTCCGGTAATAGTACCCGTCTTATCTAAAACCACCGTATCGATATCGGACAGAGACTCAATAAAATTTCCACCTTTTACCAAGATCCCAATTTGGGCGGCTCTGCTGATGGCAGCTGAGAATGCGGTAGCTGTCGACAGTTTCAAGCCACAGGAAAAATCAATAAAGAACATGTTCAAAACACGTTGGACATCACGGGTTGCCACGTAAACTGCAGCTGCAGATAGAAATGAAATCGGAACCAGCATATTTGCCATACGATCGGCAAAATTTTGGAACGGAGCCCGGCGGTTCTGAGCGTTCTCTACCATGTGAACTATTCTGGCAAGATTGGTGTCATCGCCGACCCTGTGAGCCTCAACTACAAGTTGTCCGCTTTGCACCAATGTTCCAGCAAAGACCGAATCACCTTGCTGCTTGTAAGAAGGAACATATTCTCCAGTTAGGGATGACTGATCCACCGAGGCACTTCCTGAAATTACTATACCGTCAACGCTGATTTTCTCACCCAGATAGAATACCACCAGATCTTTAACATGAACATTTTGGATCGGGGTCTTCACAACAGTGCCGTCAACCATTTTCCAAATAAATTTTTCCTTTAGGTTGAGCAGATGAGATATATGTTTTCTTGCTTTTTCTGCAGCTGACAGAGAAAGCATTTCTGCAAAATTGGACAACACAAGAAGCGAAAGACTTGATTCCGGTTTTCCGGCAAGAAGCGAGGCGACAACGGCTGTTGCAGTAAGCGTATCCGCGTTCGGTGCTCTGTCTTTTATCAGACCAAGCACACCGTTGCTGATGATCTGACGAGAAATAAACACTACAAAAACACTTCTCAGCACCGACAGTCTAGAAAAAAATACAGGTAGGGTACGTTTAACCAGTTCGAGAAGTGCAAACCCTCCCATTGAAACAATTGCATTAGATCTGCAGGCTTTTGCCTCAATTTCAGGATCGGATTGAATCTGTTTAGGCACATCCGATATCGAAGATACTACACTGAAATCTCCTGCAATCAGTTTTTCAAGAAGAAATCTTGTTCTAGGCTCAGTAAAGTAAACACTGAATCTGCCGTTCTCTTCTGTGCAGGCACTGACAACACCTCTTAGTCTTCTAGCCACCACCTCAAGAAGAGATCTGTGTTTTATCCCAAGATCAGATGGAATCCTGAGAACGCAATGATAAAGTTCTGACATTCAAATCTCTTGTTCTAAATAAACTGTATCCCCACCAAACAAGCTGCGGACCGTTAGGCAACTGTCCGAGTCTGACAATCTTGTACAACCCTCTAACAATCAACACGATTCCGATCAGGGATGTAAGATCAAAATAACCAAAAGTATGTGTATTAATATTGCGACTGATGGCAGACATATTGTCAAAAAAACTCTCTCTGACTGAACTGTTGCCTCTTGAACACTCAGCGTAACGCACTGGTAAATTCGCCAATTTCTCCAGGTTTTGAAACTGTTTATCCTTTTCTGCAGAGATGCGCTTTAAACCCTTATCAGTACGGGGCATAAATCGCAAAACTCCCAAAGAATCTGTAACTGACGAATGCTGTTCAGAAATTAACTGTTCTTTCAAATCCCGGTTAAGACCGTTGAAGATCTCTCTAATTTCGCTCTTAGCAAGCGAATGAGTGATCAAAGAAGTACCTGTGAGATGATTGCTCCTGACACTGGTAATACCGGGAAGAGACTTCAATTTTTCATCGAAAAGCCGACAAAACTCACTGCTTTTCATAAGTTCACTGTAATATCTGACACGCCCATCCATCTCATGAACAATACGGAAATATGGCAACTGCTCACTGCTCAAGCGAGCTCCGCCAATTTTTTTGATCAAAACAAGGATCAGCGACTGAGCAAGTGCTGCACCAAGATACAACAAACTATTTTTCATTGTGTGTAACCTTCATAAATCGTTTCTCAAGACTACCGACAATCTTTTGCATAAGAGGTTCAGAAGACAGCAGGCACTGCTTGTAAACTATCAAAACCGATCCAGTACGAGTATTTATTTTAAACTCGGATACACCTTCTAGTCTGCTAAATAAATTTTCCAACAGAACTGCATTTTTTTCGTTGTTCAAGATTAGGCTACTGTAACAGCGGATGCGTCCTGGAACAAAACAAGTAACCTGGACACAGCTGAGCAGAAAGTCTATTTTTATAGAATCCAGCATACCAGACAGCATAGTGACATCATCACCTATTCAATTTATAACCATTCTATGTAGAACAATTTTGTTTGGTTAACCATAGCTAACTTTGTGGGTATTATCAATCATATAAAATTAAAAGTCAACAACAATAAAAATAAAAACATGTATAAGATCAAAAATCCGGATTAACAGAGATAAATCACACTGAACCGCGGGACCGGAACTTCGACAGTTCCCGTCTTTAGACTTTCTCGCAATATAAATTCTCCTGTATCAACCCGTCTTTTTAAATTTTTCCCGGTCTAAAGCCTTATGACATAAGGCTTTTTCATATTTTTTTTCTTGTTTGTTAAACTTATGGCTCATCAGGGAATTGTTTGGGATCCGAGTGGGAACTGGTATCGAATTGGAGTAAAGAAATAGTCATCATCTCGGTAGCCGTATGCAATTCTTTCAGCCACTTTGATTTTATTGTTCATACCATCTAATTTTCCGGTGCCGGCATGATGATTAGCATGAGCTACCATGTCAGACGTCTCTCTTTCAACTCTGCAGATTTCCGAAGTTGCTGTTTTCACTTTCCTTCGCTGCATAAACCATTTCATCCATCCGCAGCAGACTTCTTCATTGTCACGTAATGTTTTTTAATTCATTGAGTTGGTCCTAGTCTAAGCTCATTAAACACTACTCTCAGACTTAACTAACTGTTCAGTGCTCTCTACAAGTGTCCTAGTCTAAGCTTATTAAACGGAGGGGGATGCGGACATAATCCTGGACACCCAAATTCATTGAAAAAGCTGTTGAAAAGGTAGGCTTTATAAAGGGTGACAACACTCTTATAAGAGCTGACGGACGCAATACAGATATCTTTGGTAAGG
>CACWLF010000081.1 GCA_902761645.1 uncultured Aeromonadales bacterium | reverse complement strand
TGATAAAGTGAAGAATATAAGCTCAACAACAGTGAACAGAAGCATGCCGTAAATATGATGATTTTGCATCCTAATAATTTGAAGAAAAAAGAATCAGAACGAATGAACAGAGACGTTCAAACAATTTGACGATTTTTGATAGTGTCAATGTGACGAAACCGAGATCAAATAATGTGAATCAATATAATTTAGTATAAAAAACAAACGATTTTTAGATCAAATAATTTGAAGAATAAGAGATCAAATAAATTGACGAACTACACAGTATAGAGCGAACATGAAGTACCGCCCTCTACTGCCGTCTCTCGCGGGACGATGAGCTGCAGGGCGATTCCAACAGCATCAAGAACCAGAAAGCCATCCTGCAAAAGTATGCTGACGACAACGGTTTTACCGACACGGCCTATTTCGTGGATGACGGCTACAGCGGTACCAATTTCGACAGACCGGACTGGCAGCGGCTTATGGGGCTGGTGGACGAGGGAAAGGTCGGGACGATTATCGTCAAGGATATGAGCCGCCTCGGGCGCGACTACCTGAAGGTCGGAATGTATACCGAGATGGTCTTCCCCAACGCCGACGTGCGGTTTATCGCCATCAACAACGGCGTGGACAGCGCAAATCAGGCGGAGAACGACATGACGCCGTTCATCAACATCTTCAATGAGTTCTGCGCCAAGGATACCAGCCGGAAAATCCGCGCTGTGTTCAAAGCGAAGGGGCAGGCCGGTAAGCCGCTCTGCACGAACCCTCCGTATGGGTATGTCAAAGACCCGGAGGACAAACTGCACTGGATTGTTGACGAGGAGGCGGCAGAGAACGTCAAGGAGGTGTTCCGCTTGTGTGTGCAGGGATATGGCGTGTCGCAGATTGCCAATGAGATGAGCAAGCGCCATATGCTGAATCCTACGGCCTATGCTAAGGCTAACGGCAGGGGCATCTCCGACAACCGTAGCAATGCCGACGATTTCACTTGGGCGGACAGCACTGTTTCCCACATGCTGTCCCGTCCGGAGTACCTTGGGCACACGGTCAACTTCAAGACCTATCGTAAGTCCTACAAGCAGAAAAAGCAACTGAAAAATGACCCGTCCGAGTGGCAGATTTTCGAGAATACCCATGAGGCGATCATCGATCAGGAGACCTACGACATCGTCCAGCGCATCCGCGACGGCAGGCGCAGGTGGACACCGATGGGCGAGATGCCTGTCCTGTCCGGCATGGTGTTCTGCGCAGACTGCGGTGCAAAGCTGTATCAGGTGAGGGGGCGGTCGCTGCCGCAGAGCGAATACATGGTGTGCGCCACCTACAGGAAGAAAGGCAAGGAAGTCTGTCCTTCACATCAGATTCGGAATTGTGTTCTGGAAGAACTTTTGCTCGACGGCATCCGTTCGGTGACGGCTTTCGCCAGAGAGCATGAGGACGAATTCGTTGAGATGGTCACGAAGAAGAAACGCGCCGAGGTTGACCGCAGCCTGCGCGACGGAAAGCGCGAGATGGAACAGGCACAAACCCGTATCCGCAAGTTGGATGAAATCATCCAGCATCTGTACGAGGACAACCTTGAGGGCAAAATCAGCGATGAGCGTTTTGTGAAGCTGAGCGAAAACTATGAGAATGAGCAGAAAACTCTCGGAGCCCGTGTGTCCGAACTGCGCAGCCTGATTGCCTCCGAGCAGGAAGCCACCGTCAATGTGGAGCGGTTCCTTGACCTGGTACGGAAGTATACCGACATCCAGGAACTGACCGCCGAGGTCATCAGGGAGTTCGTGGAGCGGATTTACGTCCACAAGGCGGAGCGCGTTGACGGCAGGCGCATCCAGCGCATCCGCATCGTTTGGAACTGCATCGGTGAGTTTACGCCGCCGATGCCTCAGAAGGAAGAGAAAACGGCATAGCCGCGTTTCACGACTATGCCGTAATTTCCGGGATTATGAAATCCCTAAGTTGCACCCGCTAATGGCGTAGGCGGTGAAGGTGACGGAAAGAATACTGGTGCCGTATCGGCAAAATAAAAATTATTTTTCCGAATAAAAAATAATTTTCTTCATTTAAGTGATAATTGACGGCAGATATATTAAATCCGGTGAACATTTTTTCAATAAGCAGTTATCTGAACTGAGGGAGTGTTCAAAACGATTTTTAAGTAATTAAATGTTCGGATCTTATAATCTGTTATCCAATATCAATACTGTTGTACAGCAGAGCCTAAACATATAATTTGTTCAGATTCTGTCTATCATGAGACGGACATTGAGCATTTTACAGAGCGGATGGATGCCATCATGACTGAGGCATATCCTCACACCATGCGCAGAAGCAGACGAATCAACAGTGGCTTTTCTCAATCCGGGCTTGCATATGCATCCGGAGTTGCACTTAGACAGATTCAACTGTTCGAGCAAAGGCAACGAAACATCAACAATACTTCCGCCATCACATTACTTAAGCTGACAACCCGCTGCATTGTCGTATGGAGGATCTGATCGAATACTAACCGGCCGATGCTCTTTCTTGTTTTTATGCATTTTCTCCATCCGTTCCAGTTCGATTACAATCCATTCGTCCAGCATCACCGGCTGATAATCGCTGCATATGAAGAAACAGTTGCTCATACTGCATGGGGTATACTCTAACTCCGATAATTTCCGCAATTCATGCAGATATTAACGCCCTGTCACTGAAGAATTATCCGATAACCTGCTACATTTTGATGACTGAAAGCCGCAAGCCTAGTATAATTAGCAGGTTGAAAAAATTATGAATTCAAATCAGGTAGATATATATGGCAAGAAAAATATTTGTTACATGTGCCCTGCCCTATGCAAACGGCTCAATTCATTTAGGTCACATGCTGGAACATATCCAGGCTGACATCTGGGTAAGATATCAGAGATTGAAAGGAAACGAAATCCACTTTGTTTGTGCCGACGATACCCACGGTACACCGGTTATGATCAAGGCAAAACAGCTCGGTATTACTCCGGAGGAAATGCTGAAGTCTGTTGCGGCTGAACACAAAGCCGACTTCAGCGGTTTTGAAATCAGTTTTGACAACTACTACTCCACTCACAGTCCGGAAAACCAGTTCTTTTCAAATGCAATATATAACAAATTAAAGGAACGCGGATATATCGCATCAAGAAAAATTTCACAGCTGTTCGATCCGGAAAAGAAAATGTTCCTTCCTGATCGCTTTGTAAAGGGAACATGTCCTAAATGCAAGGCTGCAGATCAGTATGGAGACAACTGCGAGGCATGCGGAGCAACCTACAGCCCTACGGAACTGATTAATCCGTATTCCGCAATATCCGGAGCCAAACCTGAATTAAAGGAAACCGAACACTTTTTCTTTGATTTGCCTCAGTTTGAAGGTGTTTTAAAGGACTGGATCAAAACCGGTGCAATTCCAGATGAAATGGCCAACAAACTTAATGAATGGTTTGATTCAGGTTTGCAGCAGTGGGATATTTCCCGTGATGCCCCTTATTTCGGTTTTGAAATTCCTGATCAGCCAGGAAAATATTTCTATGTATGGCTTGATGCTCCTATCGGTTATCTGGGTTCATTCAAGAACTACTGCGACCGTGTTAAAAACGTTGATTTTGAAGATTACATCAAAAAAGACAGCGACTGCGAAATGTACCACTTTATCGGAAAGGACATTCTGTACTTCCATTCGCTGTTCTGGCCTGCAATGCTGAACGGAGCTGAATACCGCATGCCTACAAAATTATTCATTCACGGCTACGTAACAGTAAACGGAGCAAAAATGAGCAAGTCAAAAGGCACCTTTATCAAGGCGGCAACATTCCTGAAGCATTTCCCTGCAGAAACCCTGAGATACTACTATGCAGCGAAATCAAATGCGAAAATCGACGATCTCGATTTGAATCTCGAGGATTTTATTGCACGTGTAAATTCAGATCTGGTTAACAAAGTTGTTAACCTTGCCTCCCGTACCGCAAACTTTATCAACAGAAAATTTGCCAACAAGCTTGCCGCTCAGCTGACTGAAGATCAGATTTTCAGCGAATTCGCAAATGCGAACGAAACCATCGAAACCGCATACGAAGGCCGTGAATATGCAAAGGCTGTAAGAGAAATCATGCGCCTTGCCGATATTGCAAACAAATATGTTGATGATACCGCGCCATGGGTTCTGGCAAAAGATCCTGACAAGTCTGAAGAACTTCATCAGGTATGTACCAATGCACTGAATATGTTCAGGATTCTTCTGACCTATCTGAAGCCGATTATTCCTTCACTGGTTAAAGCCGGCGAAGACTTCCTCGGTCTTGAATTAACCTGGGAAAATGCCAATAAACCGCTGATCGCTGCTGAAATCAATCAGTTCAAGCCGCTGTTCAAACGTATTGAGCAGAAACAGGTTGATGAAATGATTAAGGAATCAAAAGAGGATCTGGCGAAAGCAGCACCTAAACCAGCTGTTGAAAACAAGGAGGAGGAACTGGCTCCGCAGATTACAATTGATGATTTTGCAAAGATCGATCTGAGAGTTGCCAGAATCGTGAAAGCTGAACATGTGGAAGGAGCGGAAAAATTAATCAGTCTGGAACTTGATCTCGGTTTTGAACAGAGACATGTATTCGCCGGAATCAAATCAGCCTATAAACCGGAAGATCTGGTTGGACGTCTTACTGTAATGGTTGCAAACCTTGCTCCAAGAAAGATGAAATTCGGAGTTAGTGAAGGCATGGTTTGCGCAGCTGGTCCCGGAGGAAAGGATATATTCCTTCTGTCACCTGATTCCGGTGCACAGCCTGGCATGAGAATTCATTAATTCATACAGTAAAAAGTATTTCATGCAGAAAGAGATCGCAGATGCGATCTCTTTTATTTTTTGTAATTGAAACGGTTTTGCCGAATATGAAAAAATCTGTTTCAAAAAAATTTCAACAAAAAAATTTACGGCAAAAAAATTATGATTGAAATTTTTTTATTCTGCTTTTCCTGACTTGCTGTCTTTCTTTTTTTCTTCGGTTCTGCTGCCGTTTTTATTTTTTTCATCAGCCTTGCCGGAGGTATTATCAGGTACATAAGCAGACTTCGGAATAACAGTCTGATCGGTTGATTTTTCAGGATTATCCTTTGTCTGTATCGCCGGATTGTTGTCAAAGCCCAGCTTTGCAAGCTCCATATAGGAAACATTCTGTCCCAGGGCAATCAGACCGAGATCATCGATATTTTTATAAACCGCCTGATACAGATTTTTCCGGGATTTTTCCTTCTCTGCAGTTTCAGCATTACCGTCGGAATTATCACGGCAGCGTAAATAGTAACGTGAATTTTTTTCATCAAACTTAATCAGAGCAGGATCGAAACACGGAATAAAATCCTTTACAAAATATGTAAAGACCTCTATTTCATCATATACTTTATCGATTTCCTTATCAAACTTTCCCCAGTAGACAACAGAATCATAGTCCTCAAAATTTTTTCTGAAAACCACAGATTCATCAAAGTTTCTGCTCCACTTCACTATCTCGGGATGTTTCTGAAAACTGTCTATATACCATCCTTCGGGTATGGCATTTGCGGAAAAAGATGCCGTCATCAGCAGAAAAAATAATTTATTGTTGATTTGCTTTTTCATTTTCCAGACCTTGCATAAATTTTTCAATTTCATCATAGGTTACATTGAAGGAGCCGATCAGCAGAAGCTGACCGTGATTTCCCCTGATATAAAAAGTATAGTCAGCCGCACGTTCCTCATTACCGCATTCCGCCTTGGCTGTTTCAGGCTTGAATTCAGGACTGCCTTTCAGGGAACAGTTATTGGCCTTTGCCATTTTTTCAAATTCTCTCTGCACCGTTCTCTCATCATACCTGCCTTCAGCAATTTTAAGAGTCAGATATTTCGGAGTTTCCGTATTCATTTTAAATGTATATGTATTCACATCAATGTCTGGATCCAGTGCAGGCTCACGCGGTACCATGGTCCATCCATCGGCAAGAGCATGAACCGATGCCGGCAGACAGCAGGCAAACACAAAACCGGTTATGACAGATTTAATATTGATTTTCTTCATTTTGCATCTCGTTAATATCATGCTGCAGAACTTTCACCGCAGATGTCAGATCATCGCAGTGACAGACATTGCGGAACGGCTGTTCAAGGCGGGTATAGTGAACTTTTATATAACTCAGAAACTGTTTCAGCCTTGCAAACAAATTTATCGGATATCTCGAAGCACTTCCGACGGAAATAAATTTTTCTATAACTGCCGGCAGTGATTCGTAAGACAGCGGTTCCGCGTCATTATTAATAACCTCAGCCAGATTCGGAATATACAAAGCCCCCCTTGCCAGCATCAGATGTTCACATCCGGTGATCTCCGCACAGCGTTCGGCGCTTTCCCTGGAAAAAATATCACCGTTGGCAATTACCGTAACAGGACACTGTCTGCGGATATCGGCAATTAAATCCCAGCGGACCGTATTCGGCAGATATCCGTCGATTTTGGTGCGGCCGTGAACACACAGTGCATTCACGCCGGCGGAATAAATTTTCTCTGCTATGAAAAGATAATCGTCGGAATTCTCATATCCCAGACGCATTTTCGCCGTTACAGGAATATCCGAAGGAACAGCATCTCTTACACATGCGCAAATATCATGAATAAGTTCCGGTTCCTTCAGCAGAGCCGCTCCGCCGTGGGAATTATTAACCTTTTTGGCGGGACATCCGAAATTCAGATCTATTCCCTTTGCACCGAGTCTGACAGCCAGCAGTGCACTCTGAGTGATTGTTTCCCGGTTTTCGCCCAGAAACTGCACATACACAGGAGTGCCGTTTATGGTACATCCGTCATTTTCAATAAGTTCAGGAACCTTTTTAAACAGCTGCTCACGGGTAACCGGACGATCTACAATCCGCACAAATTCAGTTTCGGCATAATGGTAACGATTGCATGAGGTTAAAACCTCTCTCATTACACCGTCAAGAACACCGTCCATCGGTGCCAGAATCAATTTGAAATTATTCACATTTTTTTCCCGTTTATCATTTTCACAAATTATAACATATCCGTCAGTTATTTATCTCTTGTTTAACAAACCTGCAGTTTTTCCCGTACCGGTCAGATTAAAACGGAAATCTGAAAGAATGCAGACGGAAAAACCATTTGTAGAACACTGCCAAAAACGATATTATAAAAAAATATTTTTTACAGTAATCACACCTGAAATCAGCAGCAGAAAATGGAAAATTCAGAACAGCAGAAAAAAAATTCCGACAGCACAATAAATACATCCGGATGCAGCGATGTTCCAAGTCATGACAGCCGCGGCGGGCAGACAAAATTTTCTGAAACAGCAAACGTGCCTCTGTGGAAATTCATTGTACCGTCGGCTGCCGGTATTCTTTTCTTCATGATCCCAGTGAAATACAATGACAGCTGGACGCTTCCGGTTAAAATCCTAGCCAATTTCATCAGTAACGGAACAGGAGAATTTCTGCCGGTTCTCTGCACCTTCATCGTTGCGGTTTCCGGTTTGCTCAGCATTGTTCTTCCTTTCTGCCACAGCAGTCTGCAGAAATATCCGATACTGAACAGAACCTTTTCCGTTCCGCTGATCTGGCGTTTAATCAGAGTCTCCGGTGTTTTTTTTATTTTACTCACCTATTTCGGTATCGGTGCAGACAATCCTTTCCTGAAATATATCAGTCTTGCAAATACCGGCGGATTTATTCTGAACGATCTGCTCTGCAATCTTATTATAATTTTTGCCATAGCTTCGTTTTTACTGCCTCTGCTTCTTGATTTCGGTCTTCCGGAATTCATCGGCGCACTTATGACCAGAGTAATGCGCCCGCTTTTTAAAATACCGGGAAGAGCTGCTGTGGATTCACTGACCTCCTGGATCGGTGACGGCACCCTGGGTGTAATGCTGACATTAAACCAGTACGAGCAGGGATACTATACCAAACGCGAGGCGGCTGCCATCACCACAACATTTTCCGCGGTATCCATCACCTTTACCATCATTATTCTGTCACAGGTAGATTTGCTTCAGTATTTCGGACTTTATTATCTGCTGATCTGTCTTACAGGATTTTTCTGTGCACTGATTATTCCGAGAATTCCTCCGCTGTCGATGAAAAAGGATGAATATCTGGTGAAAGGAAGATCAATAGGAGAGGACATTCCTCCGGAATATTCCACATTGACGGAATACGGACTGGCACTGGCGAAAAGAAAAATATCTTCGCACGGCGGGTTCAGACAGTTTCTGGGCAGCGGATTCAGGAACGCGTTCGACATGTGGTTCGGCGTAATGCCGGTTGTAATGTGTATCGGAACCGTATCTCTCATAGTTGCCAACTATACACACATTTTCGATTACCTCGGCATGCCTTTCCTTCCTCTTCTTGAATTTCTGCAGGTGCCTCAGGCGGTTGAAGCATCAAAAACAATGATTGTCGGTTTCTGCGATATGTTTATTCCTTCAATCATAGCAGCTGAAATTATTCAGAACGAAATGACAAAATTTATTATTGCCACGGTTTCCGTGACACAGCTTATTTATCTTTCCGAAATCGGAGGATTGATTCTTGGTTCAAAAATTCCAATTAATATTTTTGAACTTTTCGCGGTTTTTATTGAAAGAACCATCATAAGTCTGTTTATAATAGTTCCGCTTGCACATTTGATATTTCAGTAAATTTATTTGATGACATTCAATGTAAAAAAAACGAGGAACAGCTGAAAATGCGGATAAAAAAATTTCCGTCTGACAGATTAAATATTAGTAAACGATCCATAATAACCTTTAAGGTAATTATGGCTTTTGCTTAGTCTAAGTGATTTCACTGAAAAGTGAATGAACTACGTTATGAGAGAAT
>CACWLF010000080.1 GCA_902761645.1 uncultured Aeromonadales bacterium | reverse complement strand
GATTCCAAAAGCGGAGATTACGACATGAAGATCAAAATTTTTCAAAAAAGCAGCAGAAGAGTTGAGAGATAAATCTGATGGTCATGCGTAGGCCCTGTAATAATAGTGCGCTGAACAACAGTATTTAACAGTGATTGTTGCATAATGGGCTTCCTGGTACAATAATAGTAGTCAGTTATTCTGGCAGGGGAATTCTATGATCAATGATGGTGATGGTACGGGCTCGTTAAAACTTGAATATTCATCACTGGCCGAGTTGTTCGACGATATACTGAAAAAGTATGCACAAAACCCGATGTTAAGGAGTTTTGGTGTTTGCTACACCTATGAACAGATAGATGAACTGAGCCGGAATTTTGCAAATTACCTGCTTCATTCCCTGCATATGCAGAAGGGCGAGCGAATAGCGCTCATTATGCCTAATCTGATACAGATGCCGATAGCCATCATAGGAGCTCTCAGAGCCGGAATGGTGGTGGTAAACGTAAATCCGCAGTACACCTCCAGGGAAATTCATTATCAGATCCTGGATTCAGGAGCCAGCACCATTGTCATACTGGAAAATTTTGCCGATCGCCTGAGTGAAATCATCGATTACACCTTGATTAAAACGGTGATAGTTACCAAGCTCGGTGATATGTTTGCCAATCCGAAACGGTTTATTTTCAACCTGATCAACCGGTATTTCTATCACGGATGTCCAGAATATAAATTTCTTGCCAAGACGGTTACATTTCACCATGCGCTTAGACACTGCTCCAGGGTTGATTACGAACCGCAGAACATTTCACTGGATGATTTGGCATTTCTGCAGTACACCGGAGGAACCACAGGCAGACCGAAGGGCGCTCTGCTGAGCAACCGCAACCTACTTTCCAATCTTGAACAGATAGAACTTCTTTACGGAAACGTGATTCACAGGGGAAAAGAGCGTATAATGGCCGCTCTGCCCTTATATCATGTGTTTGCATTGACAGTAAATTTCCTTTTTATGAGTAAAATCGGCGGATATATTGATTTAATTACAGATCCGCGTAAAATAAACGTGTTGGTAAAGGAACTTATTTCCTTCAGACCTACGGCGATAACGGGAGTCAACACCCTGTTCAATGCGCTGACTTTCAATGACGAGTTTGCAAATAAAGGCAGGAACAATGATTTGCATCTCGTTGTGGGCGGAGGAATGGCTATACAGCGTTCAGTGGCTCAGCGGTGGAAAAAAATCACCGGCACATATATAATCGAGGGTTACGGTCTTACCGAGTGCTCTCCTCTTGTTGCAGTGGTAAGTGCCGACGAGGGCGAGTACACCGGAAGCATCGGCAATCCTGTTCCTTTTACCAGGGTAAAGATTATGGATGAACATGATCAGGAAATTACCGGATGCGATCGGGAAGGCGAACTGTGGGTCAAGGGACCGCAGGTAACGTCCGGATACTGGAAAAGGGAAGACGATACCAGGAATGCCATTTCAGACGGCTGGTTCAAAACAGGGGACATTGTAATAAGACTTCCCAATAACCAGCTGAAAATAGTAGATCGCAAAAAGGATATGATTCTGGTTTCCGGTTTCAATGTTTTCCCTAATGAAATAGAGGAAGTGGTGGCGACTCATTACAAAGTCAAGGAAGTTGCCGCAATAGGAGTAAAGAGTTCGAACAGCGGAGAGCAGGTAAAAATTTTTGTTGTAAAGAAGGATCCTTCTCTTACGCAGGAGGAAATAATCGCTCATTGCTACAAGTATCTTGCTCATTACAAGGTTCCGAAGAAAGTTGAATTTATGCATGATTTGCCGAAATCAAATGTCGGCAAGATACTGAGAATGGAATTAAGAAAATTAGAGAATGAAAGAAGACAGTGAAGAGTATATTTTAGTTGATAACCATGAGAATATGGATTTGGTTATCAGATCATTGGCCTGTAAACCTCAGATAGCGATTGATACGGAGTTTGTCCGCATTTCAACGCTGCATCCCATTGTTGCCCTGGTTCAGCTGAATGACGGAGAGAATACATTTCTGGTCGATCCGATTATGCTTGATAAATCCGAGATGGATCGTTTCTGGAGAGCACTGGTGGAAAGTGATTCACTTTTCATTTTCTTTGCCATGCATGAGGATCTTGATTTAATTAATTTTTATGCCGAGAAACTTCCGAAGAATATTGTGGATCTGCAGTGGATGGCTGGATTCGTCGGCAGCTCGGTGAAACTTGGTCTGGCGGCTGTAATAAAAAATTTCCTTGATATTACCATTCTTAAAGATCAGACTACCAGCATCTGGATGCAGAGACCCCTTACGCATGATCAGCTGCGTTACGGTGCAGTGGATGTGAAATACCTGATTCAGCTCTATGAATTAATGAAACAGAAAATCGATGAATTAAGCAATACAGATTTGTTTAATCAGGATTTAAAACTTCAGATTGAGCATGCCATTGTTCCTTTTGATCCACGCCTTGGTTATCTCAAATATCATGCCGACTCCATGACTGCGGCGGAGAGGGCGAAACTTCGTGAAATTGTTAATTTTCGTCAGAAGATTGCTGAAAATGAAAATGTCTGTCTGAAGTTTATAGTTCCTAATCGTCTGCTGGTGCCTTTATGCCAGAAGACCATCAAAAATGTTATCTCACTGCAGAAAATGGGACTGCATTGGAAGAGCATCAGAGATTACAGCAAAGATCTTCTTAATATTTTAAACAGGAAATACACTCAGGCTGATTTTGACGGTATCCTTGATCATCAGATTCCGGTTCCTGAATTCCGCAGTGAGCTTGCAGAAAAAATTGCCGAAGTATTTAAAAAATTTTCAAGGGAACGCAATATTGACTGCGTTGTTACTTTTTCTCAGAAGCGTGTTCTGGAACTTATTATATATCTTGGAGCTCCGGAGGCCGATCGTGAATATCTGGAATATCCTCTGATCCTCTGCTCAAAATGGCGTTACGATCTGATAAAGGATCTGCTGCAGGAATATTTTCCTGACGAACCTGTTCTGCAGAAACTTAATCAGCAGGAACCGGAAATTTCAGAATAGTTTTTCGTTCTGCTTTTTAATTTCATTTACCTGATGTCTTGGGTGGAGATTGCTTTTTCTGAAATAAAAAATTAACCCGGCATTTGGCCGGGCTAATGGAGTTTTTACTGAATTTAAAGCGAAATACATACCAGGACTATCCGGAACTATTTCGCTTCTTCTGATTTCTGATCGTCAGGCAGGTTTACTGTTAACTCGAGAATATCTTCTGCAGAGTCAATTTTGCCTACATTGATCTGATCGGCATCAATTTTTGTCTTGTAGTAGTCGCTAACCACCTGAATAACAGCTGCTTTGATCTTCTGGATTAATTCGGATCTTTCTTCGCCGGTGGTATTGGTTTGTGCAATACATACGGAAAGAAGTCTCTGTTTTGCTATCTGAGCGGTATTGTCAACTTTTTTCTTTTTGCTAAATAATTTATTAAAAACACCCATCATGCAACTCCTTAATTATTTCTTGCGAAATAGTTTTGACAGGAAACCTTTTTTCTTTTCTTCAACGGTGAAACGGAAAGGAATATCCTGATTAGGATTAAGGATTCTTTCCACAGTATCCTGGTATGCAGCTGCTGCATTGCTCTTTTCTGTAAGAATTACAGGAGCACCGGCGTTGGATGCCATGATAATGTCCTGGGATTCCGGAATAACACCGATTAGATTAATCTTAAGGATCTCAAGAACATCATCTGTTGACAGCATCTGCTGGGATGCCACACGGGTAGGATCATAGCGGGTAATCAGCAGATGCTGCTTGATAGGCTCTTCGCCGTTTTCCGCACGTCTTGATTTGGACTGCAGAATACCCAGAATACGATCCGAATCTCTTATGGATGATACTTCAGGATTGGTTACGATGATAGCTTCATCCGCATAGTAGAGAGCCATTAATGCACCCTGTTCAATGCCTGCAGGAGAGTCACAGATAATGTATTCGTAACCCATTTCCTTCAGTTCATCAATAACCTTGCCTACGCCTTCCTTGGTTAATGCATCCTTGTCCTTGGTCTGTGAAGCCGCAAGAATCGCCAGTTTGCCGTTTGAAACGTGCTTGTCAGGAATCAGAGCCTGGCTAAGCTTTGCTTCACCCTGAATAACATTTATAAAATCGAAAACCACGCGCTTTTCACAGCCCATGATTAAATCCAGATTTCTTAAACCTACATCAAAATCGATTACTACTGTTTTTTTGCCTGCCAGTGCCAATCCTGTTGAAATTGCAGCTGAAGTGGTTGTTTTACCTACACCGCCTTTACCGGAGGTCACAACAATAACGCGAGACATAATTCTTCCTTAATTTATCCTTTCTCTTTTAGTTTTTCTTTGAATTCAATATTTCATATTTCATCTGATCATTTTCACAGCGAACATGAACGGCCTGATGATAGTATTCTTCCGGGAATGAATCACCGTACTTGTATACGCCTGAAACTGAAACCAGTTCAGGATCGAAATCGGTACAGGTTATATGCGATTCAATCGCCTTTCCTTCCGCCAGTCCTGCCAGTCCTGAACATGCACGACCGTACAGTTTTCCTTCGATCTGAATGTTATAGTCCGCCTTAACCTCGGATCCTCTAGGTACATCGCCGATTATCAGCAGAGATTGACCCTTGGCGTACTTTGATTCGCCTGAATGCAGGCTGGTGGCGCAGTACATGGTGTTTTCCTGTGCAGGAGCGGCAGGAACTTCAACTTCCTTGACCACTGTTACTGTTTTAACCGTTTCCTGAGCCGGAGCAGGGGCCGGCTGCTGATTTACAGCAAGATCCTTCGCGGCTGCGGCATTGAACACTGTATAACCTGCATTGAAAATTCTGCCCTTGATGTCATTGCGAGTTACACCTGAAAAGCCAACCAGCACGAAATTGTACTTTTTGGTCAGCGCCTCAATATCCTTGATATCAGGAATATTGTCAACATCCGCAATATTAATAATCAAAGGAGAATTATAAAAATAACTTTTATATTCGTTGGTCTTAGCTATTAAAATTTTTTCAATTGCCTCAAGACTTGAATCATGTAAAACCAGTGCTACAAAAGCTAACGTTTGAGTTTTCAACTCATTTGGAGCAGTCATTTATTTACCTTAAATCCTAAGTTATGCAATATTTTTTTCTGCATAATTATAACATACGGAGCATTTTTTTGTATAAAAAATACCTCGTATAACTGTGTTGTAAATATCATTTTATGCATATTTTTTAATTATTTTCCTGCAATTTTTTTCTGGTGCTTCTTTTTGCAATTAATCTCGCATAACTGGAATATATTCTGATAGAATTGCATATGTTGTATTTTTAATTTTTTTGTGACCGTTTAATGTGAAAATCATGAAAATTCTACTGCTTGTACTCGGCGCCATGGCTGTATTGTTTTTTGCTGTTGGCGGAATTTCAGGAGCCGGAGAAAACAACAACGAAGGAAACGATAAAAACGCTGCGGAAGGTGAGAGTTCTGACAGTTCGCTGCTCGGCGAATGGTATGATATTAACAGTGATACCGTCCTTGCGATTGATCGGAACAGGATTGAAATCAGGTACGGAAACAACTGGAAGCAGGAATATCCCTATACCGTCAAAAAAGATAGCGGCTATGTTTTTCTGGTTTTCAACGGAGATTTCTTTTCCAGAATCGAGGTTGCCGGTCCTGACCGCCTGATCGCCTACGAGGAAATTCTTGACGGTCATTCCAGAAAATTCGACTTCGCCAGGAAGGAGAACATGGCTGCAAGACTGGCTATAAAGGACAATTCAAAGAATATGCCGAAGGAAATAGTTTCCGATGAAATAGAGGAATTCAGTTTCAATTTCCATAACGGCAGAGGCCGCGACTACGGTCTGGCAAAGGAGTGGCCGCAGGGTTCATACAGCATTTCCGTCGAGCATGCCGATAACGGTGAATATCAGTTTGATTTCTATGTTCAGGGCGACTCGTATGTGGTTGCCAGGATTACATCCGCTGTGACTCCCGAATTCATGAAGGGTCTTGATAAAGTCATAAAGAGCAGCGGTATACCGGGGCATAACGGCTACAACAGAAAAAACGATGCCGACAGGGACGGCTACGGTCTCAGCGTCAGCTATAAATCAGAGGAGAAAATATCAATATTCGCCTACGGCAACGCGGCCGATACCTCTGTTTTTGATTTTTCCTCAATTCTGGAATATTTCAGGAATTCCCCTGAACTGAAAGCGGAATTCGATCGTCATCTTCTGAAGCATCATTAATGTAATTCGGAAAATCTTTTTAAAATTAAGAAAACTCGAAAAATAATTAACAAATTAAACCCAAATGAGCATAAATTTGGGTTTTTTGCTATATAGTGATAGAATTCACAGATGTTGACGGTTTTAATCAACGGATAATAATAAAATTTAACAGCATATGAGAGATTATAATAATGAACGGTTGTCTATTGTTATTGATTACGGTTGCTTATTTTGTTTTCTTTTATTTTGTTTACGGAAAGTTTTTAAGTAAAGTATTCAAAATAAATCCAGGCAATAAGACACCTGCCTATACCAATTATGACGGTGTTGACTACACACCTGCCTCACCCTATGTTCTTTTCGGACATCATTTTGCTTCAATAGCCGGCGCCGGACCGATTATCGGACCGATTGTAGCAGCGGAACTGGGATGGATCCCTGCCATTCTGTGGATTTTTATCGGCTGCGTTTTTGTCGGAGCCATGCATGATTTTGCCGCCCTGTTCCTTTCTGTAAGAAACCAGGGAAAATCAATCGCCTATGTGATTGAAAAACTTATGGGCTATACCGGAAGACTGATTTTCTCAATGTTCTGCTGGGCTACCCTGATTCTGGTTGTAGCCGTATTCGGTATTATGATTGCCGATATATTTGTTAAAACACCGTCTGTTGCCACAGCCTCCATTCTCTTTATTTTAATGGCGCCGGTATTCGGATTCTTTGTTAACCGCAAAATTCTTAATATTCTTGCAGCTTCAGTTATTTTTGTGCCTTTGACATTTGCAACGGTATTTGTCGGAATCTCTTTCCCGTTTGATATTATAAAACTGGGATGGGTTGCGGACGAGGAGCAGTGCCGCCTTGTATGGCTTGCCGTTCTCGGTGTTTATATCTTCATTGCATCGGTGGTTCCTGTGCAGTGGCTGCTGCAGCCGAGAGACTATCTGAACTCGTTCCTGCTGTATGCACTGCTGATTGCCGGATTTATCGGTATTGTGGTGTGTGCGCCAGCCATTGAACAGGCAGGTTACCACGGTCTGACCACCATGTCTGGAAAACAAGAGATAAGCATTTTTCCGACCCTGTTTATTCTGATTGCCTGCGGTGCATGCTCTGGATTCCATTCTCTTGTGGCATCCGGAACAACATCCAAGCAGATTGCATCCGAGTCCCACATTCAGCCTGTAGGTTACGGCGGAATGCTGGTTGAAGGCGTTATAGGCGTTATGTCGCTGCTTACCGTAATTTATCTGAGCGATGCTACTTTTGCCGATGCCGTTAAACATCCGCAGCTTGCCTTTGCCGACGGCATGAGCGTATTCATTTCAAAAATCGGTCTGTCGCAGGAGCTGTCTCATCCGTTCATTTCACTGGTGCTTGCGGCATTCATGATGACCTCGCTCGATACAGCCACCCGACTTGGAAGATTCGTATGGCAGGAAATATTAACCGGTAAAGGCACCAGGAGGGAAAATGTTCCTACTCATCCATTTCTGAAGTCCGTAAGCGGCTTCCTGGCAAATTCCGTAATTGCATCACTGATTATTGTCGGTCTTGCCGGATTGATGGCGTGCAGCGGACAGGGCTATTCAATATGGCCGGTATTCGGCGCGGCGAACCAGCTGCTCGCGGCTTTGACTCTGCTGGGTATTTCTCTGTATCTGATTAATACCAAATCCCACGCCTATATCGCCATCATTCCTATGATTTTCATGATGGTTATGAGTTCATGGGGTCTGATAAACATTATTAACAGCAGGGAAGGCATTCTGGTTTATATCAGCGGACTGCTGCTGATCCTGACAGTTTTCCTTATTGTTTTATCAATCAGGAAGCTTGGCAGAAAGGTTGTCGGCTAGAACCGGACTGCTTTTGTAAATTAAGTTGAATGTATTGAAACTTCCGCTGCGGTGCGGGCTTTGTCCGGAGTTCTGTGGCGGAAGTTTTGTTTTTCAGGATAATTGTTATGAAATGTATTGTTTACCGCTCCGAGCGAAAGGAAGGATATTATCTGTATGTTGAATGCGGCACCAGAATCAGTGATCTGCCTGCCGAATTAACCGGAAAACTCGGTACTCTTAAACAGATCATGATGCTGGATCTGGATCGTAAAATCTGTCTGCAGCAGGTTTCCGCAGAAAAACTCAGGGAAGTTCTTGCCGGGCAGCATTATTATCTTTTCATTCAGTCTCCCGAGGTTATTGAAAAAATCATTACCGAGAAACTGTTGAAACTGAAAAATTAGCGTTAAGAATATGACCGGTTGGAACATTACATGGGATCTGCCTGATTCTGAACTGAAAAAGCGAGTGCTTAATATCGAAACCTCGTTCTTCCTCAAATCAGAGGAAATCGATCTGCTGAAACAGGCGGCGAATATTCTTCTGGAAAATTCCTATGAATTTCAGAATCTGATAGCCGAACTTAATGAGTAGAATCCGCCGAATATCTGTTATAATGACGGACATCTGCATGTAATTTAATCAGGCAGAGGTATCTGTCGTGTGTGAACCGTAAATAAAGGTGAATAACTAGTAAACGATCCATAATGACCTTTAAGGTAATTATGGCTTTTGCTTAGTCTAAGTGATTTCACTGAAAAGTGAATGAACTACGTTATGAGAGAATG
>CACWLF010000079.1 GCA_902761645.1 uncultured Aeromonadales bacterium | reverse complement strand
CATTCTCTCATAACGTAGTTCATTCACTTTTCAGTGAAATCACTTAGACTAAGCAAAAGCCATAATTACCTTAAAGGTTATTATGGATCGTTTACTTATGTATTCGATGCTGAAGAATGCACGTATATAACCCCATCCATTCCCATGACTGTTTCAAAAACCAGAGGGATAAGGAGTCTGCCGTTTCTTACCGACATACTGATCTTGAATGACAACTGAAGCGGATTTTTTTCATCCTGAATATATTCCGCCCTAACATCATTGGCTCTTGGTTCAAATTTGGTTATACACTGCTCTATAACCTTTCCCATACCATAGATATTCTGCAATCCATCACCAAAGCGAGCAGAATTAAAATCGGGTAGTCCTAGTTCAACAGCGGCAAGGGCACCACCCTGCTGATGATTTAGAATTTTATCAAGATTTCTGGTTATTGACGCAATCAGACGTTCCTCTTCGGTTCCTCGCGGAGTTTTGGAGTTGTATTGATTTCTTATTCTTTCCAGTAAAGTTTCGCAATACATAACTTATGCCTAAAAGAGTTGCTATAAAAATAGCAACTCTTCAACAGAAAATATCTGAAAAGATATTTATTATTTCTTGTCCAGTTTACCAACTAGAGACAGAGTGAAAGAAGCTCCCATATATTTGAAATGAGGACGTACTTTCATTGAAACCTGGTACCAGCCTGGATCTCCTTCAACATCAGAAACTGTAATCTCACATGCTCTTAAAGGTCTTCTGCTACGTACACTCGGTTCAGGATTGTCCATTTCAGTAACATACTGACTAGCCCATTTATTAAGTTCACTCTCCAACTCTCCTCTGTTCTTCCATGAACCGATATTCTCCCTCTGCAACACTTTAATGTAGTGTGCCAAACGATCTATCACCATCATGTAAGGTAACTGGGTTGAAAGACGATAGTTCATTTCTGCCTCTTTACCCTCTGGTGTGTTTCCGAAAGTCTTAGGTTTTTGTGCACTGTTGGCACTGAAGAAAGTGGCATTATCAGAACCTTTACGCATAGTCAGCGCAATAAAGCCTTCCTCAGCCAATTCGTATTCTCTTCTTTCTGAAATAAGCACCTGGGTCGGGATCTTGTTTTTAATCTCACCGTTTTCTTCATATTGGAATAAAGGAAGATCCTCTACCGCACCACCGCTCTGAGGTCCGATAATGTTTGCACACCAGCGATATTTAGCAAAACTGTCTGTCAGGCGGCTTGCGAATGCAAATGCGGTATTCCCCCAGCAGAAATCGGAATCTCCTCTGGAAGTACTTTCAGAGAAATTAAATGTTTTGCAAGGAATGGTATCTTTTCCGTATGGAAGTCTCAGCAAGAATCTTGGTAATGTAAGCGCTACATACCTAGAATCCTCACTTTCCCTGAATGAATTCCATTTTGCATACTGAGGGCCCTCAAATACGGAATGCAAATCTTTTAATTTAGGCAATTCATCCCATGATTCAATACCGAAAAATGAAGTTCCAGCAGCAGTAATGAACGGTGTATGACTCATGGCAGCCACCGAAGCTACATCCTTGAGGAGCTTTAAATCCTGAGCACCGCAACCAAAATCATAGTCTGCTACAATAGCTCCGAATGGCTGACCACCGAACTGACCATATTCTGAAGTATAAACTGTCTGATACAGACCACTCTTCATAATTTCAGGAGCATCTTCAAAATCATCCAACAAATCCTGCTTGGCTGCATTCACCATTTCAATTTTTACATTTTCACGGAAATCAGTACGATCAACGAGGAACTTCAAACCTCTCCACGTACTTTCCAAAGCCTTGAAATCTTCGTTGTGGATAATTTCATTAACCTGGTTTGACAACTTGGCATCAAGTTCGGCTATCATCATATCAACGAGATCACCGTTAATCTTGGCACCTTGGTATTGCGGTTTTACCAAATCCTTTAATAAAGTCTTTAGACCTTCCTTTGCTACGTCATAAGCCTCATCTTCAGGTTTTAATCTAGTTGTCTCTACAATCTCATCTAGAAAATTTACAGTTGCTTGAGCACCATTCTGTTGTAATTCTTCAGCCATTATCATAACCTCTTCTACTTATCTTCTTCACCCAGGCCCAACTCTTTCATCAGTGCAGCTCTCTGTTCAGGATCAGAAACAAGCTCCTGAATTTTCTTTCTAAAATCCGGAACATTACTCAGTGGATTCTTAAGAGCCTTCAAAGCCTCTCTTAATTCCAACAGTTTGGCCAGTTCAGGAACCTGTTTAATGATCTGATCCGGTTCAAAATCTTTAATGTTGCTAATTTTTAAATTAACAGCCATTGTTCCTGCATCTTCCCCTTCCTTAGGTTCAGACAGTTTATTTTTAACACTCATATCTAACGATATATTCTGAGCACCGAGAACATCATTAAAATTATCTTTATTTATATTTATAGGCTTACGATCTTCTATGGCTCGCTCATCCTCTGCATGAGTAAAATCTGCCATTACCAAAACCTTCAATGGAAGTTCAACTTCCTCCTTTGCATCTCCTGTTGCCGGCCTGTATACAATATTAACTCTCTCTTTTGGGGCGATTGATCCCTCTTGTCCTGCCATAATTTACACTCCTAATATAAATCAAACACTAGCACTACTCATCGACATAAGACTTGGTAACAGCTATCGTCGGACTAATTTTTGCCAGTTTAGTTAAAACCATCTGAGCACTATCAATTTTTTCACATAATTTGAAAACATCAAAAGAATAGCTGTAAATTTCCGTAGCTATATCCGTATTCCACTCAGCTAGACGGTTATCAGCCAATGTTTTCAAAATTTCCTGAATTATACCTAAGGCAAGTTCCGTCCTTTTATTCTTAGCAAAAATATAAGCAAGAACCGTCTCATACCTGAGTTTATCAATACCATGCGAACTCTTTATGTAATTTTCAAGAATCTGCAAAGCATCCTCAAATCTAGACATACTTTCATTGATAACATTGCTTATGTTACTCTGTATAACGTCTATATTTTGGCGATTTGTATCACAATTTTCACTTAAACCCAAAATCCACGCCTTTGTTTCATTACAGCTCATCGGAGTACCATCATCAAAACAAAGATTCTCAACCCCTTTGATTCTCTTGGATAAGGAGGAAACAGCTACCGCAACCTCATTGGCAGCAGCTTCTTTTTTCAGTTCAACCAATGACTTCCACGAATAATATGATAAATCAAGCCAGTATAGGTAAACAGTCACTCTAGGTTCAACCATTTTCAAGACCAATTCGAACTGATTACTGAGAAACAGTTTTTCAATAGAATTCTTGATTTCCTGATTCGGAGAAGGAATTCGGGTAACATTATTTTCATTGTATGGAATACTTTTTATAGAAATCCACGCAGCTCTTCTCCTAAGTCTGTAACACAATGGATCAAAAACATCATTCTTAAATATATCATCAGCCACTTCACCAATTAGACGGGAGGCAACCTTCAGTTTCTGTTCATTGCTAGCATTATCTGGAATATCAACTTTTACAGGAATGTTGCTCGAAGAACTAGAAGTGGCAGGTGCAACAGGAACAGGATTCTGCTGCGCCTGCACTGCAGGCGGCAACTGTTGAATCTGAGGTTCGGTTTTAGAAACACTGCTTCCTTGGTTTTGTGCAGTATCCTGCATGACTGCCCCAGATTCTGCATTATCAGGCTGAACAGCCTCAGGTTCAGGATATTTTACCGGCAGACCTTTAATCAAGTTTATAATATATCGAAGATTGGGGGCGTTTTCCTCGTCAATCTCATATAGCGTACTGTCGAGTGCTGTCATCATCTCCACAGCTTCATCCACTGTTTCTTGAGGGATGTCACCCCCGTCGTAGGATTCAAGGTACTGTGATACCTGTTCCACCCAGAAATTAATGGAATTAAAACGACCTTTCTTCCTTTTTGCGGAAGGAAGGGCATCCTGCCAGAAATTTTTACAGATACCGTCAAAAACACATGCTCCGGCCGCAATACCCTGCAGTCCCAAACCGGTTTTAATCAGACTCTGACCGTAATAACATGCCACCTGGAAGTGTTTTACATAATCTCTCAGAATAACCCTTGAACACTGTTCAACCAGAGTCCAATTGGCATCCTTATGATTGGTAACGGAAGAAAGATTACTAATTTCGTCTGTTAACTTCGTCATTTCAGGCGTGTCATCAAGATCCTTTCCTTCTAGTCCCAAAAGCGGAGCCTTTGTTCCTAGTTCAACAATACTTGAATTAATCATTAATTATCCTAAATTAATTTTTTTGCCATCTATATCCACATGTCCGTTGGCATCAAGTTTTACAAAATCCGCCGCCAATGAATAAGTTTTATCAACCTTTATATTACTGTTGGCGTGATGAGCGTCATAAATACCGGAAATTTCACTTTTTTGGATATTCATGTACTGAACATTAGTCTGAATATTTTCTTCCAGTAACTTGGCATTAATATCTGCTCTTTCCGCCTTCAGACTATAATTTTGAGAACTGCTACTGATATGCTGCGCTATGGTATTCACAATCTGAGCCTTACATGAAACACTGTCAGCTGCCAATGCCAGGTTTCCGCAACTTCGAATTCCTGCATCCATCGGAAGAACAAATTCACACATCCTGCGATTTTTCGAAAATGACAGAATGTTTAAAATAAAAATTGAATCCTCTATGATTTCGTATAGGACTACATCCCCGTTTTCAAGGGAAATGAAAATATCCGATGCTGCCGAAGCCTTAAAATCTATATTTTTTCCATTTACCGACTTCCGCAGCAGATATTCTTCTCGAATTAAACCAATCACTACAGCCTTTCCTTTTACAGGAATGTTTGCTGTTAAATCATCAATTTGATAATCATGATGCTCTGCATCAGTATTTTTCTTTATCTTTTCTAAAACAGTATCCATGTTAACTCACATCAACAAGGCCTTGTGACGGAACCATAACAGAACCCATGGCATTCGGATTACTCTTTCCGTTATGTCCAGTCTGACAAGTCACATGAACAGCAGGCTTACCACCGAATTTAACCTTCTGGCTTGATGTCTTGAAAGTGCACGGACCCATTATCTTGTTGGAGACAACCCCCATATTAACCCCAGCCTCATCGCCGTTGGAAAGAGTGGTTTCTGTTTTGACATTGCAGGCTGGCATTCCAAGTACAACAACATTTTTAACCGTAGTACTCGGATTTGCCATATTAAGCATTGCGATATTGGGGTATGGCATAGGAACAGGGCCTCCAGGAGTAGGTGTTTTGCAAACATCCGTTACCGCTATAGCTTGAGCCACACCATTCATAGAAGTACACGCAAACATAATTCCTCCCTAGTAGAAGTGCTCAGCATCATAAAGATCCTGATCTTTATCCAACACATTTTTCAACGAACATGATTCAAAAAAAGATTTTTCGCCTTTAAAATCATGTCTGGTCATACCGTTCATACTGCAATTGCGAAAGTTGCACCCCATCAGTTGTGCATAAGAAAGATCCATGTAATCCAAATTACTCTGTAGGAAATCACATCCCTTCATTACAGATTTCTGCGCAAATATTCCAGTTCCATCGATTTTTAAAAAACGGACATTGGATAACGTGGCTTCGTTCATTTTTGCACCGTACATATTACAACCTTCAAACAGACAATCCTTTATATTACAACCATCAAACCACACTTTGGATAAATTCTGTCCCTTAAATTCCATTTTATTAAAATCACTTCCGCTAAAAACAGTTCGATCTAGAACTGTATTCTGGAAGGCATTTTCGAAGAAATGGGATTTTTCAAAATTGGTAGTAGCAAGAACCGCATTATCAAACCTTACCTTTGTCTCTCCACCTGCAGAAATTCCGCTTAATACAGCAGAAGTAAGTTCTGAACCGGAGAAATCAACATCAACGAATTCAGCACAGTCTAGCAGATGAATTCTTGGAATCGAACTTTTTGAAAAATTAATCCCAGTAAAACTGCATTTCTGAAAAACATTCTTACAATCCTGCCGTATTTTTTCAAAACTGCAACGTTCAAGTATACATTCGGAAAAATTACAGGAGGAAATTTCACTAGAAGCAAAGCTCACATCCTCAAATTTACATCCATAAAAGGATAGGTTCTCCACATTCGAACCGGAAAAATCCATATTCTTAAATTGGCAGTTATTGACAGTTATCCGTTCTAAATCCTTTGAAAACAGACAATCTTCGAAATAGCACGAATAGAATGATGCCGATCTAAGATGCCACTTTCTCAGATCCATACTTTTGAAAACACACTTATCAAAAACATGCTCTCCAAAATCGAGTTCTTCATTAAAAAAATCACAGACAGATCCCGAAACGTTGTATTCGTGAAAAGCCTCCGGAAAGCAATCCTTTCCATCAAATGTTATGTCATCTAAATAGGTGCGTCCGGATATTCCTTTCAAGACATCATTTTTAGTTATCTTTATTTCAGATTTATCCATTTTTTATTACCCTAATATTTACTAAGTATTTCATTTGGAGGTGTACCAAGAACTCTATATCCGTATCCATTTTTGATAAGATAGAAATAATCATCATTAGGTAAATCTCCTAGCACCATCAGATTTCCTGCAGGAGTTCTTATCATATTACAATAGCTGTTCGAGCTGTTCACAATACTTCCACTTTTATCCTGTATAGTTCCAGCAATATACGGTCTATCAACATTACCTTCAACAAATCCAACCAGGACCTGAGCATCCTTGAGCAACGGAAAGTGAAAACCAGTTGAAGCATCACTACCACCGTACGGTGTCATAAGTTTTACCCAGCATGATGATTGTCCGCTTTCTCTAGATGCGTCATCGTAAGGCAGCTTAATCTTGTAGCGTCCTAGTTCGTCAAGGTACGCCATTGTGGCTCCATCAGCCCCTTCAACGGTAGCAGGAAGTACCCCGTAGAATTTTGGCACCTTCGTTTTTAGCGGTGTTCTATACTGAACATCTGCAGGAATTGCCAAAATATGGTTTTCATAAAAGCTTTTTCCTACCTCACCGTCTACACCGAGCCCAGCAACAATGTAACTAGCCTGAACCCCTACGTGTTCTAAACATACCGCAAACCAATTTTTTTCCTTTATATAACGGTTAGGGAGTACAGTAAATAATCGACCGCTAGCCATAGTAGGATTTGCACATACACCAGTGCAGGTTTCTGCCAATGCAGTATTCCTCTGAGCCGCCACATTAGTATACAAATCAACGTTACCGCTCAGAAAAGAACTGTCAAAATGCTCCATTACAGTGTTGGCAACATCTTTGAATAAATCAGAGGATGAATCCGAAAACAGCGCTTCATGCTGGGATTTAGGTTTAACTTTCTGTGTTCTTGTAGTATCCCAGTCATAGCCTCTCCCCACAACATTTGCACAAACCCTGCTGAAATTCATCTCAAAATTATGGATACATCTTATATCATCAACATTTTCATGATTAACGGAGAAATCCTTTTCCATCAGAAACTGTTCAAACATCAAATTATCCATCATTATCATAGTCTCATACATAGCAAAACTGTTTGCCGGTCCTTGAGGCTGTTCAAAATAATAATAGATACCTACCTTCTCCATAAGTCTGTTAACGAAGTCCCAATTAGATTCATTAAACTGAGTAACAATTTCCTCCTTTGGATAACCAGACATGTCCAACAACTGAGTTTTAAAAAGAACAGGACCGTATTTTCTAGTTTCTTCCTGGAAAACTTGATTTATGATTTCAGGAACAGATTTGTTAAGAAAAACCCTTGAACGGGCATCATGTTTTAATACACTTATAGCAGGAACAATCCTAACATTAACATAAAGCCGTTCATGACTTTCACCGATTACAGCAACATTTTCACAGATACCGCAAATATTGCGATCAAAATTCATTTTGTAATGCAGAGTCAATACGACACGACTTTTAAGCAGAAGATTGACCAATTGCTGGTAATCATCCACATTATGAACCGCTAACAAAACATTAAAATGATATAGTTCTGAAATGTGTTCATGGCCGTCAAATTTAACAACGTCAAACTTATAGTCACTATTGTTGCCATCATTATTCTGTACTGCCGATGTTAGCAATCTAAAATCAAATAAATTTTCCATAATGACTCCATTCTCAGTATGTATTAATCTCCCTAATTCTATAACGAAAAATTAGAGAAAAAGTTACATCTGGCTTTCTAAATCGTTATAATCCTCAATAATTTTCTCTGTCCGATAGTTGCTTTTTTCTTCATTTTTTTCGTACAGCATGAACTGCTCTCCCTTTCTCAAATCCTGAATCCGTTTAGCTCCTACGAATACCCGCATATTAAGCTGAGAGACAGAAAATTCTTCATCTTTAAAAATAACACCGACTTTAGCATATTTAATCGGTACATCACGTACAATCACATTTTCAATAGAAAGGTTGTCGTTATAGCCGGCAACAAGGGCAACATGTTTAACATCCTTCTCACGATCAAAATATCTAACTTTATGTTGTTTTGTTGTAACAAAGATACGCTGTACAGTTACAACACTTTCATCAATCTTCTGACAACTCAGCAGTTTCTGCATTGCAGATACATCCCCTGAACTTATCAGCGAAATCATATTGTTAAACATATTCAAATCAGCGAGCTGATACATGCAGATCATAAGATTGTGGGATTTACCATCATACAAATTCAAATCACTTGTGCTGTAGGTCTCCAGCCCTATTGCAGCACGCTCCCATACGTATTTAACCCCTTCAAGAGTAGGAGAAGGAGCAATGGGGAAATTCTCCGGGAGATTAACCGTTTCATCACTCGGTTTATTTGGTAAATCACTGTCGCTTGGTCCATCATTCTTGCTACTGCAGCCCATAACAAGAAAGCACCTAAGATTTTACAAAAAGTAACACTACAACATACTCTCCCACATCCTCCAATGAGTTTCAGCTCAGACACAGAGGATCGTGCCTCTTAAAAAGATCTCAAGTATATGGTTATCAAGCCTCGTATAATTGCCTGATATAAGAATTGAGATCTATCTCCTGAGGAACAGGTATTCCAAAATTCTCATAACACTCACGTACCTGCCTGTTAGGTTTTTCAACAAAAACTTTGTTCGTCTTTTTATCTCTGATACACATCAGAGACTGACATTTGCCAAGAACAGAACTCATGGACAGGGTTGTGTTTTTACGAAGCTGCATCATTTTCTGTTTAACAATTGCAACAATAACATCACTGAGGATCTTCCCTCTGACAGTGTTGTCTTTCCATTTGCAAAGGGGCAACAACTTTAAATATTCCTTTGTATTCTTGAAGAAACATTCGATATGCGTTCTGCCAAAATAGTCATCCAGCATTTGTGCCGGTGTCCTGTTGTAATTGCCCATCAGCACAAAATAACCGTATTTTACCTGCTGCCATGCCTGCTCTTTGAAGGAAAATTGTTCGTATTCCTCTGGATGATCCGACATATATTTTGTATGTCCTTTGAGAGCATTGTATTTGTCTACAAACACGTAGCACTGGACTTCTTTATCAAAAACAGTTTTCCTGACATCCTTTCCAAAATAGGCATGTCCGTTTCGCAGAAAGCAGTATTTCGGTTTCCAGAAAAAATCCTTCATTTCGTTGTACAGTTCCTTATGAGGAAAACCTTTCTTTGCAGGCATACGCACAAGATAACGTTTTTCCGGTATCGGTTCACCTTCCTTCTGCATTTCAAAGTTTTGAATCAGTTCCTTCGATGCGTAGCCTGCATCCAGGGTGTAACTGTTCAGTTTGATATCCAGACTTATCTCAACATCTTTGGTCACCGTAGTAAGAGTACTGATATCGAGAATATTTCCCGGAATGATGTCATACCACACAGGATAAAGAGTGGATTCATCCAGTACCATCGCCAGACGCATCTGAACTGACGTTGCATCCAGACCGTGCGAACAGAGGGCGTTAAAAGGAGAATCAATAGCGTTGGGCAGCGGTGTCGAATCAACATAACAGGCTGAACCAAACGTTTCATTTTGCTCTCTGATAAACTTTACGTATGAGGTGAAGAAATCAATTTTCGTTGTGTCTTCTCCCATCACAGTAAAATACCTGGTATCCGATTTAAGACTGTGCAGGGGAATATCACTGACACAGTACACTGCAAATGACTTCGCTACAAAATCTTCACAGGAAATTTTGCTTCCGTCTCTCAGCAGACAATGGAGTATATGGCAGAGTATTCTCTGTTTATCCGCTGTATTCGTAAACACTTCTGATATAACCTTCCATATACCGGTTTTCTTCATTATCTCTATCAGCAGGTATGTATCACCGAAAACAGTATGAACGTCTGATTCGGGAAATATGTCACTGACTGCGTTGAGGTGCTTTTCATTATCTCCAATCTGCTCTGCTGCAGTCTTTACTTCATTCTTCCTTTCTGTTTCTCCTGTGGTTACATCATCTTTAACCCTGGCGTTTTCTTTTTCTCTGAGAGCATCCAGTTCATCCCGGGTAACCTGATCTGAAAAAGAATCGGTATCCGCATCGTATATGACAAGACCTCTGGTCGGAGACTGAAAAAGTCCCTTGCGCTTGCCATACATTTCTATAACCTTTCCAAGCCGCTCCCGTACCGTCTGCTTTGATTTGTACTTCTCAGCAGATGCAACATATGAAACATCGACTATTGCGGCTGAGCCGGAAACAATCTTTCCTGCATCATTGTAAACGAGTTTCTGAGTCCGGATGATAGCACTATATAGTGCTATTATATCATTTTACAGAGCCTTATACCACAAACTTTTAGCGAATTTTAACAATATAGTGTTACTTTTAATCAAATCCTAGGCTGATTAAAGCCCGATTTGTCGAGATGTTTGGTGATTTGAGGGCTAATTCAAAAGGATGGCCAATTCATACATTTAGAGAAATCACAGAAATAATAACGGATGGAGAACACATTACTCCACGTCGAGTTGATCACGGCATCTATTTGTTGTCTGCGAGAAATGTACTAGATCATAGTTTGCAATTGGATGATGTTGATTATATAGATCAAGAGGAATATGAACGAATCTCTAAGAGAATAGTTCCTATGGCTGGAGACGTATTGATTTCGTGTTCTGGAAGTGTGGGAAGATGTTGCATGGTTCCTATTGGATTGAAATTCCAAATGGTTAGAAGTGTAGCAATATTAAGATTCAAGAATATTCTTGTTCCTAAATATGCTGAGGAACTTGTCTTATTGTTTATGTATGAATAGAATGGTTTTTTGAACAAAACAGAAA
>CACWLF010000078.1 GCA_902761645.1 uncultured Aeromonadales bacterium | reverse complement strand
TGACGGTTCCAAACTGAAACAGCTGTTTGAAATTGCCGAAGACGGCCTGGCTGACGATGTTATTGATACCTATCTTGCCGGCGATTCGTTCTATCTGGAGAATCTTGCTGAAAACATCAATCTGAATAAATCAGTCAAATATGACTACGCTCAGCTGCTGTCCATGCTGTACTATCTCGGTTATCTAACCATCGATCCGCAGTTATCAGGAAGTGACGGTCTTATGTTAAAAATACCGAATCTCTTCATGTCAAAGCTCTTTGCTCAATGCACTGTTGAGCTGCGGTTAAGACCCAGCAGTCTGTTTAAAGAGCAGAAACTTGATATATCATCCCTGCTAGAATGCAGTGACGATATTTCATCCTTTGCAACGTCATGCACCGAATTTTTGAGCTGTATTTTCACCAATCAGGTTCTTTCTCACATGAGTGAAATGGCTCTGAATCTGGTGCTGCATGCAAAGCTCGGTTCCATGCGAGGAATCATTGCGGAACTGCAAAAATCCTTGAGAATTGCCGGCAAATGTGAAAAATACGCAGACTTGGTAATTACGGTAAACAAGGCAAAAAGCAACGAGTCAATCTACCTTGTCGAACTGAAATATGCCGCTAAAAAAGACGCCACTGAAGCAAAGATCGAAAGTCTGAAAAAGGAGGCGTTTGAACAGGTCAATACCTACAGGAACGCTCTTGAATTCAGGGGCAGAACGGTCAAGGCATATGCCATGGTCTTTTCCGGTTCGGAATGTGTCTACTGCGGACATACATAAAGATCAGGTTAACAGGATGCGGTAATTACAACAATATTTATTTCCGCATCCCCTCCCTAAAAATAAGATGCGAGTTAAACAAGTTACCTTGTATATGTCGTGTAAATGAGTTATAACATACCTTGTAAGTTACTCTAATGGCTTACCTTGTTAGGGTATACTCTTACAGAGTAAGATGACATGGAAATGCTGTTTATGCAAAGGGTTAATCATTGGTAAAGTAATAACAAGGATTAGTAACATGTTAAATCTACCGAGAACCACTCCTCAGACTTATGTCAGTAGTATTCTTGCGCTTAATATTAATAGCCTTGAACATACTGGGGATTGGCATAGTAGTGTATATTGGGATCATCCAGAGAACGGTAAGCTTGATCTGTGGATTTTGGAGAAGGTCAGAAGTTTAATACAAATTGGTTTTTAGGTGAGTTGGACATCATAGATGGTACCGTCCGTTTAAATCAAATGGGGTATTATCCGAAATGTTTTCCTGTGTGGGTTGCAGATCATCCAAGAGCATTTGTTGATATTTTGTATGTTTCTGTCTTACAGTTTGGAAATATTGATACTCTAATATTAGATGATTGGTTTCCAAGTCTTGAAGATAAGGAAAGAGTGTATGATGTTTTATCCGTTTTGGAGAAGAAACTAGATAATAGACAGTATGAGGTATTGCAACAGTGGAAGACACGGAATCCAATTATTGCGTGAAGTTAACCCATAATGATGTCATATCGGATAGGAATTATAAAATTCAACTTGGGTGTTAAATTATATGGTAGATAAAGCAAAAATTAAAGATGTGTTACTCTGGACTGTTTATACCAATGTAATAGATCATAAAAGTATTAGATATAGTCATGTGGTAGACCTGTTTGTGAATAGAAGATGTCAAAATATAACTTTTAGAGATTATTTCTTGTTGCAAAAAATTTTTGGGATTTATGGGGCTGTTTTCAGATCAGTTAATTTAAATGATGTTTTGAATTACGCAAACAATATCCAATATATTTCAACAAATGAAAAGCATTTGTTATTGCACAATATTCATGTTTTTTATACTGACAATAGACTGCTATATTCAAGAAATAATTATATAAATTTGTATAGAAATAACAAAGTTGATTTTTGTGAATTTAAAAAACATTTAGTTTTTGAGGATTTTTAATAATGGCTAATCTAAAAGATTTCAGGAGAGAAATAAAGATTAATTTTGCTCAGACGTTATGTAGGTTTGAGGGGATAAATTTAACTGATATTCAAACTGAAAAACTCCTAGATAATAGCAATTTTGCAATGTTAGACTTTCCTGAGGATGAATCTCTGGTTATAAATAATGTAATAAATACTTTGAATTATATGGAGTCTCTAGACCTTTCAAAGCAAAATATAGATCTAAATTTATACATACAATTAAATTCATTTTTAGCTAAAGATCAAGCTCTATCTACAGGTGCTTTGAGAAATGGATTATGCTCAATACCCTGCATTGGACAAATTTCAGTTCCCTCACAAGAAAGTGTTCAAAATGAAATTTCTAAACTTAACGATGTTACAATCAATGACTTTAAAAAGGTAGTTTCCGAATGTTTTTGCAATTTATCAAAATTGCAACCATTTTGGGATGGGAACAAGAGAACTACTCTTTTTTTATGTAATGCGCAACTAATAAAAAATGATTTTGAATTATTGATTATCAAAAATGATAGTTACGCAGCCTTTGAAGAGCATTTGACTGCTTTTTATACTGAAAATGATAAAACTATAATAGATTTTCTTGCCAACAATTGTTTTATAAAAACAAAGACTGTTGAAATAGATAATTCAATGTCCAACTTAAGAGTAGAAGCAAGTGAAAGCTCAGAATTTAAAGGCTCTTCGGGTATGATAGTGGGGAAAAAATCCCCACATCACTAGTCTTTATGCGGATCTAACCAATTTCGTTTTTCTGTTGGGTAACTGTACCCTCAAATTAGAACAAACCGGGTATACCCTGTCCAGCATATTTTGGATATTGCGAAAGCCGTAAGCCTTACGGATGATCAGCTTGATCTTATTATTGGTCGCTTCTATCCTTGCGTTACTCATGCCGAGTCGTATGGTATTCAATATGTGGTTCTTATGCCTTTTAATCTTTTTATACAGTTCCTTGAAGGCGGCAATTCTGCTATGACTGGATCTCCAAAGCCAACGTTTCAATTCCGTCTCAGCTTCTTCAGTATCCTTGAGTTTAAGTAGTAGACGCAGGTGTTCCTTCATGCTGTAAGCTCGATAAAGCCGTTTATCGTTCTCTGCTATCATAGCGAGTTTCAATGTAAGCGTAATGTATCAGCTGAAGCCATCTGTTAGCACTCCTTTAAGTAATTCACTAATACCTTAAAGGATAACAGGTGGCTTTTTTAATATCTAACAGTCAATTCAGTCAGCATAATTTTTCACTATCATGCCTGAAGCCTCTAAAAAAGACGCCACTGTAGCGAAGATTGAAAGTCTGAAAAAGGAGGCGTTTGATCAGGTCAATACCTACAGGAACGCTCTTGAATTCAGGGGCAGAATGGTCAAGGCATATGCCATGGTCTTTTCCGGTTCGGAATGTGTCTACTGCGGACAGCAGGATCAGGTTAACCGGATGCGGTAATTACGCCGTGTTTATTCACGCAGATCACGATGCCACTGTAAAGAGATACAGCCGTCAGCATGATCACTGCTTTGTATTCCGTATGCTCCGTACCATGCATTCAAATCCATCGGCCGAACCTTCATGAACTCATGCATCCGACATAGGTCGGCAGAACGGGACTTTTACAACCGGCGTTTTCAATATGGAATCAGCTTATCAAAAACAATAAGTTTTTTACTGCAAAAGTGATACAATTACGGGAATTTTATTTACAGAACGGTAATCAAACCCATGGAATTCCTGCTGAACTTAGGCTACATAGTTATCGCCATTGCACTGATCATCACAAGTTCCAACGTATTTATCTCCAGCGCATCAAAGGTCGCCGTGATTTTAAATGTGCCGTCAATTATCATCGGCACTCTGCTTATCGGCTTCGGCAATGCCCTGCCGGAACTTGCCATTTCCATAACCTCGGCACTGAATGACTGCACCAGGCTTGCCATAGGCAACGCCTACGGTTCCAATCTGGTAAACTCGGGACTGGTACTAGGTTTAATCAGCATCATATCCCCGATTGCGGTACACTCGCTGCTGCTTAAAAGAGAAATACCATGGCTGTTCATTTCAATGCTTCTGGCAACGGTTGCCGTGAGCAACGGCGAACTGTCAAGAACGGAAAGCGCCGTTCTTCTGACTCTGTGCATTATATACATCATAACGTCGGTAAATACCGGGATAGAGGAAGCAAACTCCGGAGAAGACGAGAAACAGAAGGCAAAAAAAGGAGAACTTCTGCTCCAGACCGTAATAACTTTTGCAGGTCTGATCGTTCTTTCTCTGAGCTCCAAACTGTTTATTTACGGCGCAGTAAATATAGCAAGACTGCTGGAAATCAGTGAACTTGTCATCGGCATAACCATCATTGCCTTCGGCACTTCGGTACCAGAACTGTTCTCGTCCATTATCGCCGTCCGGCGGAAGGAAAACGATCTTGCCATAGGCAATCTTATCGGTTCCAATATCTTCAATCTGCTTGGAGTAATCGGCATTGCAGGAGTAATCAGTCCTTCCGTGGTTGAAAACGATGTGCTCTGCCGCGATGCCTTTGTCGCAGCAGTCATGACTTTATTTCTATTTGTTTGCACTTGCTCGAAAAAAATCACCAGAATTAATGGCATAATTCTTGTGTTGATGTATGCGGTTTACATCACCTATATGATTTGCAATGTGATTATCAGATAACAGCCGGCAGACGGATTTCCGGATATCGAGAAAAGAGGATATCCGCAGTAAAACCTGAAACTGCGGCTTTTATCAGATCAGGCGGACATTTATTATTTGTACTATTTAAAATCAATCAACATTTCAAAGGTTTGCCATGGCCAATAAAAATGAAATTTCTGAAATTATCTATCAGCTGAATCAGGTTCTTCTTGATAAAAGTCTTGTTATCAAACTGGCAATGACCTGCCTTCTGGCCAGAGGACATCTCCTGCTGGAAGATCTGCCGGGCATGGGCAAAACAACTCTTGCATCGGCAATCGCGCAGCTCATCGGTCTCGACTACAAACGAGTGCAATTCACCTCCGATATGCTCCCTGCAGATCTGATCGGCATGTCAATCTTCGATCAGAACAAAAAGGAATTCACCTTCAAGGAAGGTCCCGTGTTCACTCAGCTGCTGCTTGCAGATGAAATAAACCGCGGCAGTTCAAGAACCCAGAGTGCACTGCTCGAGGCCATGGCGGAATATCAGGTTTCCGTTGACAAGGTGACCTACAGACTGCCTCAGCCATTCTTTGTAATCGCAACCCAGAACCCGCAGGATCAGAGCGGAACCTTCGTACTGCCGGAATCGGAGCTCGATCGCTTCACCATGCGCATCGAAATCGGCTACCCGTCCCGCGAGGCAGAAAAACTGATGCTGCAGAATGCCCTTAAGAAAGTTGAACTCAAGCCGATCCTGTCGGTAAAGAGACTTCTTGAAATCCAGCAGGAGACAGATCAGATCAAGGTATCCGATACCGCCATGAACTATCTGCTGGATCTGGTAACCACCAGCCGCAATGCCGGCAAAATCCCTAATCCGTTATCGCCTCGCGCCTCCAAGGCTCTTCTGGCATGTGCCAAAGCCTGGGCATACATCGAACAGCGCAGCTATATTCTGCCTGACGATCTGCAGGCGGTATTCCCGTATGTGGCAGAGCACCGCATGCGCCGCGGCATTGGAGCAATCGGAAGCAACAACAGTCTTTCAAGAATGATTCTGGAAATAGTCGAACCTTTGAAGTAATTATGTTTTTCAACCGTAAGAAGTTTGTTAAAAATGTAACAAAATATCTGCACCGCGTGCAGCAGTCGCCTCATAC
The DNA here is from genome assembly GCA_902761645.1 of uncultured Aeromonadales bacterium. Taxonomy (GTDB): domain Bacteria; phylum Pseudomonadota; class Gammaproteobacteria; order Enterobacterales; family Succinivibrionaceae; genus UBA2804. The sequence goes on along the minus strand of CACWLF010000078.1, from coordinate 3,315 downwards.
CGTAGGCTACGGCGACATCCGCGTCTACCCTACCGCCACCGGTTTTCTGTACTTTTTCTGCATACTGGCACTGTTTTTACTGGGTATCAACTATCAGAACAACTTTGTGCTGATCATCTGCTGTCTGATGCTGGCGGTTATTCCCTATGCACTGCTGGATACCTACCGCAATCTGAAAGATCTGACGGTTGAGGCACTGCCTACAGAGCGTTTCTTTGCCGGTCAGTCGGTAAGATTCAGGCTTCATGTCGGCTCCGGCAAAACCCATTATGCCATCAGGGTGACCCCTGCAGATCCGTCGGCAATCGAGGAGTTCCACGACACTGTCACCAAAGGAAACGAAATCGGCATCACCTTCCATCCGCAGGAGCGCGGTTATCTCAATTCAGGAGCATATGCCGTAACCACGGTCTACCCTCTCGGAATATTCTGCGCCCACTGCGTAATTGATTTCAATCAGCAGACTCTGATTTACCCCCGTCAGCTTACCGGTATGTACCGACTCACCGAGAAAGCGTCCGACAAATCATCCCGGACATCCCACGACAGCAGCACCGCCCGAGGCATGGATGAACTTTCAGGTCTGCGCCCGTACCGGCAGGGCGAACCGCTGTCCCTCATCGCATGGAAACAGTTGGCAATGCAGAGAGGACTGCTGGCCAAGGATTTTACCGCCACGGTCGACGACAGCAAATATCTGGACATTGATGAAATCGCAGGCTCGCTGGAGGAGAAACTTTCCGTCATGACCTATGCATGCATGCAGCTTACCGCATCGAATATGCTTTTTGGTCTGAAGCTCGGCTCCGATATTATTCCGCCGGCACAGGGAGAGGAGCACTGCACCAAAGTATTGGAGAAACTGGCACTTTATGGCAAATAATACCAATCAGGCGGCTTATCAGCATCAGCGCAGAACATTGTTTCTGATCTGTCTGGGTTTCTTTTTTTCAGTTATTCTGCTTTACAAGGTACTCAACGTGCTGATTATTGCGGTATGTCTCTTCACCATAGCAATCCGGTTCTGCGAGGTGAAACGCTATATCGGGAGACATCCTGGCTATACCGACAGTCTGCTGTCGGTCTTTGTCATCGCCTCGATAATCACACTGCTCGCCGTCAACGGCTTCCGCACCTATCTCGTCAACGCCTTCATCAATCTTCTGGTGGGCAGCATTGCTTTGAAATTTCTTGAATGCAGGCAGGAGAGAGATCTTATTATCCAGGTTGTTGCGCTGTTTTTCCTGACCTCCCTTACCTTTGTTTTCTCCTACGACTGGTACATGATCTTCTATATGCTGCTGTGCATGATCATCGATTTTGCCGCGCTGATGTCCCTTTTCGCATGCCGAAGGCTAAACCATCTGTTTAAATATGCGGTCAGGACCGTTCTGCTTGCGGCACCTCTGGCAGCGGTGATATTTCTGGTGCTGCCGAGATTCAATCCCTTCTGGCAGATGCCGAATGCAACCCAGAACAAGACAGGTCTGGGCGAGGAGATCAGTTTTGACGGCATCAATGAACTGGTTCAGGACCATTCTCTGGCCTTCAGAGCGGTATTCGATGGCGAAATTCCAAAGGAGCGGTATTTTGTTTCGATGGTATATCCGCAGCTCGATCCGATTAAAATGGGATTCATGGTGCCCAAAGGTCTCGGCCGCTACGAGTATTCACTGACACCTTTTTCAAAACAGCCGCTAAAGGAACGCATCAGTTTTGAACGCACCATGGGAGTGATCTACAATCTTTACATGGAGCCTAACAACCGCAGGTGGATCCCCGTACTGGAACTTTCAGCATCAAAAAATGAAAATATTTTCCACACTCCATTCAGCGTGTGGATGGACAAGTTCCCGATAACCCAGCCTAAAGCATATGAATTTAAATATATAACCGACGAATATTACTACAGACAGCCGGTGCCGTTCGATCAGAATACCGTCAGCGTACTTCTGGAAACCGGTTATCACCGCAGCAACCCGCGAACAAGAGAGCTTGTTGCGCAGTTTGTAAAGGAGGCAAAAGGAGATCACAGGAAAATAGCGGAACTTATTCTTGATTACTTCAGGGATAACGGATTTACCTACAGTCTTAAACCTTTCGTTTCAGATCCGAAGTCGGTTCAAATCTACGATCAGTTCCTGTTTGAAAACCGCAACGGATTCTGCAACCACTACTCCTCAAGCATGACCTATATGCTGAGACTTGCAGGCATACCGGCCATGACGGTCGGAGGATTCCTCGGAGGTGAGGTTGTAAGAGACAGCAATTATGTTATTGTACGCAACTCCGATGCGCATTCCTGGGTAAGCGCCTATATAGACGACCGCTGGCAGAGAATAGATCCTGTGACTGTTATTGAACCAGACCGCATCAACAACGCATTCGTCAACATGCATGCTCCTGCCATTGTCCAGTATGCCAAGGCGGAGGTTTATCAGAATTCCGCGGTCAAATGGTTCAGAGATATCCTTGAGGCCATTGAGTTCAGGTGGAACATGACAGTTCTGAACTACAACTTCGATGACAACAGCGGATTTGTTACCAGATTCTTCAGGGAGAAAACAATTCTGGCGGCAATCTGTCTGATACTGTCGATTACAGTTATGATTTACCTGTCGCTCCGGATTGCCAGACTGTTTTCCAGAAAGGAGCAGGTTAACAAAGCTGTAGCTATGTACCGGCAGTTTGTTGTTCTGCTGGTTGGACTCGGACTTAAAAAGCGAGGCTATGAAACGCCGGATCAGTTTTGCACCGTTGCGTTTAAGGTATTTGGAGACTGCGCTCTGACACAGAAATTCAAAACTGCAACCGAAGTTTTAACCTCTCATCTGTACAGAGAATCTTTAAATGAGAAGGAAGCGGCGGGCAAACTTAAAATACTGCTTAAAGAATTCAGACTGAGTATTAAAGATTACAAAAAAAGCAGACACAGAAAGAAAAAAAAATGATTACACGGATTTTCCCGAAATCAGCTGTTTTGCTGTTTACAGTTTCAGTTTCTTGCGGGTGGCTGTAATGTAACTGACTTTTAATTGTCTGATTCAATTTATTTTGCGATACTGCACGGAAGTTCTTTTAACCAGATCTGCCGTAATTCAGTTATTCTTTCATGTCGGGTGACATCAGCCGAAGTCCCAGGACATACGGCTGTATTTCAGAACAAAGGATTGGGACTGAACGTAGCATACCAGTCCCAGCAAAGCATGCTATTTCCGTAATTGGTCGGAAATGATTTTTTATCCCCTTTTTTCATAATGTAAATATGGCAAAAATATTTGTTGATTTACATCACACTCCTATGCAATTTTGTTT
>CACWLF010000077.1 GCA_902761645.1 uncultured Aeromonadales bacterium | reverse complement strand
GTAAATCCGGTCTGAAAGCCTCCCGGCACTTTAAATTATTAAATTGTTATCTTATTGTTCTTCGGTACTGTTTATCTATGAAAGTTTTTCTGTCGCGATAGGACCGATATAAATTTCCGGAATCAAGTCCTCCTTTAAGACGGTCGTAATTTTCAAACTCCCGTCTGAAACTCTCCATATTGGCATCCAGGTATTCAAGTGCAGTCTGCCGGTTGGTGTTGTGACTTGAAGACAGTGCTATTCTGGTTGATTTATAAATCGCATCAATAAGATTGTATGCCGCCATGGCACCTATCGCATCGGCATTCTGAATCACATGATCACGCACCAGCGCAAAATCCCCGCTCTGTGCAAGATTTCTGATCTGAACCATCACCTCGGGGATAAGATTCATAATGGATTTTTCAGAATCCGACAGAGAAGATGACACATTGGCGCCGTCGGTAAACTTCAGAACAATTCCGCTCTGACGATCTGCACCGATCAGCAGATCCTGGATTTTTTCCGATAATCCTTTAAAATCATTCACGGTTCTGGTAACAATTGATGTGCAGGGAATTCCTGCCGAATAATCAGCTGCGCACTGATAAACCGTAACCGGATGACCGCGGTTTCCCTCCACAAGATCTCTGAAACCGAGTGACGGAATTTTCTGTTCCATCTTCTGCTCGTAATTGCCGTCAGGAAGTTTTTCTGGCAGCACAATGACAGTTCCCATAACCGACATGAACTCGCCGGCAAAATTTCTGAAATCAACCGATGTATGAAACCAGCCTGAGATATTCGCTTCAAGAAGGGCGTTGTAGACGATGTTTCCGCCAAGCTTTTTACTGTACAGTTCAGGATTGTTTTTCGCAATCTGATCTATGGATGATGATTTTCCGTCGCCGCCGGCTCCGTTCCTGGCAGTAAAATAATCATCGAAATATCCAAGAGTTGAACTGTAGATGCTGGCATCGGTTTTTGCACGGTTATCAAGAACCTGACCTACTGTATCATTTACTATACCCTGGGCAAGCTGACATGAATTCAGCTGATAGCCGTTCATAAGATTTGCCGCGGTCTGCAGTTTGCTTACAATGGAATGAATGGCAGGCGACATCTCCTCCAGTGCCAGTTCAAAGGCGTAGCTTACCGAGTTGGATGCAACCGAACGGGCAAACTGAATCCACTGCTCGCTGTTTATAAAGGAGAACGAACCGGTGAACAGATTGATGCCGCCGCAGCCTGCGCTGATGGAAGGAGGTTCAAAGGTGACAGGATGAATATCCATCAGTCTTGTTCTTACCTCCAGTCCTCCGCCCGAGATCACTCCGCGCCTTGCTGTTTTGTATGCTCCGCCATCGGTATGATTTGACATTATGTCCTCATACATCAGATCCATCTGTTCGCCGATGAACGACGCTCCCGCCTCTGAACACAGCGCAAGTCCTGTCAGAACCGCCGCCAGCGTGATTTTTTTCATACAGAATTTTTTTTCATGTTGCATATTCCTACTCCTGCAGCATCTGAAGAATTTCGGACGGAGACAGATTTCCGGATTTCTTTATGAAACGGTGCTCCGGTTTGTTTTCAAGCAGATCCCCCAGACTGATTTCCTCATGAACAGCTCTGGTTTTTGCAAGTTCGTCTTCAGATACGATTCCGATAATTCCGGCAGCATTAATCAGTCTTTTTGCGAGGTCGTCCTGCGAAACAAGCCCCTGCACCACGGGCGCGATTTTTCCATCCATGCCTGCCAGAAAAACCGCGGGCGTTACTTTGATTTTAAGAACCTTTTCTGCCCGCGGATCATGGAGAACGCCGGAAAAAAGTTCTGCAGGATCACTGCTGCTGTCCAGAGATACGACCTTGGTTTCAAAACCGTACCGTCCGGTAAAATTTTTAAATACAGGAGAAAACCGAGTGCTGAAATCGTCATTAGCCCTGAATACATAAATAAGACCTGCATTTTCGGAAATTCTGTGCAGTAGATTTTCCCGCGCAGCCGAACTTCTTGCATCCACCAGATTGGATCCCCATGCGGCGATGGGGCGTGTAGACACTGCATCAAGATAAGGATCACCCATGACCACCTGACTGAATACCCTGGCAAATGCGGATGATTTTTCAAGAATGAGACGTTGAAGATAAAGATAGGCTTTAACATTTTCAACTGTGGGATTGTCAATCGCAATGTTTTTGTACCTGTCGATATTGGCTTTAAGCCATGCGGCGGTAAACGGCCGTTCTTCATCGTTTACTGATTCGCCCCAGCCGTCACCGGAAGAGTCCGTAACGGCAGATTCGGCTTCTTCCGGTTCGCTGTCAGGTTCAATCTGATAAAAGAACCATCCCTCCTGCTTTCGGTTATAGAAGCCGCCCTGCTCTGTGTCCTCCGGATGCTGAGCAGCCGCGACTCCGGATAATCCGAGCATCGCAGCCGCCAGCATGGCGGATTCTGACAATAAAAAAAATTTCGGCATAGAATTCTGACATGATAAGAAAAACCATATCTGAATTTTATGGTCTGCCCGCGCTGTTTTTTTAAATTTCCATGCCCACTCGGGACATTACTTTTCAGAAGTTTACTGCGGCATCATGTCGGCGGCGCTCTGAACGGATTTCAGGAAATGAAGCACTGGCATATAAATGCAGCAGATATCACAAAAGCAGCAGCAAAACCCGATGTTTCAAAATCATAAGATTGGCATTCCGGTGTTTTTGTGCTATACATATACCGGGCGGCATAAAAGGGTTCCTTATTTTCAGAAATTACTCTTCGCCGCCTTTACAGCAATAATGGCATAAAGAAGGCAATAACGGCACAGGGAAGTTCCTTTTCCGGCTGATGTCTGCTTCCAGCCGTCTTCCAGTCTGAAACCGCAGTCTTCCTTAAGTCTGCGTTTTTCTTAAAGACAAAACCGGAGTTTGATGATGAAAAGCAAAAAAACAGCTTTGGCAGCTCTCAGACTTTTCAAGGCTCTGCCGAAAGCAAAGGCTGAAACAGCCGCCAATCACGGAAAATCGAAACAGTTCAATGACACCTTCATCCGGTTCGGAATCTATGTGGTTCCTGAAGCTGATTTCAGTGTGATCGATCAGTCAGCCAGAAAAGAAATACTGTCAAAGTACGGTCTTTCCGCCGAACAGATGAATCAGACCTTTCATAAATCCTTTTCAGCAGTTGCCGGCGCTTCCGATGAAACTTTGCGTTTCCAGCAGGCGCTTCATTATCTTACCACCTACGGCGTTGAATCACTTGGTTTTAAAACAGGGGAAATCTGCAGCGTTTACATACCTGATGAAAAACTGAATCTTCCCGAGGACTCCGCCGGATTCAGAATCAACATTATCGGAGCAATCTCCGCAGACGAGATCCGCGAAAAGGTAAAATCACTGTCTGAAAAGAATATTGCATTTTCCTCCGTTACAATGGAGGACATTATTCTTTTATCAAAGGAATATGACATTGATTTGGATCCGGATGCAATCTCCTGCAAGGAGCTGCGTACCCGCGTATGTGCCGAATTGAACAAGGTGCCGTCAGATCCGCAGGAATTTTTACGTCTGCTCAATTTTCTTGTTTCCGGTGACAGTCTTCTTATAAAAAGCAGGATCCTGTTATCAGTTCTGTTTGAAAGATCAAAAATAAAATGCGACGATATTGATAAAGCCAACGCAGCCCTTGAGTTATATGTCAATAAATACGGTTATGTTCCTCTTGCATCGATTTTCTACCGCCATAAAAAGATATGGCTGACTATTAAAAACAAAAAAAATGCATCAGTTATCAACAGGATAAGACGGCTTGCCGACAAACACAGGAAACCTGCAGGAAGGAATATTCTGGATTGCGTTATCAGCGATCCGTCCTGGGACATTTCCGAAGCGGCGGAAGAACTGAAGAAGGTTTCCCTGGGCAAAAAGGTTTCCTTGCTGAATGCCATGCGTTATCGAATGAAATATCCGTCATCAATAAATTACCGGATCCGAAACGGCGGTGTTTATTTCAAGGAACTTGACAGTTCTTCGCGGCCTGCCGTTTTTGATATGCCGAAAGCGGATGAAATTATGGAACTGCTCTATAACGGCATTATTGAACAGGTGAAGGAAAAAGCCGCCGGCAAAACCGTATATATTCCTGATTACATTCATTATGCCTTTCCGACAAGTGAAAAGGATTTCGTCAGCGGAATTCCCTGCGGATCCGTGGCACACCTGGGGAAAACCGCCACTATAGGCGTGTTTTGGGAGAACATTCCTGAAAAGGGAAATCCCGCCGGCCGGACAGAGGAAATCAGAATCGATCTTGATCTCCACATGTCCTCTGTAGACGGCGACTTCGGATGGGATGGAGAGTATTCCTCCAATGCTCATAAAATCATTTTTACCGGAGATATGACCGATGCTCCTGTTGGCACCGGTGCAACCGAATGTTTCCATATCGGGGAAGGTATTGAACAGGCTTTTTCCTTTAATCTTAATTTTTTTAATTACCAGCCGGATGCATGCCCGTTAGGCTATAAACTGATTATGGATTCCTCTCCCGCGGATGTATTTAACCGTGACTACATCATGGACAAAAAGACCGTGCTTGCCGGTATCAGCATGGAACTTAAGAACCAGTCCCAGAACATAGGTATGATCTGCAATAACAGTGAGGGCGGCATGGACTTTATCTTCAGTAATGTCAATACCCATACCGGATGCTCCAATGACAAGGATTCCGCAAGGAAATCTCTTTTTATTGAAAGTATGAAACTTCAGAGCGGTTCACGGATTTCTCTTGCTGAAATTCTCAGCCGTGCAGGTGCCCGTGTCGTTAACACGATTCCGGAAGACTGTGAATTTGCAGACCTGTCATTTCAGGCAATAACACCGGTGTCAATCATTGAACTGATATTCTGATGTCAGTAAACAGTAATTATCAGATGATCATCATGAAACCGGAAATTATGACATTAATCCGCTGTTTTACCTGTGTTGCTCCGGCTTTCACGGATGATTCTGATTTTTGCAGAAAAAAAATATGAAGAAGGAAAATTCAAGTAAGCTTTGGAATTCTGCCTAAAGGCATTGAAATGATATGGAGAAAAAAATATGGTTGCAAACAATGACAACATTAAGATCACGGTTGTTGAGAAAAGAGGCAGACGTGGATGTGACTACTGTCATCGCATTGGTGACGTTTATGATTATGCGAATGATGCAGGAAAATTATGTCCGTGGATGCTTACTGTTGCCAACATGTATATTGCAAAACTGCGCGACGGTCATAAGTTTTCAAGAGGTCCGGAAGTTCCCGAAGGCGCGGTTACATTCTGCTGTCCGGATCCAAGAGTAATGAATATATTTCAGATTGAATACACCGGTAAGACAGAAGACAAAGTGCACAAGTAGATGCAGCAGTATGGGGACTCAGACAGAACATGATCCCTTTGTTGGATTTTAATCAGATGAATATAATTCACCGGTTCGGCTTTCAGAATGAAAAAAATTATTCAGATAAAGAAAAAAAACTGCAGGCCGATTCGGCTCAGACACTGCAAAAAAAATCCCCGAAAAAATTCCGAAAGGAATTTAACGGGGACTGAAACCAAAATATCAATTTTAAATTTAATAACATTAATCTGAAGCAAACCGGAAATCAGTTTCCGTATTTACAGCTTTTATCATTTAATGCATACGGCACAGGCGGCTGCCTAGAACCACACGGAACCGTCATCAAACAGTAAATTGCCGTCTGAACAAAGTTCATCATGCTTCTCATCCTCCTCCTCAATCACGTAATCGGCGCAGACCTTCAAATCAGGATCGGAAGGATCCGTTATTTCGCAGTCTGCACGACACGAGTCCGGTTTGGAAGACCGAGCTTCACAATCCGAGGAAGTTTTCTCCGGCTGACAGTTTTCTTCAGAAACTGAATTCAGAAAATCAGCGTTCTCTGAACCCTGCTCTTCCGCATAACCATCCTCTGAACAATCATCTGAAACAGTATCAGAATCATCATCAGAATTTTCCGGAGATCCGCCGTCCGAAACACGGGCTTCGATGCAATCCACGGGTTCATCCTGATTAAGGTTTTCATCCCGGGTATTTTCATCAGTCCGTTCCTGAAGAACAGAATCCTTTTCATTCCGCACTGACTCAAAATCAATTTTGTCCCTGCAGTTTGAACCTATCCAGAGATTGGCCTTTATCTGATGAAGGCGCAATATCTCATCGGGATCTGTTACTTCATTCCGGATTAAATCAAAAATAAATTCCGTATCAGCCATAACTGCCAGAATATCGTAATATTTAGAGCAATCCTCCCCGCTGATCTTTTTTTCCTTCATAAGACCTGCAGAGGCAGAATCATAGAAATCAGGAATAAAATCAAAACGCGGATCAAGGTTTCGGAAGTCGCGCATACGATGACAAATCCTTTCAACACGGTCGGCAACCTTTTTACTGACACTCTCGGCATCAATAAGGTTGTCAATCATGATGGATCTGAAATCAAGCGCCGCCTGACTGAACTCGCTCTCTACCACAAGATCAAGCGCCTTGTTTAAATTCTGAAGCGTCTCCATACCGATCTGATATGTGATGTAATCAAAATAAAACTTGCCGCTGATATTTTTCTGTTCAAGCTGCAGATGCTTAATCACGCCTGCATACTCGGGGTGCTGAAGGATCCATGAACTGCATTCCTTTTCATACTGTCTGATAAAAGCATCCTTTGCTTTCGCAAATTCCTTCCTGTATCTTTCAAGTTACGGGTAACCATGGACAGTTTTTCATTCGGGATAATCCAGTTGCCGCAGAAACGGCTTCCGTACTTTTTGCAAAGACCTTCAACTCTGTTCCGGATTTGTTTAAAAACGCTCAGCTTTTCAGGATCGAGTATTTTTATACTGCCGGGGGATGCAAGTTCCGGAGGCAGCGCCGGCAGATTCAACTGAGTAAGGTCGATTCTGCGGGTTGCCGTCCAGATGGTGCAATTAATATAAACAAGAGTAAGTTTTTCAATTTTAATCATTGGTATTCTCCAAAAAAAAAGGGGAGAATACCGCTGAAAAAGGGAATTCTCCCCTGTCAGGGTTAAAAAATCAAATAAAAAAAATACAGATAAATTACAGATTATGAATCCAGATTTTCGGACTCGTAAACCTCATTTATCATCTGTCTCAGATAGCCGCATACAATTCTCTGCTCATTCTGCGGAATTCTCCACAAATAAGCCCGGAACAGTGAAAATTCAAAAGGATTTTCAGCTCTGCGATAGGTCAGATATAATCTTGCCCACCGGTGCAGAGTCCTCGTGCTCATGGAATTCTGCAGCAGTCTGTTTTCATATTTAGGATTTGAATAGATCCTGATTTTCTGAGCAGTCATGGTCATAACGGCCACATCTGACAGCGAAAGTTTCGGAAACATCCTGCGAAGAAGGCTGTACTCGTCATGATCATTGAGAGGTGTCATGCGGCATATGATAAAGCGATCAAGCAGGGATGCATTCAGCGTTTTCACGCCATCCTGATTTTCACAGCCGCCCGTTTCGCACGAATTTCCTGTTGCAATAAAGCGGAACAGTCTGTTCGCGGAAATCATGCCGCCGCACGGATTAATCAGGCGCCGGTTGTCCAGCACATCCATAATTCCGTTGATAACAAGCGGATCAATCAAATCAAGATCATTAAGCAGAAATATATAACCGTTCTTCATTGCCGTGGTCAGAGGGCCTTCAACGAAGACGCTCTGTCCGTCACGAATGCATGTGTATCCGATCAGCGATGCAAGATTCAGCTCCTTCGAACCGGTTACGGAAATGCACGGCCAGTTTAACCTGGCGGCGGTTTCCCTTACCGTCCTCGTTTTACCCGAGCCTGACGAACCGAATATATAGAGATAATCGGTCTCAGGATTTCCAAGGAAATTCAGGATATCCTTCAGTATGTCGGTAAAGACAAAGTTTTCATCCGGTATATCCAGATGCGACTTATCCTCCTCCGACAGATCGGTCATCACCCTGATGCAGAGATCTGCAGAACAATTAACTTTAAACAGCTCCTTGAAGCTGCGGTTTGCTTCAGTACATTTCATAATAAAAACACCTGTAAAAAATGCAGGGAAATTTACAGTTTCCAGAAGGGAAACAGTAAAAATCTCCTGCAGAACAAAATAAAGATTATCTCCAGAACACGATTGCGTCCTGACACCGATCCCGCCTGCCGACAACAAAGCACAGCCGGTAGCGGATGTCATTCATGAAAACGGGAAATACAGAGGTAATCAGCCTGAAATAAAGAATCACGATCCGGAGATCGGAATTCAGCCTTGAATGAACTGCAGCACATAAATTCCAGGGAATTTATGAGTACAGAATTAAAGAATGTAAATAAAGATTATTTACGCCTGAAAGACATGAAAAAATAAAAGCGGGTTAAAGATCTAATTCGCCGTCAAAATCACCGATTGAATACGGATCCAAACCATTCTTCTCTGTCCTGGCAGCAGTCTGCTTCGGAACAGCGGAGTCTGATTTAAATTCGCATGAGGAATGATCCGCATTGAATTTATTTCTGTTACTGCTTCCCAGAACCATAAAGTCACTGACTATGATTTCGGTAATGCAGCGCTGATTTCCGCTGTTGTCGGTATATCTTCGGTAGGTTATTCTGCCGGAAACGTATACCAGAGCACCCTGAGTCAGCATCTCTGAGGCCAGATCCGCCGCCTTGCGGAAAAATATGCAGCGATGCCATTCGGTGCGTTCCTGTTCGGAACCGTCCTCGGCCTGCCATTTTTCACTTGTTGCCATGGATACAGTAAGCACGCTCTGAGATTTTGAATTTTTAACAACATTCAAATCATCATTGCCAACCCTGCCGATTAACTCAGCTTTATTTAAACAGTACATAAAAAAATCTCCAAAAAATAAAAAAAAATTAATTTAAATCCGTATTCGTGAATAACGGAAAACCACTGCTGTTTACGGCCAGCTACCAGCACGGGTGATCAGAAGATCACCAAAGCGGATTCAGTATAATGATTTTTAAGAGAAGACTTTTCAGAGCACCGCCCTTTACGGCAGAGATTTTTTTATCTGGTCTGTTTAAGAAAAGTACTGGTGATAAACAAAATAAACGGATTCAAAAAAGAATCCGTTCCTGACTTTCATCTGATTTAAAAAAAGTTATTTTACAAAGGCTCTGTTGTGCAACAGTGCTGATTTTTAATTAGATAGTGTATATATATCATCTCACGGGCAACATCCTGCGTTTGGCTGCAAATGAATGAACGCATTTCAGGTTTTCCGGTTCGAAACCGGCTGAAACAAAAGCAAACGGCCGGCAAACCGGATTTATCTGTGTTTAATACGTCAGAAGGGGCATGAAGCACATCTCTGTTTTTTTCTGGTCAATTAAAAAAAACAGAGTTCTTTTACCCATTCTTCAATATCTGTATTACCGACTGTTCCG
>CACWLF010000076.1 GCA_902761645.1 uncultured Aeromonadales bacterium | reverse complement strand
CATTCTCTCATAACGTAGTTCATTCACTTTTCAGTGAAATCACTTAGACTAAGCAAAAGCCATAATTACCTTAAAGGTTATTATGGATCGTTTACTAAAATCTTAATGAATACCGAAAATAAAACTATTCAGAAACAGGAGCAGGGGTTTCAGCCTTCCTGCCGCCATCCGCAGCCGGAATATCACCTTTAACAGATGAACTGTTCTTTTTGCTGTTTTTTCCTGTCAGGAAGCTGAAGCATGCGCGGAACACACGGACAACAGTGCTTAAAATCAAAGCAACAACAAAGCCGGAAGCAAAAGAGACCGCAACAATCGAAGCCACAGACGTATTAACTTTCATGAACAGCAAATTGACCTCTGCAAGCTGTGAATTGGCAAAACCGATGTATAGACCTAAAACAACAAGAGAAACCAATACGAATAAAAATAAGATCCACTTAAACATATAACATCCTAAACCAAATTATTCCGGGTACAGATCAGTACACAGCTGTTAAATATATGTTTAATTTTATCACGAATACCGATAAAGATCTTTTAAAGATAACCATTTTTACATCAATTATATTCACATAACAATAACATACTGCCGTGACATATAATTGATGCTCAAACTGAGAAAGAAACTAAAGCGGCAGGTCTATTCCAAATCTGCAGCGCTCTCGTTATTAACACGGGCCTTTAAAACCTTGCCCGGCTTGAAATAACAAACTCTTACAGCATCCAAATCTAAAACTTCACCCGTTTTTGGATTTCTAGCTATACGAGCAGCCCTTGAACGAACCGAAAAAGAACCGAATTTGCGAACTTCGATTTTTTCACCCCGTGCTATATTGTCACCCAGATATTCTATTATCTGGTTTACAGCTCCTTGTACACGAACAGGATCTATTGCATTATCCAGCTGGTGAATAATACAATCAATTAACTCAGATTTGGTCATAATATCTAACTACCAAAAAAAAAACACCCCATATAAAAAGCAACTTTTTTTATGGTCCGCATCTGTAAGGCAGATCAGCGAAACAAGAGACAAAGTCAGACTCTTCATACCTATGCGATGTACTGTTAATTCGTGGCTTCATCCGTCATTGCAGAAAACAGACCTGAAAAACTGTCAATTTTCAAATAATGACATTAAAGACACAAAAACGCGCGTAATCACATAAATATATCCTTTTATAACCCAAAATATTACTAATTACAAGAAAATCTGACTTAATTTTAGCAGTTAATCGCATTAAAAATAAGCAAACAGAAACTATATACTCAAAAAAATGAAACAAATCAATTATTTAAGCATATTTATGACGCAATTAAAAAAATGTGTCCATATTTATCCCGCAACGTCATTAATATTATAAATTATAAAATTCGAGGCATTATAATATTCAATTTTGTACTTAAAATATGTGTTTTGACTCATACTTATCAAAAAATAAATTTGAAACAAGTCAAATTTTGTAACATTTATAATTTATGTTTATTAGAGATCAGTAAAACCTTTTAATGTTCATTAATATAGCGTAATCGAACAAAAAAAAATCCTCCCGGAATATTCACAGGAGGATCTTATATATTATGCTATACAAGCAAATAACGAATTATTCGCCCTTGGCAGCCTTGAAAGCTTCAGCCATAGCATTGCCGGTTTCAGCCTTGGCCTTTTCGTTTTCGCTCTTGATGTTTTCAGCAACAGCTTTCTCTTCAGCTTCGAATACAGCCTTGATAGAAAGAGAAACCTGACGGTTCTTGCGATCTGAACCAACATACTTGGCTTCGATTTCCTGACCTTCTGAAAGAACCTTGGTTGCATCGTCAACACGTTCGCTGGAGATTTCAGAAGCTCTGATGTAACCTTCAACGTTGTTGCCTAAATCAACAACAGCACCCTTGGCGTCAACAGATACTACAGTACCCTTAACGATTGAGTTCTTCTTGGTATCGGTTACGAACTGACCGAACGGATCATTTGACAACTGCTTGATACCTAAAGAAATTCTTTCGAGTTCTGGATGAACCTGCAGTACAACAGCGGTAACTTCGTCATTCTTCTTGTAGTCACGAACTGCTTCATCACCAGGAACACTCCAGGAGATATCAGACAGGTGAACAAGACCGTCGATGCCGCCTTCAAGACCGATAAAGATACCGAAATCAGTAATAGACTTGATAGAACCGGTAACCTTGTCACCCTTGTTGTGCTTCTCGGCAAATTCCTGCCATGGGTTTGGCTTGCACTGTTTCAAACCTAAAGAAATACGACGCTTTTCAGGGATGATTTCAAGAACCTTAACTTCAACTTCATCGCCTACGCTAACAACCTTTGAAGGATGAACGTTCTTGTTGGTCCAATCCATTTCAGATACGTGAACAAGACCTTCAACACCGTCTGCAATTTCAACAAAGCAGCCGTATTCAGCAAGATTGGTAACCTTACCCTTTAATTTTTCGCCTACTGGGAAGCGTTCAGCGATATTCTGCCATGGATCTTCGCCTAACTGCTTCAGGCCTAAAGATACACGGGTGCTCTCTGGTTCATACTTAAGAACCTTAACTTTAATCTTATCGCCGACATTAACGATTTCGCTTGGATGTTTAACTCTCTTCCATGCCATATCGGTAATGTGTAATAAACCATCAACGTTGAATCCGAGATCAACGAATGCACCGTATTCAGCAAGATTCTTAACTGTACCTTCAATAACTTTGCCTTCTTCGATAGAAGCAAGGAATTCTTTTCTTTCGCTTGAGTTTTCGTTCTCAAGTACAGCCTTGCGGGATACAACTACATTATTGCGTTTTTGATCTAACTTGATAACCTTGAAGTCAAATTCCTGACCGTCAATATTCTGGTTATTGCCGTTAGTACGAACGTCAACTAGGGAACCTGGTAAGAATGCACGAATGTTATCAATTTCAACAGTGAAACCACCTT
Organism: uncultured Aeromonadales bacterium; assembly: GCA_902761645.1. Taxonomy (GTDB): domain Bacteria; phylum Pseudomonadota; class Gammaproteobacteria; order Enterobacterales; family Succinivibrionaceae; genus UBA2804. The sequence goes on along the minus strand of CACWLF010000076.1, from coordinate 16,587 downwards.
TAACTCTGCCGTTGATTTTACCTCTAACGGTTTTGTTTTCATTGTAGTCCTGTTCAAGTTTCTGCCAAGATTCCTGTCTCTTAGCCTTTTCACGTGAAGCTTCTGTTTCACCGTAACCGTTGTCGTTGGCAACCAATTCAACCTGAACGTCATCGCCTACCTTAACTTCAAGATTGCCGTTTGCATCCTTGAATTCGTTGATATCGATGAATGATTCTGACTTGGTGCATAAATCAACTACAACATACTTGTCGGTGATCTTAACAACTCTACCGCTTTGAACCTGATTACTGTTTGATTCTTTACTAATTGATTCCTCAAAAAGTTGAGCAAAATTTTCCATAAAATAATACTTAAAAATAAAAATTAAAAATAAAACCTACCAACTTAATGTCAGCCGGATCCTAAAATACCACTGCACAAATCCTTCGTGCAGGTTCTTGCAAAAATGCCATGTAATTTTACGCTTTCCGGGCGCAATAAGCAAACAATATTTTGATCGTTTTTTAAACATGAGGGACACGGGGGAGAAATTTGCGGGAACAGGCGGGCTGTCATGAAAACATCCGCAGGATGACAGCGTAAAAACGGCGGTATATTTACCGCCGCCATGAAGTAGAAAGCAGGAGATCCGGACAGATCGTTCTATACCAGTTTTCTGGCTCGAACCTCCTTCATGATGGTTTCAACAACCTCCGGAATGCTCATGCTTGTGGAATCAATAACCAGAGCATCGGCAGCAGGAACCAGGGGAGCCACCTTCCTTGTACGATCACGGTGATCCCTTTCCTGGATCTCCTTCAGGATCTGACTGTAGTCTGAACTGATACCCTTTTCCGCCATCTGCTTTACGCGTCGGTTTGCACGCTCCTCCGCGGAGGCATCAAGGAAAACCTTGACATCGGCTGCAGGGAAAACCACAGTTCCCAGATCTCTGCCGTCACCTACAAGACCTGGAGCCTGTGCAAAACTGCGCTGCTTTTCCAGAAGAGAGGCTCTCACCTTCGGAAGTGCGGCAATTTTACTTGCCGCTCCGCCAACCTCTTCATTGCGGATTTTCAGGGATATATCCTCTCCGTCAAGAATGGCTGCCACACCTCCTTCTACCGGCGCAAAGGCAAGATTAAGAGCAATACCGAGATCATGGAGCTGATCCTCGGCTTCCAGATCCACCCCGGCCTTCAGTGCGGCATAGGCCAGAACACGGTACATTGCACCGGAATCCAGAATATGATAATGAAGCTGATCCGCAAGAATTTTTGAAACAGTACCCTTCCCTGATCCGCCAGGACCGTCAATTGTAATAACAGGACACATAATAAATACAACCTTTCATAAAAATCAAACATATTGCTAAACTATAGTATAGCACACAAAATCCGTATTTTGATTCGGCTATAATCAATCATGTGCGCCGGCAGTAATTCATGTTTACGGCCATGCGGCGCACTAAAACATTTGTTTCATTAAATAAAACCGGAGTGCTCATGTCTATATCAGTAAATCCACTTAAATTTCCTGCCAACGCCCTGGAACCGTTTATCTCTGCAAAAACCATAGGCTTTCACTATGGCAAGCATCTTCAGAATTACGTCAATACTGCCAATACATTAATAAAAGACAGTGATCTGGATAAACTTTCACTGATCGAACTTGTAAAGCAGTCATCAGGTGCAGTATTCAACAATGCCGCCCAGGCCTACAACCATCAGTTTTATTTTGACGGACTGACTCCTGTTAAAACTGAAGTACCCGCCGCACTGAAAGATAAAATCGACCAGGATTTCGGCTCGTTTGACAATTTTAAAAATGAATTTATTACCAAAGCCACAGGAAACTTCGGTTCAGGATGGACATGGCTGGTAGTAGATCATGCAAGCGGAAAACTTGCTGTGAAAAACACCTCCAATGCCGGCAATCCGATTACAGACGGTGACAGAATCCTTCTGACCGTTGATGTATGGGAACACGCATATTATCTTGATTATCAGAATTTAAGAAAGAGCTATGTGGAAAAATTCCTGGATCATGTTGACTGGAATTTCGTAAACAGCAATCTGAATGCTTAAAAAATTTTTACTCGTAAGATGCTTTCTTTAAAATCAAAATCCGGCTCAGGCCGGATTTTTTTACTGTAGCTTACACTGATTTAAAATTACAGCTGTGAAAGCATATGCTTGAATTTTTCTCTCTTTGTATTGAGATAATTTATATTGTATTTGTTTCTTCCCACCTCGATCGGAACTCTTTCAACAACCTCAATGCTACAGTTTCTGAGTTTTTCAATCTTGTCGGGATTATTGGTTAAAAGTCTGACTTTTGAAACACCAAGCTGCTGGAGCATATCGGCACAGATATCGTAATCGCGCTCATCAGGTTTAAAACCGAGCTGAACATTGGCATCGTAGGTGTCAAGTCCCTGATCCTGAAGCGAATAGGCCTTTATTTTATTCAGCAGACCGATTCCGCGTCCCTCCTGTCTGACATACAGCAGAACTCCGCGTTTTTCCTCCGCAATTTTACTTAAGGCATATTCCAGCTGAAATCCGCAGTCGCACTTGAGACTGAACAGGGTATCTCCCGTAAGACATTCCGAATGAAGACGCATCAGTACCGGTTCCGGAGTGGAAATATCACCCATAACCAGAGCAACGTGTTCCTTCTGATTGGTTAAATCCGAAAAGCCCACCATTTTAAACAGACCGAAAATAGTAGGTAAACTGGCTTCCGCAACCTTTTCGACTTTATGCATAAAAACCTCAGACCTGTAGAGCAAATAAAAACAATGTATACTAAAGGTAATTATTTCTGATGAGTCGAACTCAGGAGGGCTTGCGCCCCGCCGGTTTTCAAGACCGGTGCTTTCAACCGCTCAGCCACCCATCCGCGTCAAGATGTGCATATAATACTTAATATCACTTTTTTTGTAAATAGAATATTTTAATTATTTTTCCCAGTTGGATAAAAAATAAACCAAAGACGAATTGCAGAAAACAGCACGTTTCAGAGACTGAATACCTGCGTCAGATCGATTAAACACAGCGAAAAAACGGAAATTAAATCCGCAATGACAACAAAAACCGGGGAGATAATGGAGGTTCAGAGGAATGGCGGATGGGCTGAGATTCGAACTCAGGAGGGCTTGCGCCCCGCCGGTTTTCAAGACCGGTGCTTTCAACCGCTCAGCCACCCATCCGCAAAAGGATGGGTATATAATACATTATAATTATTTTTTGTAAATACCGTTCATGCAATATTTCATTCAGTTGCGTAAAAAACAGACCGCAGGCAGCCGTAATTTACAGCTGACAGTGTCTTTCCGTCCAAAATGCATACGGTGAATTTCCGATCTTGAACTCCGTGAAGAGCTCCGTCTGAGGCAGACTGGATATCAGATTAATTTTATAAATATTTTTACCCCGTTTTTTTTCCTAGAGATCTATCAGATGAATTTTTTGATATAATGACGGCAAATTTCAAGGTCTTGTTTATTTTTTAATTTTATAGCGTTAACGATTATGGTCTTAGGTTTTTGGTTTGCAATAGGTCTGCTTATAGTCAGTAATTTATTCATGAATTTCGCATGGTTCGGTCATCTTAAACTATCAGGTGAACCGAGCATGATTAAAATGATTTTCATCTCTTGGCTCATTGCTCTTTTTGAATATATTCTGATGATTCCGGCCGTGAGGATCGCCAGCAACCATGTAACAGTTTCGCAGCTTAAAATAATTCAGGAAGCCATTTCACTGTCAGTTTTCGTTCCGTTTTCCATTTTTTTCCTCAAGGAAAATTTCAAATGGGATTATGTCTGGGCATGCTGCTGTATTCTTTTAGCACTGTTCTTCATTCTGCGCAGCAAGTTTATGGGTTCATAAGACCGTGCAGCTCCATTATGAATGGCTCGGTCTGATTTCATCGTTTCTCTGGGCCTTGGCATTTATCATTGCCGTTCTCCCTTCAAATCATCTCGGTTCCATAGCGTTCAACCGGTGGAGAATGCTTTTTTCCTGCCTGATTCTGGGAACCGCATCACTGACTGTCAACGGCTACCATGGAATTACCGTTCCGCAGATACTTACCATGTGTTTGTCCGGTGCTGTCGGGATCTGCATCGGAGATGTGGCGCTGTTTGCATCCTTTAACCGTCTCGGTCCCCGCTTGTCCGGAATTCTGTTTTCGACTCATGCATTTTTTTCGGTAATCATAGGAATTCTGTTTTTTTCAGAAAGTTTGTCATTGCCGCGCGTAGCAGGGATCCTGCTGATATTTACAGGAGTTTCACTGACCCTGTACTTTTCAGAGGAAAAACAGACCTCCTGCAGTTTTGCAGTAAGTAAAATTTCGGTTACCGCAGCCACTGCACTGGGACTTCTAGCCGGTCTGTGCCAGGCTTTGGGAATCGCCATTGCAAAACCGGTGGTAGAGGCTGGGATCAATCCGGTTGCAGCATCCTCCATAAGAATGTTCTGTGCCTATGGCATACACCTGCTGATTCTGATGTTTTTTTACCGGACGGCAAAGGCCAGGAAGCCTCTTACCTCAAAGATTCTGTTTCTGATTTTTATTAATGCCTTTATAGCAATAGGTCTGGGCATGACACTGGTTCTTAAGGCTGTTGATAACGGCAACCTCGGTCTGGTTGCCATTCTGTCATCCTGCAGCCCTGTAATGATCCTGCCGATTATGTGGATCTACTACCATAAAAAACCGCAGCTGTCTTCATGGCTGTCAGCCATGCTGGTGGTAATCGGAACAGGAATCATTTTCAACTTTTAACCGTGTTCCGCTATCCTTTTTATTCAGTACGTCTGATTTGCATCAGAACATGCCGATTTCCTCTTCGGTCAGAAAACGGTACTCACCAGGTTCCAGATTCGGATCCAGTTTCAAATCACCGATGCTGATTCTGTTTAACTCCAGAACCTCATTGCCGACCGCGGCAATCATGCGTTTAACCTGATGATATTTTCCCTCGAAAATGTTAAGTTCAATATGCAGAGGATCCTTCACGGTAACACCCGCAGGAGCGGTTTCCTTCTTTTCGCCGTTAAGCAGAATGCCGTTCTCCAGCTTTTTAATCTGCTGTTCGTCAATCGGTACTGCAAGTGTTACCTCGTATACCTTGCCGAAATGATGCTTGGGAGAGGCTATGCGATGGGACCACTGCCCGTCATTGGTAATAAGAATCAGACCGGTTGTATCAAGATCCAGTCTTCCTACACAGTGACAGCTGTGAATTCCGTATTCCTCGATATATGAAAACACAATCGGATAATTGGCATCATCATTGGCGCAGACACATCCCTTGGGCTTGTTGACCATAAAGTAAAGCTTATCAAAAACCTCAACCTCAAGATCGTTGAGCTGAACCAGATCTCCCACGGAAACCTTGGTTGCCGGATCTCTTACAATCTCACCGTTTACCAGAACATGTCTGGCACGAACTTCCTTGCCGATTACTGAACGGCTGAGTTCAAAACATTCACTTATGAATTTATCAAGTCTTTTTACTTCCGCCAATTTTTATTCCTTATAATACACAAGAAGGATCTCGCTTGAGATCCTTCAGTAGATAATCACTAAATCCGTTATTTCCGGTCTATGCCCTGTACTTGCTGAACACCAGAGTTGCATTGGTGCCGCCGAAACCGAAACTGTTTGACATAACAGTATCAAGTTCAGCATTTTCCGTTGCGGTCACCAGAGGCAGCCCCTTAAACGGTTCTTCAAGATTTACGGCGTTGATGCTTGGTGCAATAAATCCGTTATCAAGCATTAACAATGAGTAGATCGCTTCCTGAACACCTGCAGCACCGAGAGAGTGTCCGGTCATTGATTTGGTGGATGAAAACTTAGGGATCTGATCGCCGAATGCGTTTCTGATCGCTTCAACTTCCTTGATATCGCCGACATGGGTTGATGTGCCGTGAGTATTGATATACTGCACCTTGCGGTCACCGAGATTTGCCATAGCCATCTTCATGCAGCGCAGAGCTCCTTCCCCTGAAGGTGCAACCATGTCAAAACCGTCTGATGTTGCACCGTAACCGGTGATTTCAGCATAGATTTTTGCGCCTCTTGCCAGAGCATGCTCCAGGGACTCCAGAACAACTATACCTGCACCGCCGGCAATTACGAAACCGTCACGGGACTCGTCATAAGGACGGGATGCCGTTTCAGGAGTTTCATTGTATTTGGTTGACAGCGCACCCATACCGTCGAACAGACAGGCCAGAGTCCAGTGACATTCCTCACCGCCGCCTGCAAACATTACATCCTGCTTGCCAAGCTGAATCTGCTCCATTGCATTGCCGATACAGTGTGCCGAAGTTGCACATGCAGAACTTATTGAATAATTGACTCCCTTGATTTTGAAAGGAGTGGCAAGACAGGCAGATGTGGTTGAAGACATGATTCTCGGAACCATGTACGGACCTACGCGCTTTGCACCCTTTTCTCTCAGAGTATCAACAGCCAGCACCTGATCGCTTGATGAAGCTCCGCCGGAGCCGCAGATAAGACCGGTTCTTTCATTGGAAATCTGATCTTCCGTCAGACCTGAATCTTCAATCGCCTGCTTCATCGCCAGATATGAATAAGCGGCTGCCTTACCCATAAAACGAAGAACCTTGCGTTCAATCAAATCCTCAAGTTTCAGATCGATGCTTCCGCAAACCTGGGAACGCATTCCGACCTTCTGGAAGTCCTCTGATTTTTTAATGCCTGAACGGCCGTTTTTCAATGAATCAACAACCTCTGCAGCTGTAGTACCTATACAAGATACAATGCCTAAACCGGTGATTACTACACGCTTCATATATACCTGTCCTTTAATGATAATGAAGTGATAAATTTTCAGCAGGTAAAACCTGCATAATTATTACTGTCTATAATTATTATAAAGATCTTTGAAACCAATTTTTGTGTCAAAAGTCATAGTTAAAGAAAACAAACCTAACAGCACAGCCTCATAAAATATTCATTAAGCTTAAGTTTCAATCCGGGAGAAAATTAAAAATCCTTCTTTCCGCTTCTGATTAAAACCCTTTCACCTTCTTTCATCTGCTTTCCGGTTTCCTTGTTTGCTTCAGGTTTCTTAGGTTCTTCCTTCTTTGCCTCAGGCTTCTTCGGTTTGCCTCAGGCTTCTTCGGTTCTTCCTTCTTTGCCTCAGGCTTCTTCGGTTCTTCCTTCTTTGCCACTGGCTTCTTCGGTTCTTCCTTCTTTGCCTCAGGTTTCTTTGATTCTTCCTTCTTTGCCTCAGGTTTCTTCGGTTCTTCCTTCTTTGCCTCAGGTTTCTTTGATTCTTCCTTCTTTGCTTCAGGTTTCTTTGATTCTTCCCTCTTCTGTTCAGGAGCGGGTTCTACTGTCTTTTTGACTGCAACCTGATCCTTCAGCTTCGGATATTTCAGATTTTTAACCATGACGCCGTTCTGGGTTTCATACTGAAGAGCATTGATTTCCTGATTGATATTCTCAATGATTCCGTTTCCGATTTTATTAATGCTGTTTTCGAGCTCACTGCACAGAGTAACCGGTTTAACATCCTTTATGCTTTTTTCAAAACGTTCAAGATGCTTATTGATAATGCGTTTGTTCTGATCCTGATAGGAGGTTATCGCCTCCAGAAAGTTATACCAGTTTTCAGCATTTTCATCGGTAACACTTTCATCCATCCGCCAGTTGGGGAGAATAAAATCTATTTCCGAATTTATTGAAACATCCGATAAATCGCAGAAATTTTCATTCTGCTGATCATTGATAATCCAGTTGATGGAAAGCTGAAGCAGGGAAATCGATTTCATGTCGCGACCGCTTGACGGAGCGTTTGCAAGAAGCTGTTCACCTAGTTCATCGGCGGTTGAAGCCTCGATATCGTAGTTTGAAGTACTGTAATGACTGTTGTTTTTTACAACAAGCTTTTCATATTTTACGGGAATATCCGCATTCTCGAATTTTTCAAATTCATTAGCGGCATAAACACAGGAGATGCATGAAACCAGCAAGGAAAGTAAAACATAAGAAAAGCTTTTATTTTTTGTCATAGCCGTACCCAAGTTTTCAACACCGTTAAATACTATGAATTACAACCAGCCCTTCTTTCTAAAGAACAGATAGGTTGCAAATGCAGACACAATCATCAGTCCGATGGAGAAAGGATAACCGAATATCCACTCCAGTTCAGGCATATGTGAGAAGTTCATGCCGTAGATACTTGCTATCCATGTCGGAGGCATGAACACAACAGCGGCCACGGAGAAAATCTTTATGATGCTGTTCTGCTGTAAATTCGTAAAACCCATGGCTGATTCAAGCAGGAAGTCGATCTTGTCGAACAGGAACTGGGTATGCGGCAGCAGAGATTCAATATCGTGCAGAACCTCGTCAATCTCCTCACGCTCACCGCCCTGCAGACTGCTGGCAAATACCTTTCTTATATATCTCAGAGCTCTTCTGGTATCGCCGAGAGCCAGATGAATATGAGTGCATGCCTGGTGCTGGAACATGAGTTCTTTCATCATATCCTGAATACCGGCTGAACCGGTTCCCTGCAGAACCTGCTCGGAAGCATAGTCCAGACTGTCGAAGCTGTCCTCGATCAGGTCGGATAAATATTCAATCTTAAGACTCTGAAGTTCCAGAAGAATATCCACCGCATTGTTGATTTGTATCTGGTTCTGGCGCATATACTGTCTTAACAGTCTTACCACGCCGATATCCTCTTCACGCAGTGAAAGAAGCAGACCGTTTCTGATGGTAAAGGATACGTTGACACCCTTGGTTTCATTACCGATTCTCTGAGGGAACAGAGAGAGGATATGAACACCTTCCTTGTCCTGATAAAAACGTGATGACGCCTCGATATCGTCCAGTTCCTCCTCTTCGGGAACCTCACTGATGAACAGATTCTTGATCCACAGACGTTCGTCGTCATCCGGTTTATAGATGTCCAGCCATATGGTATTTTCCGGAATGGTATTTTCCACTGTAAGGTTAATTACACTGAGAACCTGGTTGCTGAGCAGATAAGCCGTAATCATGAATCCTCCCTGTAATAACGTGTAAACATCTAAAACTGCGTAAGTATAGCATAAAACATTCTTCATAACTATAAAAAAGCGAAGTGACTGTACATGAGGTAAACAAACGTTTTACCGGTCATCCCGCCCTAAAACCGCCGTCACGGCTTTCCCTTCGCAAACTAAATTTTTCCGCTTTAACTACAAGAAAGTCTAATTTTTTGGTAAAATAGCGCCTAGTTTTTTATATGATTATGTTTTTGGAGAAATAAAATGAGTATCGTATCAGTTAAAGACGTGCTGATTGATAACAAACAGAAAGTCGGTGACATTGTTACCGTGCGCGGATGGATTAGAACCAGAAGAGATTCTAAAGCAGGTATTTCCTTTCTGGCTGTTCATGACGGTTCCTGCTTCAATCCTATTCAGGCGGTTGTTCCCAATACTCTCAGTAATTACTCCGAAGTTTTAAAATTAACCACAGGCTGCTCCGTGATTGTAACCGGAAAGCTTGTTGAGTCCCAGGGAAAGGGACAGGCCTTTGAAATCCAGGCTGACGAAGTTCAGATTGTAGGTCTCGTGGAGGATCCGGATTCATATCCTATGTCGGCAAAAAGACACACCATCGAATACCTTCGCGAATACGCACACTTAAGACCGAGAACCAATATGATCGGTGCGGTAATGAGAGTAAGAAACTGTCTTGCCCAGGCGATTCACAGATTCTTCCAGTCAGAGGGCTTCATGTGGGTGTCAACTCCGCTGATTACCGCTTCCGACTGTGAGGGCGCAGGAGAAATGTTCCGTGTGACAACTCTGGATCTGGAAAACCTGCCTCGTACTCCGGACGGCAAGGTTGACTATGACAAGGATTTCTTCGGAAAGGAATCATTCATGACCGTGTCAGGCCAGCTGTGTGCTGAAACATATGCATGCGCATTCTCCAAGGTTTATACCTTCGGACCTACCTTCAGAGCTGAAAACTCCAACACTACCCGTCATCTTGCCGAATTCTGGATGATCGAGCCCGAGGTTGCGTTCTACGATCTGAATGACAATGCCGCTCTTGCGGAAAGAATGCTTAAATACGTATTCAATGCCGTACTGACTGAAAGAATGGACGATCTGAAATTCTTCGAAGAACGTATTGACAAGGATGTAATCAGCAGACTTCAGCATTTCATCAATTCAGATTTCGCCCAGGTCGACTACACTGATGCGGTTGAAATTCTGAAGAAATCAGGCAAAAAGTTTGAATATGATGTTGAATGGGGTATGGATCTCCAGTCTGAACATGAAAGATATCTGGCTGAGGAACACTTCAAGGCTCCTGTAGTTGTTAAGAACTATCCTAAGGATATCAAGGCGTTCTACATGAAACTGAACGAAGACGGAAAGACAGTTGCCGCAATGGACGTTCTGGCTCCGGGAATCGGAGAAATCATCGGAGGTTCCCAGCGTGAGGACAATATCGAAATTCTTGACAGACGCATGGCAGAACTTCACCTTGATCCTAAGAACTACTGGTGGTACCGGGATCTGAGAAGATACGGCTCCGTTCCTCACTCGGGATTCGGTCTGGGCTTTGAACGTCTGGTGGTATATGTAACAGGAATGACCAACGTTCGCGACGTTATTCCGTTCCCTAGAACTCCAAGAAACGCCGAGTTCTAATACCGCTTTCATGAATCATGAGTTTTCCTGCCGGCTGCAGGTAAACTTCCTGCATACAAAAATCCATGGTTAATCCATGGATTTTTTATTTTCTTAACTCAAAAACCTGTTTTTATATAAAAAATTAAGTAAAACTATATTTTTAGTTATTTTTATTTAATTTAATATGGAAATTAATTAAAAAATTTATTATTATAAAGGACATGAAGAACAGTTTTGCACTCCGAGATGGAATGCAGAATAATATATAACCTTTGTACTGCTGTCTGCGGATAATCACGCCAGGTGCGGCAGAACAGAAAAACATGATAATAAACGGATTATCAGGGAATAGAAATAAAATGAGTAAATTGATTAAACCAGTTAATTTTTCAAGCATTCTTGATCGCAACTCAACCGAACACGGAATCAAAATGATCAAGGACTTCTTTCAGTTGAATCTTGCAACCGAACTGCATTTAAGACGCGTTACCGCTCCATTGTTCGTATTGAACGGTTTAGGCATCAATGATGATTTGAACGGAGTTGAAAGACCTGTTTCTTTCCCAATCAAGGATTTAAATGAATCAAAGGCTGAAGTTGTTCACTCTCTGGCAAAATGGAAACGTCTGTCGCTGGCAGAACATCATATCGAACCGGGTAACGGCATCTATACCGATATGAACGCGATCCGCGCCGACGAGGAACTCGACAACCTGCACTCCCTCTATGTCGATCAGTGGGACTGGGAAGCTGTTATCACAAAAGAACAGCGCACCATCGCATATCTGAAGAATGTGGTTGAAAGAATTTATTCCGCAATCAGAAGAACCGAATATCTGACCTGTGAAAACTATCAGGGTCTTAAACCGTTCCTGCCTGAAAAAATTACTTTCGTTCACAGCGAGGATCTGCTTCAGATGTATCCGGATAAAACTCCAAAGGAGCGTGAAGATCTGATTACCCAAAAATACGGTGCGGTATTCCTTATGGGTATCGGCGGCAAACTGTCAAACGGAGAAAAACATGACGGCCGTGCACCTGACTATGATGACTGGTCAACACCTAACGAGGACGGCAAGAAAGGTCTCAACGGCGATATTCTTATCTGGTATCCTTGGCTCGATCGCGCAATTGAATTATCGTCAATGGGTATCCGTGTAGATCAGACCGCGCTTCTCGAACAGCTGAAGATTGAAGGAAAAGAAGATCGCAAGGAACTGTATTTCCACAAAAAACTTCTGAACAACGAACTGCCTCTGAGTATCGGCGGCGGTATCGGACAGAGCAGACTCTGCATGGTTCTGCTGCATAAGGCTCATGTCGGTGAAATCCAGGCAAGTATCTGGCCGGAAGACATGAGAGCAGAATGTGAAAAACTGGATATTCATCTTCTCTAAAATCACATATTGAAAATCAAACCGACTCAAAACTCCATTAATTTTTTAGTGGGGTTTTTTTGTTTTTCATCGAGACAAATTCAGCTTGTGCGGATTATCTGTTGAACCCGTAAATTCTTAAAATGCAAGATCGGGCAATTGCCTGTGAGCACCTGCTTTGCCGCATGGGAAATCTTTTATCCTGCATGCCTGAGAGAATTCTCAGAAATTTAAGAGCATAAACGCCCAAAACCTGAAAATCAGTTCATTGAATAAGCAAAAAAACTAATCCGGGCAGTTTTGTATTCAGACCGGCGGTGAGAATTGCCCGGGAAATCCACCGCCCGATCTCTGAAGTTCCTGAATATCACAACACCGGGTTTAACTACTGGCCGGTGGTTATTCAGGAGGAATACTAAGAGGCTCAGCCGGAATGACGGAGAGCGATTGCGCCAGAGAGGTTGAGAAGTTTAAACGGATGATGAGTAAACGGTAGCGTTTTGATGAACGACTTATCAGCAGATTAGGCATCAGATATCAGTTGAATAATTTGCTGATACCAGTTAAATTACTGACATATGAACAGTTCGGATAATTGTTAACAGGAAGTTCCGTCCTGTATCACGGTTAAAAATTCGGTGCTGTGATAAAATGACAACCGATGATGTTGAGTTCGGGGAGGTTAAAGCCATGGGTAGCATTCTGAATCCTGACAAGGAAAACAGCTTTATAAGACTTGCAAATCGAGAAAATAAGTATTTGTTTGTTGATAAAACTGATTTTATTGAAAAAACCAATAAGCGATTGAATGAAGATAACCGCTTCTTTGCAGTAACCCGTCCCCGCAGATTTGGGAAAACAGTAACAGCTCATATGCTGTCAGCTTACTATTCCAAAGGATATGCCGGTCAAAATATTTTTGATAATCTAAAAATAACGAATGATGAATTTAAATCCAGTTACGAAAAACACCTCAACAAATACGATGTCATTTATATTGACATGAATACCATTGACTGGTTGTTTGACGGTTACTCTAACAAAAAACAGAAAGCAGAAGGAGTTAATGATCTGGTTGACTTTTTCGAGTATTCAATAATTAAAGAATTAAAATTAAGCAATGAATTTTCAGAATGTCTCGAAAAGCATCAGATTGAAAATACCGGTCTACTGGAAACTCTACTCGCGATTACCCAGGATTTGAATACCAAATTCATTTTTATTATGGATGAATGGGATCTGGTGTATCGTGAATACCGTAATGACGAGGTTTTGCAGAAAAAATTTATTAAGCTGTTAAAAAATCTGTTTAAGGCCGATGGCGGACAGGATTGTTTCGCCCTTGCATATCTTACGGGTATTCTCCCCATCAAAAAATATAACTCTCAATCTGCGCTCAACGGCTTTGATGAATATAACATGCTTTCCCCGGGAGATTATGCTCCTTACTTTGGTTTTACGGAAGATGAGGTAGCGAATATTGTAAAATCACCTAATTGTAAAGTTTCACATCATGATTTAAAGAGCTGGTACGAGGGTTATAAAATCAAAGGTGTGGATATTTACAACCCTAACTCAGTGTGTAAGGCAGTAACTAGAAATGAATGTATCGGTTACTGGAGCGGAACATCGTCCAATGAAGAATTCATATCTTTGATTAACATGAATTTCTCCGGAATCAAGGATGATATCATCCACCTTATAGAAGGCAGCACTATTCAATTCAACTGCAGAACATTCCAAAATGATATGGTGTCAATTGAGAACAAAGATGATATTTTCTCTTTGCTGGTATGTCTTGGTTATCTCGGTTGCGTGGATGACGGAGCAGATGATCGTACTGCCTATGTTCCAAATAAAGAGATTAAAACAGCGCTGTCTTCTTTGGTGAAGGCTCAGCCATGGTTTAATTCCATGCCTGTAATTGAGCGTTCAGAATTGCTTTTTAAAGCCATAACAGATCTTGATGGCAATAAGACCGCAGAAATTATCACTGAGATTCATAACTCACCTGATGTATCCCTTCTTACCTATAACCGTGAAGAATCCATGGTGTTCTGCCTTATATCCGGTCTCATGTGGCGTACCGAGCGTGAATACGAATGTTTCCGTGAACTGCAGTCCGGAAAAGGAAGTGCAGATCTGATTTATGCACCGAAGAGAAACATGAACCTTCCTATTCTGCTCATAGAATTCAAGTATGGTCTGAGTGCCGAGGAGGCTGTGGAACAGATTAAGGAAAAGGAATATTTCAGCAGATACCGTGATGGTGATTATCCGAACGATGTGTTGCTCATAGGCATCAACTACAATCCCAAAACAAAGGATCACCAGTGTCTGATTGAAAAGCTTGATAAATAATTCCGCAACACAAAATCATTTCCCATGAAGGATCTCGAAAGAGGTCCGTTTTTATTTTCAGGAGAACAAAATGAACGACAGCACCATCAGGCTTTCTGCCGATACGTCTGCTCTGACTGATTCGTCTGTCAAAATTGCCGAGTAGATGACGTCCATGAAGGATGCTGTTTCCTTCTCTGCAGAAGTCATGGGTCAAGCCTTGAGGCATCAGCTTTTAATGACGTTAAACCGCAATTATTAAATTCTGTAAATTATTACGAAGAAATTGACTGTCAAGCTGTCGCTGTAGAAACAAAGTTGGCTTATCCTGTCAGTTTTTTCCACTGACTGCAGGTGCAGAAAACCAAGATTAAAGGACACCAAGTTTGTTCACATCTACTGTAATAAGGAAATTTACAATGACGAATCCGTCGGTTTAGCCAAAAAGGTTGCCAAAATAATCAGACTGTTAATACAGGGAAAAGAATTATCTGACGAAATTTCGTACATTAAAGAAAAATGATTGCTGTTCATAAGGATAATGATCAGATTTCCTGCGAAGTTGACGATAATGCTTTCAGCAGATTTCTTAACATGAAGGGAATCAGAATTCCTGTACGCAACAGTGATTCGGATACTGCTGAAGCCTTTAAGGCATATTATGATCGCAGTTAAGTTGAATATGCGTTCAATATTTATAAACAAAGACCTAGAGGTTACAGATTCAGAGCTGGTTCAGATGAATCACCGGAAGAAAAAGCTTTTGTACAGTTTATTGCAGCATCAATTGCCGTTATGCTCAGACGAAGAATATATGATGCATTAAAAAAAACAATGCAAAATTAAATTTACATTATGAAAGTAAACCGGAGGATCATGATTCTGATTATCAGTTTTCAAGCAGATAAAAAACTGCGTAATATGTTTTTTTTTATATCCAATTGCCCAAACTGTTCACAGATCAGTTAAATTAAGAAAAGTTCGGGCTGTCAGCTAGTAAATCCTTCGGAAACAGTTCTAGAGATAATGAAGATCCTCCAGTGCCCTGCTTACAAGTTTTTCCTTGTTTTCTCCGAACATATGGGTTGCAACACCAACACTGATTTTCAGTGGATGCGGTTCATCAAAATTAATCTTCTCCAGTTCGGAAACCAGTCTCTTGGCCACCAGATCTGCAAAGGAAGGTTTGCGATCCTTTATCAGGATCAGAAACTGATCATCGGTATAGCGTGTTGCCACGTCTCCTCCTCTCAGCTTTGCCTTCAGCTTCTGCGCAATGGACAACAATGTGTAGTTTGCTTCAGTGTTGCCGTATTTTTCACTGATGGCTCCGAAATTGTCAATCTTGAGCAGAATTACAGAGAAATTCTCCTCGTAACGCAAATGATTGTTAATGAAGTTTTCGAGACTTGATATTGCCATATTGCGGTTGCCGATGCCGGTAATTTCATCCGACAGCGAGAAACGTGCAAGCTGTTCCTGCAGATAGGCGATATTAAGCTTCAGTTCCTCCTCGTTGGAGAATACCCGCAGAATTCCGGCTATATAATTTCTGGTCTCGCCGGCATAATCCTTATAGGTTACATGAGACCCCCAGTAACTGATGTCCAGATTTGCAATCTGCAGAATTTTGAGAATGCTTCCGCGAGGCTGCATCAGCAGATTCTTCTCCTGATCCTTTATATCCGTGAATATATCAATATTATTCTTGAGATAACTGTTGTATACGCGATCAAATGAACGATTGGAAAGAACAACATTAAGTTCGCAATCCTTCATGAAGATCGGAACCGGAATCGACTCTATGGCCTCGACATAAAGCTGAGAACGATCATTAATCGCATGCTGGTAATTTCTACGTATCTCATTCAGTAATTTAATCTGTTTGCTGGTGCAGTCAAACTGCATGCTTTCAGTATTGGGTGTTACAATCCATTCCAGTACTGAATCTAAATCAATTGACATAATAACTCCAGGTGTTAAACCTTACAGGACATCTGCTTCAATTATACAAATCTTTGAATAAAATAGAGATCTAATTAAGTCAACTTTTTATTGTCGATCAAACTTTTTTCATTGCATACGCAATAAAAACGTTTGGCTCTGTTGTAATTATGTATTGAT
Source organism: uncultured Aeromonadales bacterium (assembly GCA_902761645.1). GTDB lineage: Bacteria > Pseudomonadota > Gammaproteobacteria > Enterobacterales > Succinivibrionaceae > UBA2804. The sequence goes on along the minus strand of CACWLF010000076.1, from coordinate 71 downwards.
TATATCCTTGTTAACAATAATCATCAAACAGACTTTAAATTCCAAAATATTACTTGTTGTTTGAATTTTAA
>CACWLF010000075.1 GCA_902761645.1 uncultured Aeromonadales bacterium | reverse complement strand
ATATCATTCAAAAATACTAAAATCGATGTACACAACACCTTAAAAGCTCGTTTTTGGCTTAAATACAGGGGGTGTCACCGATTAAGTATCAAACTCGGGTAAAAATATGAAAAAAGATCGTGATGAAATTTATCTGCAGGCTATCCATTTTTTTGCCAGTTCTATGACGGCTTCCCTGGTTTTGGCTCCGCCAGTAAAACCGCTTGGATGTACAAAGGTTAAACCTTCAATTCCGACAGCTTTTTCTAATTCTTCATCTCTCAGTCCGCGCCACTGTTCCGGAGCAGAACATCTGTTGCTGAATCTGTTGTTGGGAACGAGAGGGAGAGACTGGATCCTCCATACATCTTCAGTGGAGTTCGGATAGACTGCTACTTCTATGTCTTTAAATTTTTCCCAATGGTTGTTAACCACTTCGAAGAAACCTACTTTTTTTGGTAAAATCAGAATCTTTTCAGACGAACTGTTTTCCAATGCTTCAAGAACGATCTTTTCTGATTCGAAGTAGCGATAGGATACTGTTACATAGCCGTGAAGAGTGATGCCAAGAAATTTCGATGCCTGATAAAAACTGTCGGTATCCATATAGCCTATGCTCTGGTTAAACATATATACCGCTTTGGACAAGGTCGGCATCTCGTCGTCTCCCAGCAGCATGCCGTTGTCATTTGCATCTATGTAACGAATAAGTTTATAATCCACATCCTTGTAAATTTTGTCAATCTGTTCATCAGTCAGGTCACAGTAGGCTTTTTTTATGTATTCTTTCCCGAATTTTTTCCAGATTAATCCTGCTGATGCATATTTGATGTGTTCGTCATCGGATCGGAATTCCTTAAATTCACGCTGGTGATGATCAAAATATTTTTCATTGTCGTATTTTCCTCCAACATCAACAAGGAAATCACATGCAGAAAGTTCCTTTTCATCGCGTGTTCTAACAAGTTCGTGCTTGGGAAAAATATATGCAAGAATTGCGTAGGCCATGCAATCATCAGCGTGATAGTTTCCGCTGTGAACTGCTATTTTGATCTTTTCTTCCAATTTAATATCCTTTGTTTAACTTTTTCATTTTACGTATTTTAATAGACTAAAACAATGTAATATTGCCGTATTATGGATATAAATTGAACAATATTATCAATCGGCGGTAAATTTTGCAGAGAGCTGTAACTGTTGGCTGATTTTTGAAATTAATCTAAAAGCGAGCCGTTGTTTTAAAACATTACACAACTTGGCAATGTATATGTGATAAAATATTGATATCTTTCTATTAGCCTGTTTTTGACGAGGAGTTTCAATGCAAGATTTGTATGAAGGTGATCTGACCGAAAAAATGCTGGTTAAACAGCTGTCCAGCCCTGAAACATCACTAATTTCAAATTCTGTAAAGGAATTTCACAAACCGGATTTATCCAATCATTACATTACGCTTGGCGGTTATTCCGAAAAGTGGTATCGTCAGCTCCACAAGGCTACATGGATATTTTGCGGCATGAAATTATCAACTCTGGATGAATGCATATCCAGAATTTCTGCATCGCGGAACAAGCGCAGCCGTGAAGATTATATTGATACAGTTGAAACCTACGGGGAAGGCAATTGGACTTATGAATTCATGCATAAAGCAACGGAACTTCATAATTCAGTGAAACCGCTGGTTGAAGCGGGTAAAATTGATGAAGCTCTTAAGGTTTATCAGGAGGCCGGTGTTGTTTATTCCGTTGCAAGCTATCCGAATCTTAACGGAGACAAAAAAGCAACGCAGGCGCATGTTTACAATATAAAAAATTATCGTGAATATCTGCAGCTGAAAAAAGTCGGATTCAAGGAGATGGAGATCCCTACCGAGGTTAACGGACAGAAATATGTAGTCAAGGCCTGGATGCTGCACCCGAATAAAAATGAGCCTGTGCCTCTTGTGATTTTTGCAGGATCTCTGGAAAATCTGTTTACCGAGTATGATAAGCTTTATCAGTTTCTGGTTGAAAAACTCGAATTTGCCGTGGTCTGCATGGATTATCCAAGAACCGGTCAGAATGCGTCGATTCCTTTGGATCATGACAGTTCCTTTATGCACAGAAATGTACTGGATTACCTGCTGGCAAACGAACCTCTGATAGACAGCAACCGGGTGGCAGCAATAGGAATAAGATTTGGAGGAAATATTGTTACAAGATTATCCTTTATGCGCAGTAATGTTATAAAATTCGCTCTGCTTGTCGGTCCAGCGGTAAATAAGGTATTTATGGATAAAAACAACCTTAATCAGTTAACGCAGATGCAGAGGGCGATTATCTGCAACAAAATTGATAAAAATGCTGCAGACTGGGATTCATGTCTGCCGATTCTGTCTCAGTTTTCGCTTAAAAAACAGGGATTGCTCGGTACCATTACCAAAACACCGATCAAGGTTATATATACCGAACAGGATATGTTCTGCGACGAGGATGATGCGAAACTGATTGCCCGCTCAAGTGCAAAGGGTGAACTGGTTAAATTGAAAAACGACAAGTTCGCGTTGCTGATTGAAACAATATTGAAAGAATTAAAAATAAGTTTAGATAAATATTTAGTGTAGAATTAAAGAATATGACAGCACACAGTAAGACAAAAACCATAGTGGTTAAACTGGGAACAAGTATCTTAACCGCTGGTACGAAATCATTAAGCAAAGAGCATATACTGGAGATTGTAAGAGTTCTTGCCAGACTTCATAGTGAGGGGCACAGGATTGTCGTGGTGACATCAGGTGCGCAGGCTGCAGGTCGTGATGCGCTCGGATTGACGTCACTTGGAAAAAATATTGCAAATCGCCAGATGCTGGCTGCGGTTGGTCAGACTTATCTGATAGATTTATGGGCTGAACTGTTTGCAATTTACAGGATTAATATCGGTCAGATTCTGTTAACGCGTGCGGACTTGCAGGATCGAGAAAGATATCTCAATGCAAGAGATACAATCAATGCTCTCTTGGATAATAAAATTATACCTGTAGTGAATGAAAACGATGCTCTTGTCGTTGCAGAAATTAAAGTCGGCGACAATGATAATTTATCAGCCAGAGTTGCAGTGCTTGCCGATGCGGATGTTCTGTTTCTGCTAACAGATCAGAATGGTCTGTATACGGCGGATCCGAACAAGGATCCCGAGGCAAAGCTGATATCGGAAGTAGAGGAAATCACCGACGAGGTTAAAAACATAGCCGGTGACAGCATCAGCGGTCTTGGAACCGGCGGTATGTTTACAAAGATACAGGCGGCGCAGATCGCAACAATGTCAGGTATAGAGGTTAATATTGTTTCAGGCAGACATCCTGAATATATAAACGAATTCGATTCTCCGCAGCATCATGGAACCAGGTTCAAAGCAAAATCAAATCCTATCGAGCGTCGAAAGAGCTGGATTCTATCCGGACAGGCGCCTAGAGGAATGGTAAACATAGATGATGGCGCGGTTGATGCTCTGGTTAACAAGGGCTCAAGCCTTTTGCCTATCGGCATCAAGATTGTTGATGGGAAATTTGCCCGTGGTGATGTGATTAAGGTTTGTGATATGAATTCAAGGGAAATAGCACGCGGCATAACTCATTATGACTCGGATGATTTGCAGAGAATCAAAGGTGTAAAATCCGAGGATGTGGCAAATATATTAGGTTTTGAACATGGCTCGGTGGTAATTCACCGTGACGATTTAGTGGTGGTGGCATAGATAAAATGAATAACTATTTACAGGAAAAGGGCGAAAAAGCCAAAAAGGCATCATTTGAACTGGCAGTATTAAGTACAGCCAAGAAAAATCAGTGTCTGTTATCAATTGCGGATACTTTAACGAGGCAGAAGGATATTATCATCGCCGCTAATAACACCGATCTTGCGCAGGCCAGAGAAAAGGGAATGAGCGAAGCATTGCTTGATCGCCTTAAACTGGATGAAAAGAGATTGACAGGTATTATCAGTGATGTCCGCAAGGTAGTATCGCTTGATGATCCTGTAGGAAGTGAAATAGACACTAAAATTCTGCCTAACGGTTTGAAACTGGCTAAACGCAGAATTCCGATTGGAGTTCTTGGTGTTATTTATGAAGCAAGACCAAATGTGACCGTTGATATTGTGTCATTATGTATTAAAACCGGTAATGCCTGTATTTTACGCGGCGGCAGTGAAACAATAAATTCGAATATTGCTCTGATTTCCGCAATTCATGAAGGAATGAGAACTGCCGGTGTAAGCGAGGATGCTGTTCAGTTTATCGATCAGACTGACCGTGAACTGGTTTCGGAATTTCTGAAAATGGATCAGTACATTGATATGATTATACCTCGCGGCGGAGCCAGACTCAGTAAGATTTGCCGCGAACAATCCACCATACCAGTGATTATCGGCGGTTTCGGCATCAGTCATATTTATGTTGATTACAATGCTGATCTGGAACGTTCTGTTCCTGTTATCATCAATTCAAAAGTTCAGCGTCCGGCTGCATGCAATGCTTTGGATACACTGCTGATCAACGAAGCTGTTGCGGAAAAGTTTATTCCTATGCTGGCTGAAGAATTTGTAAAATACAAAATCAAAGTGGTTGCAGAAAAAAGTGCTTATGAGCTGTTTAAAAAGGCAGGATACGAGATGCTTGAGGCTGCCGCGGATGATTCTTTTGATCAGGAATGGCTGGGTCTGACAGTCGGCATACGTCTGGTAAAAGATGTTGATGAAGCTCTTGTTCATACCCATATTCATAATGCAACTCATTCTGATTCCATTCTTACCAATGACTACAGAAACGCTGAGAAATTTGTAAACGGTGTAGGATCTGCAGCCGCATATATTAATGCTTCAACCAGATTTACCGACGGCGGGCAGTTTGGATTAGGAGCCGAAGTTGCCATATCGACACAGAAACTGCATGCTCACGGACCAATGGGGCTGGTGGAATTGACAAGTTATCGCTGGATTTGTGAAGGTGATTATCTGATTCGTTCCTGATAATGATGATTTGTCTTGTTTTAATCAGATAAAACGTTAAAATACTCTTCGTCAGCAGATTTGTCAGGCTGACGAAAATCTCCATTTCAACATTTTCCGAGATCAATATAAATGTTTATTATTAAGAAAGAAGTAACTTTTGCCGCTGCTCATAAATTAAATTTGGATTATGAGAGCAAATGCACCAATCTGCATGGTCATGAATGGAAGGCTTATATTTCACTAAGTGCCAAAGAACTGGATAAAAACGGTATGGTGATTGATTTTACCGAGGTTAAACGTTTTATCAATAAGAATCTCGATCACAAGTATCTGAATGAAATATTACCTTTTAATCCTACAGCTGAAAATATTGCCAAATACATAAGTGACAGTCTTACCAATGAACGCGTAACCTGTTTTGAGGTTGAACTGTACGAATCACACAATAATTGTGTTATTTATCGAAGAGATTAAAACAATTTAAAGGCGGACCTTTGAAAGTAAATGAAATCTTTACCAGTATAGACGGTGAGGGAATCAGACAGGGTTTTCTCTGTTCCTTTGTTCGTTTGTACGGCTGTAATTTACACTGCAGTTATTGTGACACTCGGTATGCCTGTGAAAACAACAGTTATACTGATTTGTCGATCGGGCAGATACTGGATAGATTAAACGGATTCAATGTCTATAATGTAACCATAACCGGCGGTGAACCGTTACTGGCCGAAGGAATAAAGGAACTGGTTCAGACACTGGCTGATAATGGGTATTTTGTAAATATTGAAACCAACGGCAGTGTGGACTATAGCAGGATCTGGACTCGGGAAGAGAGAAAGTCTCTTTCAGATCGTCTGTTTCTGACAGTTGACTATAAACTTCCGGATTCCGGAATGGAAAAAATGATGGCTCCCGGTAATTTCAGGGAGTTGCAGTCAGGGGATGTGCTTAAGTTTGTGGTGCAGAGCAGAAAAGATCTTTTGGCAATGAGAGATTTTCTCAACAGTAATCAGCATATTTCCGCCAGTATTTATGTAAGTCCGGTTTTTGGCAGAATAGCTCCGCGTGAAATCGTGGAGTTCATGCAGGAGTTTAATCTGACGGGAGTCAGAGTCCAGCTTCAGATCCATAAATTTATCTGGGCTCCCGATACCAAGGGTGTTTAACACATTTTATCCTTGCAACCATAAAATTTATGAATAAGGCGGTAAAGTTTTTTTAAGTTGAAAAAAACGCTATAATGCGCACAAATTAAAATTTCAATGATAGGTTTGAGAATTAGATAATGAGTATTCAAGAAGAAATTTCCAAAAGAAGAACATTTGCGATTATATCCCACCCTGATGCCGGTAAAACAACCATTACAGAAAAGGTTCTGCTGTTCGGCAATGCCATCAAGAAAGCAGGAACTGTAAAGGGCAGAGGATCCGGACAGTTTGCAAAGTCTGACTGGATGGATATGGAAAAGGAACGTGGTATTTCCGTAACCACATCTGTAATGCAGTTTCCTTATAATGACTGTCTGGTAAATCTGCTTGATACTCCGGGCCATGAGGATTTCTCCGAGGATACTTACCGTACTTTAACGGCGGTAGACTGCTGTCTGATGGTAATCGATGCCGCAAAAGGTGTTGAAGAGCGTACCCGTAAACTTATGGAAGTAACCCGTTTGCGTGATACTCCTATTCTGACTTTCATGAATAAGCTTGACCGTGAAATCCGCGACCCGATGGAACTGCTGGATGAGATTGAACATGAACTGAATATTTCATGCGCACCTATAACGTGGCCGATCGGTTCCGGCAGGGATTTCAAGGGGGTATACAACCTCTATGATGATCAGGTGATTCTGTATGAACATGGATACGGTTCTACAATTCAGGAAAGAAAAACAATCAAGGGGCTTGATTCTCCTGAGATTGATGAAGCAGTAGGTGAAATTCTGGCTGCAAAATTACGCGAGGATATGGAACTTGTATCCGAGGTTGCCACCAGATTTGATCATGATTTGTTTATTCAGGGCAAGCTGACACCTGTGTTCTGGGGTACCGCTCTTGGAAATTTCGGTGTTGATCATATGCTTAACGGACTGACAGAATGGGCTCCTTCGCCGCAGCCGCGTCAGACGGAAACCAGGGAAGTTACTGCAAGTGAAGAGAAGTTCGCAGGCTTTATATTTAAAATCCAGGCCAATATGGATCCTAAGCACCGTGACCGTATTGCTTTTATGCGTGTTGTTTCCGGCAAATACACCAAGGGAATGAAACTTCATCATGTCCGTATCGGCAAGGATGTCCTGATTTCCGATGCCGTTACTTTCATGGCAGGAGATCGTGAACAGGCTGAAGAGGCATATCCTGGAGATATTATTGGTTTGCATAATCACGGAACCATTCAGATTGGTGATACATTTACCGAGGGTGAAAATTTACATTTTACCGGCATTCCTAATTTTGCTCCGGAATTGTTCAAAAGGATCAGATTAAAGGATCCGTTAAAGCAGAAGCAGCTGATTAAAGGTTTGGTTCAGCTTTCCGAAGAGGGTGCGGTACAGGTATTCAGACCGTTGATTAATAACGATCTTATTGTTGGCGTAGTCGGTGTTCTGCAGTTCGACGTTGTTGTATCAAGATTGCTGCATGAATACAATGTGGAGGCTCTTTACGAGTCTGTAAATGTTTCAACTGCACGGTGGGTGGAATGCGACGATCCTCAGAAATTTGACGAATTCAAACATAAGTGCGAGGTTAATCTGGCTTTGGACGGCGGTGATAATCTGACATATATTGCTCCTACCATGGTTAATCTTAATCTTTCTCAGGAACGTTATCCGAGCGTAAAATTCTTTAAGACCAGAGAGCACTAGCATTGCAGCTTACAGATACGCATATTCATTTGAATTCTGCTGAATTTGACAGTATTCGGCAGGATTTGATAGATTCCTGCGAAAAACGGAATATCTTTCGTTTCATCATTCCTGATGTTAATTTATCAACTCATAATCTGAATTATACTTCCGCTTTTTCAAAATTTTACTACGCCATCGGTGTTCATCCTTTTTTTATATGCAGTTCTGACAGATTAACCGAGCAGCTGGTAGATGCAGGAAGGTACATTGCCGTTGGTGAAATCGGCATCGATTTAAGAAAGAAACTTCCTGAATTGCCGGATGTCGAGCTGCAGATCAACGCATTTAAGGAGCAGGCGGATATAGCGAAAAATTTCAATCTGCCGCTGATCGTGCATTGTGTTCATGCTCATGATTTGACAACGGGCATTTTAAAAAAGATGAATTTTCGCAGTGGCGGTATAGTTCACGGTTTTACAGGCTCCTGCGAAACTGCAAGAGAATGGATTAAACTGGGATTTAAGCTTGGAATCGGTACAGCTGCTGCAGCTGCCCGTGGCGACAGACTGCGGAGAGTGATCGGCAGTATCGGTATCGAAAACATTGTTCTGGAAACCGATGCACCGAATCCGAGGCTGTCCCCGGAGTTTAAAGATTCCATCCCGGAGTGCATGATGAAAATATTAAGTGTGGTTTCCGGATTGTATCATTGCGATATCAATGAAACAGCTTATCTGATCGAAGAAAATATCAACCGGACTTTTCTTATCTGAAGTTTTTTCAGTGAAAATTTTTAATATATTATTCTGCAGTACCTCTGTCAACTCGCATCATTAAATCAATCATTTAAATTGTAAATATATATTTGAATTGTGATGTATATTAAACTTTAAATATCGTTTTTTTGGTTTAATATGCATATTGAAAATTTAATTGTTTATTTAATCATTAATTCTTGATAGAGGAATTTCATCAATGTATAAGAAATTATTATTGGCAGCTTTAGTTTCAGGTGCTTTTGGTTTAACTGGTTGTGCATCAGACGGTGATGCTGCAGGTGCAGGATCAGCGGCTGCTGCTGGTGCAGGTGCTGCTGATGTATTCGGTAAAGCAATTTTCTTACGTGGCGAATTAACCGAACCACAGTGGGCTGCATTACCTGAAATGTTAATTCAGCCTGTTTCTGAAAATGTATGGAAAGCGAAAGCTGAATTAAAGGTTGACTGGGCTCCATATAAGTACAAATTTGCAGACGCTTCTTGGACTCCTGGTACCAACTTCGGTTATTCTTCAGAATCAGCTCCAGGTGTTTATGAATGGGGTGGAAATCCAATCGTTTTAAATCCAAGTTCAAAGTTTGAAGAAGTTAAGATTACACCTCCAGCTGATGGTGTTTATGATATTTACCTCGAGAAGCAAGGCGACAAGTTCTTTACCTATGCTAAGGATCCACAGTAATCCGGTAGTATAGTTTAAAAGTATTTATTACTGATTTTTAAGGCCCTTTCGTTTGAGAGGGCTTTTTATTTGCTGTAAATCCTCTGTCGCGGTATATAAAAAAATAAAATGACCGATAAATTGCCGGTCATTTAAAATTCTCAATTATGAATCCCAAACTTTTCTAATCTAGATAAGTACTAATCAATAATTTTTTCAAAAAATCGTATAACTCACTGATCTATTTGATTTTTTAACTTGAATTAAGGATTTGTCCATGTTATACTAGATACATTATTATAAATCTAGCGGAATCATTATGCTTATTAAATCTCCTGAATTACCTCCTTTACTCTGCCAGAAAGGTTCAAAGTTCTATTGTCTTTTTACATA
>CACWLF010000074.1 GCA_902761645.1 uncultured Aeromonadales bacterium | reverse complement strand
TTCATTCTCTCATAACGTAGTTCATTCACTTTTCAGTGAAATCACTTAGACTAAGCAAAAGCCATAATTACCTTAAAGGTTATTATGGATCGTTTACTGTTTATTCTCTTCTTTCAGTTTTCCTGTCTGTTTATTTTTTCTGCTGTTCAAGTTCAACAACCAGCGGTTTGAATCTTTTAAGTTCCGACAGACGGTAGCCGGTATAATTACCAAGCAGCAGAACAATTGCAACAATAATAAGCTGCAGACCGAGGAAATTGAAAGTAATGTGTTCAATAAAGGTGCTGCTCATGGCAAGGTAGGCGATAATCGCCACCAGCAGAGAACCGCCGCCCTGTATAAATACCTGCTTTGCACCTTCCTCCTCCCAGAGTATTGACATTCTTTCTATGGTCCATGACAGAATGATCATAGGGAAGAAAGTGATTTTCATGCCTTCGGTAATACCGAACTGATAGGTAATAACGGTAAGGAAGGTTATGATTCCGATTACGGTAATAATTACGGTTGATATTCTGGCCACCAGCAGCAGATTCAGTCTTGAAAGGTAGAATCTGATAATGAGACCGATGCTCACGATGGTAAGAAGACCGACAACACCGACAACCAGGTGGGTTTTCATAAACGCCATGGCAATCAGCACCGGCATGAATGTACCTGAAGTCTTGATGCCGACCAGAATTCTCAGAAATACCACAACCAGCACACCGACCGGCAGCAGAAGTATCGAACTGAAAATTGACTGTTCTTCAATAGGCAGCAGATCCAGAGAGAAGTTAATTAGCGATGTATTGGCGAATTTTTCGCGACGCGCATTTTCAACCGGAATATCCTTCTTTATCATTGAGAATGAAACCTTGGCTTTGCGTCCTCCGGACAGATCGATAATCGGCTGATCGTTGTATTCCCATAACAGAAGATTGTCAGGCTTGCCGAATGCGCCGGATTCAGGATTCATGTAGATATAGTCACTGCCGTCGAAGATTTGAATATAGTCGGTGAGAGGCTGACGTCTTCTCTTGTCCTCAAGAACAAGACCGTGAACAATACGGGTCGGAATTTCGGAACGGTTCAGCAGATCCGCCAGAAGTGCGGTCTTTTCGGTATTTTTCAGCAGAAGCTGGGCATTCTGATATTCTGAATTGATGATTTTGAAAATTTCGGTTGCCTGGGAATATATGTCGGCCGAACGTTCTCTGGCGGTATCAATGATGTCCTGTTTTGCGGTTGTGCTTACCTCATCGTCATTGTCCAGACTTACTTCAGGCGCGGTAATATTTTGATCTACAGCCTTCGGATCCTTCATGATCTTGATTGTGTAGAAAAGTTCCTGTTTTCCGTTGGCTACGCGGGTGGTGTATCTTGCTTTTCCCTGGTTTTTCTCTTCGTAGAAGCTTACTCCGTAGTTCGGACTTGCGGCGGATTCCGAAAGAATGGTGTATCCTTTCTGATTTTTAGGGATGGAAAAGTTAAGAGTGATAGGTTTGTTCTCATTATTGGCATTAAACTGAAGTTTTGCCTCAATCAGCCAGCTTTCCCTTTTTTCATTCGGATACCACGGCACCTCGAATGCGATATGACGGTAAAGCATCAGGGCTGAGCCCAAAAGAATTAAAACGCACACGATAAAGTAGAACAACTTACGCGACATCATAATAAAAAATCCTCTGTTTCAGTCGTCAATTTTTATCCGCTATTATACTCAAAAAGCCTGTTTTGGATTAGTACTTTTTGCAATTTTAACAACAATTCATGTCTGACAGTTTCGTGACAGAACGGAGCTGAATTACTTTTTCGGCATTGTGATTTTTCTATGCCGGAGTCATGGAGCAGGAATATCCGCCGGAGGAATTTTTACAGATCCTGCGCGAAAAGTCCTGCTGTATGTTTCGTACTAAGGATGCATACTATGGATTGCATGAAACCATGTTTATACTGAAGTATACGATGCATCAGGAGTTATCAGTCAATGAACAGAAAGCGACTCTCCCTTGAATTTGCTTTATAAACAAGGGGAAGCCGCCTTTTTAAAGATAAGAAAGATAAAAGATCTGCCGTTGAAACTGCAAAAAACAATATTCCGGCAGCTCTTCGCTTCTATTTCTTGACTTTTGAATAGTCGTTGTCTACACGTTCATACTTTTTATTGATGTCTATGTAGACGTCTGCTTTTGGTTTTTTATGAATGTACTTGCGTCCGACATCAACTACCGCATAATCCTTTAAAAATTCACGTCCGACCAGAACAGGGTAGGTCATGTGCGAACGGTTGGTAAGGTTCAAAATGGCATATTTGCTGATGTTTCCGATACTGATTTTGATATTGATATAAGGACGGGTTGATTTTGCAGAAGCATCCTGCATTGATGACTGAACGATGGTCTCGTATCCAACAAATTTTGCTTCGATTTTATGAGGGTTTCCCTGGGAATCAGGCAAATCAAACCTCACCCATTTTTTACCGTCTCTTTCAAATTCCTCTATATTTACAGCGTTGATACTGGTGGTTGCCGCACCGGTGTCAATACGGCCGTTGATCGCGATTTTGAAGTCATCAAGAACAACCCACTCGGCTGCTCCCACAATCACCTTGTCATCAACGGTGGCTGTCACGGTATCCTTTGCATTGTAAACCACATCCTTTTCCTGTTCTCCGGAAGTTTTGCCTTTGCCGTCTTTTGCAGCTGCATTTGTACTGCCGTCGGTATTGTCTTTATTCATTTGAGCAACCAGTTTTTCGTTTGTATCATTCAAGTCCTTTATGCGTTTGAGAAGCGCCTGGTGATCCTGATGCAGCTTTTCTGCGGCTTCAGCAAGCGCCGAATCTGTACCGCTGTTTGAATTCACTGCACGGTTCTGATTGACGGTTTCCGTCAGATTGTCAATTTTTGTATTCAGTGCCTGATACTGTTCGGCTGTCATGCCCCGGTCGCTCATACATCCGGTAGACAGACAAAGAGCCGTGATTACGGAGGCAGCAAGCATTTTTTTCATATAAATTCCTTAGATCACAAGATAAATTCAGACCGGCCGCTGCAGGCGCACTTCATTTTTCATGAGCCGCACTGAAATCGTCAGCCTGAAATCAATCACGAATTTTAATAACATTCTTTATATTATATAGCGATTTGCCGTTTTTGTAATACACAAAACATCGGATTTTTTGAACAGCAAATCAATTCACTGTTTAGGACTGACTGCGGTGATTATTACGCGACGGGGAGCCTCGTACCCTTCCACGGTTCTGCCAGGATCTGCAGGATCAAGAAAATCGTCCAGGGATTCTGAACAGCTCCATCCGGTAGCTCTTTGTTCATTGTGATCCGTCCTGTTTACATTATGCACTTCAATTTCGCGGTATCCAAGTTTTTTAAGCCACAGACAAAGAAGATCTATTGAAGGTATAAACCAGATGTTTCCCATTCTGGCGTATCTGTCAACGGGGGTGAGCACTGTGTTTACGTCGCCGGAAACATACAGGGTTTCCAGAACAAGCTCGCCGTCCGGTTTAAGCAGTTTTCTGATTTTTTCAAGGTGTTCGATAGGCGATTTCTGATGGTAGATTACACCCATGGAGAAGACGGTGTCAAACATTGCAATGTCAGGCATCTGCTGCAGACCGATAGGGAAATGATGAATTCCCGAAACATTTCTGATCATGGTTCTGATGGCCTGAAACTGAAAAAAATAATGTTCGCAAATGTCAATGCCGCAGACCTGGGATGCACCTTCGTTGAGCATTCTCCACAGATGATAGCCGTTGCCGCATCCGATATCCAGAATGTTTCTTCCTTTTAACGGCTTGATTGCTCCAATCAGACGATCCCATTTTTTATCGGAGCGCCATTCCGATTCAAGATCGATGCCGAACAGCTTGTAAGGTCCCTTGCGCCACGGAGCAAACTGCATAAGCGAATTGGCAAGATCCTTTTTCTGACCTTCGGAGATTTCGTTTTCGGAACCGATTTCTATGTAAGAGGAAAGATTGAGATGATCGGATCTGTATCTGGATATTTTATCAAGATGCTTAAGCCATTTACTGAAATCCCCGTGCTGGTTGTTTTCCATGAATTCGCGCAGCTGGGCGGGGAGAGTGGTAAGCCAGTTGATTAATTGCGGATCTCCGGCAAGTTCGGTCAGATCGCCTGCAAACATGTTCAGATCTTTGTACATATGATATCCGGGAATGCTGTTGAATAAAAAAACAATGAGTCTATTTTAATTTGCTCTGCTGTAAAATTGTATTGATATTTTTTAAAAGTTATCGCATTTAAAATTATGTGCGTCAATATAACATAAAATAATTTAAATGTCTATTTTGAAAGATAAAACAACTTCATGTACGAGAGAAATAAATCAAACCTCAAGAGCCGGGTTATGAAGAATTTGACCAAAGCTGCTTTTAAGTAAAAATCCTTATAATACCTGTTTTTACAGAGAAAGACAGAAGTTCTTTGAAAGGAGAAATGATAAGAATGGTGACGGAATACTGCATAGCCTTAAATTATCTAAAGAATTTCAGGATGATTACAGAGCCTGGCCTTCTGCTGTTTCGCGGCTGGTCAGGAAACTGAGGATACTGCTAATCCCGCAGGAATGATTATTTTCCGCAGCCTTTTCAAACACAAGCAGACAAGACAGTACCTGCAGTCACTGCCGGTTAAAAATTCGGATCGGAGCAGTCTGCCGGTATCCTTATCCGAATGACAGTTTATTTCTGCCAATGCTCATCGACTGACAGTCTACTCCACTTGAGTTAAACTTGATCTTGTTGCCGATTTGAATTTTGTTGCTATCAACAATCATTGAAAACTGAGCACACTTCAGTTCAATCTTTGAATTTGTCATTGATATGGAGGTGTTGCCGGACGTAATTGTTATTGAATTATCATCTGCAGATACAGCCGGTTTAGAATCTACGGCAAGAACGATGTTGGAATCTGCGGATATTCGTATCGATTTATTTTCATGATCCGCCGACAGCTCGGATTTTTCCGTTTTTGCACTGAATTTTTGGCCATATGTTAAATTCAGGTTACCGTCAGTGTAGGAGCCGATATCATAGGAACGGGTGTTTCCTTCGAGTGCATCAAGTTTCTGTTCCAACGGATTTTTTTCTTCATTAGTTATAATTTTCTTTCCCAGACTGAAAACTGATGTGCCACCGGCGACACCGGCGGCTAAAATAGCCGCAGCTGAGCCGACGACTCCTACTACGCTTGTATTTCCCTTGAAGAAGGTAGCAACGCTTCCTGCAATCATGCCAGCGGCTGATACCAATGCTCCAGCTAAACCTGCAATTGTGTCCGCTTTGTCAAGTTTTGAAGCAATGTTCTTTTTATCTCCGGCGATGAATTCTATATCATTTTTTCCGTTGACATTTAATTCATAGTCGAATCCTGAAATATAACTTTGCGGAATAACACCGTCAAATGATGAATAAAAAAGATATTTACAGCAGTTCTTCTTGTAAATGGATTGTTCCTTATCTGTTTTTTTGTGAACGTTGGTCAAACAGCCTACACTGTATTGAAAAGAAGGAACAAGAGTTAAGGATGAGTTTAATCCAGCTTCTAATTTTGCTGTTAGACCGGACATTGCAAATCTCTGATCCAGACTGCATTCAAAACATATGCTGTTACAGTTGCTTGCTTCCAGGGTTTTATAGGTGCTTGACGCTGTCAAATTTGAATTTCCCATTTTAATCTCCTTTTAAACTTCGCTGTCGGACAGGTTGATGCTTGCAATTGTCAGATTGTTTTTACTGAATTCAAATGCGGTGTTGCTGCATGTCAGACAGTTGTTCATTTTAAGTTCATTATTCGAAATCGTAACGGTCTTACTGTTTTCTTTAAGTTCAATTTTGTCTGAACAAACCGTAATTGCAGTATTGTTTCCTGCGGATATTTTAATTTTTGTATTGTCGTTATCCTTTGTTATCTGGATGCGACTGTCCGCATCATGCTGTACTGAAACCTCGTCCTTGGCTTCAACAGTTACCTGCTGATCATTGAGTTTAATCTCGGCTTTGTTTGTACCGACTGCGTGATCTGGAGCAACATGGTTACCTTCATCTGCAAGGGAAAATATTACGAATTTGCCCGGAGTCTTGGCAGATATATCTATGTGTTTGGTGGTAATAACATTGAGGTTCACGTTCTGTTTGTTTTTTGCGTTCTGCAATAAATTCGGCTGAATATCGGCGGCCATGGTGTTGATGGTGTTAACCGCTTTCTGTGTGAATATCCAGACAGGGAAGAACATGGTTCGTGTAAGTGTTAATGCATCTGAAACTGCATTATTAAAGTTGGTGTTACGCAACGATATTTTGTGATCATTTGTGACTTCTTCCTGAATATCTTCACAGTCTTTTCTTATTCCCTGAGCAGCTGCCTGAATTTTATTAAGACAGACAAAATTAATATTTTTTGCTGTGCGCACCGTGTAGTTTTTTGAAGCTCCGAAATTTCCTGCAGAGTATGCTACCTGGGCTATATCGTTTGATTTTTCAGTATTGCCTGGTTTGTAGTAGCAGCCCAATGATGTTGGAAACATAGAAAAATTAATAATGTTGTAGCTTGTTTTGAATTCAAGTCCTGCCGAATAGGCCGTATCCAGAGACCCGTTGACAGTGCACTTAAGTGCGGAAAACGACATATTGTAACTGGCACTTGGATAATCCATTGTTACATCAAATGTAGTTAGGTTGGTGATAAAATCACTGCCAAAGGAATCTTCTCCGAACAGACTTATTTTTGATGATTTTTTCTTAATTTCCGAAGGTACCCAATCCACCATAACTATCTCCTTAATTTAAAGTTAATTTAAAGTTAACCTTATACCTGCGACGTTGAACACCGCATTGGCATCGGTTATCTTTACCACATCTTTCTTGCCGTTGATATTAATTGACAGTTTGTCTGATGTCAGCACTGCGGAGTTGTTTCCAACCTCAAGTTTTATACTGTCAGAAGTTGATTCAACCAAACTGTTCCCGCATTTTAAGTTCACGTCGTTTCCGGATATGTGCACTGCCGATTTATTATTTTGCTTGATACACAACTCAATTGTGTTGCTGATCATCGTTACCGATGTTGTTCCATTCTGCTTTTTAAGCTGTATCATATCATTGGTAATGACGGTCGCAGGAGCAATTGTAAGTGTTTTATTGCTGTTTAGAACATGAAAAAGCACGCTTTGAGATTCTGCGGTATAATTGATTCCTTTGGAATTTGCGCCCCATTTTATAAGTTCTGCCAGACCTATTCCTGCCGCCAGAGCCAGTGGCGCTGCCGCGGCAGCTGCCATTCCTGCGGCGATAGGGACCTGATTTTCTTTTCCGCTAGGATTGTTTTTTTCGTTTTTTGCCTCGGTGAAAGTATTATAAAACGAGTTGTAATCTGTTATTACAGGCTCTATTACAACCAGTTTTCCGGTCGAGTTGTCATACACAATTTTGAAAAAGAAGTATTTGTATATAATTTCCCTGACTTTTGAAAATTCTTTAAGACCTAAATCACGGTTTGCATTGTTTGCGTAGATCATGAACATTGCATTCTGAAAATCGCTCATTGAATCCGATTCAATGGTGATCCCCGGTTTTTCATAATTTATGGACCTTGACACAATCATGCTGCCGTTTTTGACTACAACGGATCTGCTGGTATTTTTGGTAGAATAGAAATCCTCATCATCATTCCCATCGCCACACTTATCCAGATAGGCGGTCATGGTATATTTTTCTGTATCTTCATTGAAATCGATACTTATCTTGAGATCTGCTTCAAGCCGGTATTTCATTCCTGATGTTGAACTGCGGGAAACACCGTACTTTAGTTTCATTGTACAGTCATCACTTTGGGTGCTGTTTAAGGCTGTTTCGTCTTTATCATACAGTTTTAAATAATGATCTTTTTTCTTGTTTTCTGTGTCAACAGATGGCCGTGTATCTGAATCAACATTGAATTTTATTATTGCTGGTTCGTCGCTGCTGTCGCCGAACCACCAGTAGTCGGCTTTATTGTATTTAAAAGTTTTTAGATCAAGCAGATTTAATTTTGCTGATGTGTCGGAATCCGGAACTAGAGTTGCAAATTTATCAGTACTTAATTTCAGTTTGTAGGACTGATTACTGGTGCTGTCGATTTTAAGATTACTGAAGTTTCCTTCCGATGCCGAGGTGCTGGTTATACTGCTGATGTCATCAATGAAAGGTCCGGCAAGCTGCAACAATTCAATTCCGTTATTATTTCCTTTTACCAGGAACGGAAATTTTCCGCTGAACGAATCCGAACTAATGGATTTGTTTTTCATTGTGATGCTTTCATTGAAGAATGTATATGATAAATCTTCTAAACTGCAACTGTATGAATCTTCGTTTTTGGTAACAGGTAAATTTTTTGATATTGTTGCAGTTCCTTCATATTCATTATCTCCATCACTGATGGCAATTGTAATTTTAAATGAGAACACGCCGTAAGTTACATCCTCCGCGTAGACAAAAGTATCATTGCTGCTGTTTGCAACTGGATTTGTACCTTTGGTGATTTTATAAATATCAAGTTTTGCATCGCTTACCGACAAATGATTACTGTTGTCACTGCCTTTCTTGATTATGTAGGCGGACTTTCTTCCTGAACTGGATACAAAAAAACTCATACTGTCGGGGAGAGTAACTGTAAGTGTTTTAGAACTGCTGCTTGAGGATGTCTGCTCCTTACCCTGCTTGATCTCATTCAGATCCGAAAGAGTTGACTGCTGATTGATGACAACGCCGGCGGCCATGACAACAAAAACCTCTGAAGCAATAAGATTTATTCCAGCCAGAACACCTCCTACAATACCGGCGGCAGATACAGAAAATTTTTTTATGGTGTTTTCTATGGTCAGATCTCTTCCGCATGTATAGAACAGCGCGTTGTTTTGTACTATGTCATAATTGTAGGTGGTTGATACAGCTGTCTCGGCGGTTACTTTCAGATCCGGAATCTTGGGAGATTGAAGATCATTCTGATCTTCTATAAGTTTATTCTTGGTTTTGTTACCAAGTATGTATGTAAGTGGGTGTATCAGGATATTTTTTCCTGCTGCTGCTTCAAAATATTTGAATTCCATATCGTAGGCAACCTTTAATTCTCCGCACAACTTGCATGACATGTTTACGGCGCCGATGGAAACATCATTTGTAATTGCAAGAGTATTGCTTTCTGCCCAGCAGAGATTGAGGTCTCCTGTTAACCAGGAAAAGGAAATTTTATTATCATACGTAGCCTCGGTAGGAGAACTGTAATTGAAATGAATAACATTGCTCATGGTATGCCGACCTCTTATACTCTTATAATCCGAATATACTAGATTATACTTGAATCATATAGGTAAAGTTATAATCCAATTCTAACTTTGGAACATAAGCAAAAAAGACTGAATACATGATAATCAATTGTTTTACTTTACATTCCATTATTATGCCGTTATCTCAGCATTCACATATTAAACGATCAAAGGCAGGCAGTAGTTACAAGAAAATCAAATATTTCGGATTGCAGGAAATTTAATGAAAAAAGAGGCTTCTGGCATGATAGTGAAAAATTATGCTGACTGAATTGACTGTTAGGAGTTGAAAAAGCCATCTGTTATCCTTTAATGTATTAGTGTCCAATCTATTACTTAAAGGAGTGCTAACAGATGGCTTCAGCTAATACATTATGCAAGAAATTGCTCGGTGTCAAGTCCGCAGTTGTAACCGGACACGATTTTTATC
>CACWLF010000073.1 GCA_902761645.1 uncultured Aeromonadales bacterium | reverse complement strand
TCTTCAACTGGAATTTCATTATTACAATTAATGATAAACAACCTATTAAGTAAACCATCATCATTATCTTTAAAAGCAGGACATTCATTGCAGCAAAACATCAGACCACCATCGTATTTAAAAGAAAAAATATCTCTAAACTTTTCTTCTGCATCAATGTAATCACCACTAGACAAATTTTTGAAAACATTACCAGACTCAATAATTGAACTATGTTGCAATTCAGCATTACCTACTAGTCTTTTCTTAAAAAGAGAAATTTTAGCAAATCGATTTTCTGATATATTCTTTAGATCAATTGGTACTGTGTTTTCTTTTCCCAACAGGTTAAACATCAAATTGAATATTTGAGATTTGCCTGCATTTGACTTGCCATTAAAAATTAAAGCAGCTTTAGTTTTATATACTGGCACATTTGCTATACAAGCACCACAGTATTGTAATATTAAACTTATTATCTGCTCTTGATCTTGAAGTCCGTCTGTTAATTTTTTAAGATAATTTTTAAAAACAACTGGCTCTGATGCATTTAGATCCCATTTACATGGAATTTGAATGGTGCTTAAATATTTTGGAGAATGAGCAAGCAATTCTCCCGTATTTAAATTCAATATTCCATTTTCAAAATTAATGATATTTTGATTTGCATCTAAATCTTCTATATTGCAAAGATATGATAAATTTGTTCTGCGCATGAGTTGCTTGTATATATTGCCACTTATATCTGTACAGTCTTTAGAATGACCATACCCAACAACAGATAACACTGTATCAATAAATCCTATAAATTCAGTATCTTCAATAAAGTGATAGTACCCATCTTTATAAATTATTAGTTTACGATTATTTCTAATTTTAACTGTTTTATATGGCACACTTGCATTTAGTGCCTGTAAAAAAGCTGGTATATCAACTCTTTTTCCGTCATCACATAAATAAAGGTCCGACAGTGAAGCCATTGCTTCAATTTCTTTATCAAACAATTCATTCTCCTCAATCTTTTTATTTGCATTTATTGGTATAAGCCAGTCCGGGATGAAATCGAATGGAGGAAACCACTCAGGTAATTGTTCTTTACAATTTCTATCTTTTTGTTCAGATTCAGAATATAAATTAGTGTAAACAATTTCTCTGTTAACTACATGGTCATCAGAAGTTTTAATCATACCGACATATCTGCCGCTGATATTTTCAATATGTCTAACAATCTCTGAAAATTTGTAATCTACAACAAAATCTGAAATATAGGATGTTCTATTGTGAGTGCTTTCAATTATTGTGTTTGTACCAAGTGCCAACATATAATCACAAGTTGAAGCATTTAATGAATCAGGATCAAAAGCAAAAATAAAGTGATAACCATTTTTTGTTTGTCTAGCCTGACACTTTAATTTTTCACTCTTAATTCTATTTAAAACATTTTCTGACCAATGTTTATCATCGACATCAACTATAATAAGACCGTTATACAGATAATTTCCTGAATTATCTCTGATTCGACACCGCCGTTGAATCCATGCATTTTTAGGACACTCCTCAATTGTTGAACGAGCATTATTGCAATCTGTACTGTTCCAACCCTTAACTAAACAAGCCTTTGCCTGATTCCCCTCAAATTGATTATTGAAAGGGATATACTCTTTTAATTCATTTAATAAATATAGCATAAATATTATTTTATAGTTGATTATTGATTAAAATTTCAATGATCTTAGAGTAAGATCATCACCTAATACTTCCTTAACTCCATCATCAGTAAGAACTACAACGTAGCCATCCTGAGATGCATTTCGGAAAACAACAGTAACTTCGCCAAATTGACTAGATACGCATTTAATTTCTTTAACAGAGTCATAAACTTCAGGTTGTATATCTGAATCATCAGATACACCTTCATTTAATGAATCCAAAGAATCTAAATCTTGTAAATCGTCATTATCACATTCAGAATTAGATTCTTGTGAAGAATTAACAGCCTCATAAGGTTGTTCATCTAATTCTTCAACAACATCACTTTCTTCCTCCTCAATATCATTTGATAATAATTCATCTTCTTGATCATCATTTTTTTGTTCATGAATCAATTCACTTAATTCTTTAACATCATTTCTAGATATAAAATCTGATGAATCATTTTTATCAGCTAGAAACGCTTCAACTGCTTGCTGGTCTTCTGAATACAATTTTTTAAGTTCATCTATTGCCAGGTAATCATTACCAATTTTTCCGCTGTCCATAGCATCTTTGATGCATTGTGGAAGATTAAGCAAATTTAGATGTCTTGATACCCACGACTCTGCTTTACCTATATTTTTAGCAATTTCTTTCTGTTTTATTCCAAGTTCTTTTTGTTTCTGGAGAAAACGAGCTATATCCATTGGAGATAAATTATCTCGTTGTACATTTTCAATAAATTGATCGTTTGAGTTGTAATCTTCATCGATAAAAGCTGGAATAGTTGTCTTTCCTGCAAGTTTAGAAGCTCTGTACCGTCTAGCTCCGTGATTGATAATGTATCTACCATTTTCTCCAATATGAACTGAAATAGGGGATTTTACTCCACGATCTTTGATCGTATCTGCTAATTCATTTAGTGATTCTTCATTAAATTCAGTACGAGGTTGTTCAGGATCTTCATCTATTAAATTAATATCTATCTGTATAGCACCCTTATTTGTATCTGGATTTGACAACATACCTAAATCATTAAAATCTAAACTCATCATAATCTCCTAATTAAGCTAATTCAGTTTGATGTAATACCCAATCTGTAAGACTGCTAAATTCTACAATTGCAGATTTAGCACTTCGTTTTTTGTTTTTACCAAGCCATGTGCGACTGGATATTGCATCTGCTACACTGCTTCTTAAAGAAATAGAAAAAGGGCATACCAGTTTTGCGTATAATTGTTTCATTTCTGCCAATTGTTTACGATGATTAGCGTTGCGATTGTCAACTCGTGAAGGTAGTAAGCCTAATTCGGTTATACTTGAATTTCTTTGTTTAACATTGTTTATTACAGTTCTCATCTTCTTTACACCCTGTAATGAAAATGCTTCTAATTCGATTGGACAAAGGACATAATCAGCCACTAACAACGTACTTACCAGTGCATTACCCATTGATGGAGGAGTATCAATAATAAATAACTCAACACCTTGCTGTTCTAATTGTGATTTAATCTTCTTCAGTTTTTCACAAATTTCTTCAACATTGAGTTTTTCAATATTTGCTAATTTATAATCAGAAGAAATTAAAGATATATTTTCATTAACTGAAAATAACTGTTCTTCATCAGAAAAAAATACATCCCCAAGCTTTAATGAAACAGTATTATCTGCAAGTGTCCAAGAAGCATTCCCCTGGGTATCCAAATCGATAACAGCCACCTTTTTTCCATAGGAATATGAAGCGAATTGAGCTAGATTTACAACTATTGTTGTTTTACCAACTCCTCCCTTTTGATTTGCAATTGCTAAAGTTTTCATTATGCACCTCTTAAAATACGTTTAGTTTCTTCAGAAGACCAAATTTTTAATCTTTGATTATTGTCATATAAATCTGAATATTTAGCAGATATAGCTACATGATTGAATCCATCATGAGGTGCAATGTAACTGTTATCTTCAATGCGCCAAATATCAAAGTCAGATATATTATAAGAACCACTACTGATTAAATGATCTGAATTAACATATTCTTCAAATTGAGATAGAGCATCCTGCTCGGAAGCAGCTTTAAAGTCTATGAATTGATACTGATATTTATCGATGATATTTTTTTTACTTTTTGCTTCAAGTTGAAAAATAACTCTATAGAAGCGAGTGCGATAAGCTGAATATTTTTTGAATGATAATTTCATCTTTGCTTTCCTTAACTAATCTTTACTATTAATCAATTCAAGCAATTATTTTGTTTTCTAAAAGTTATCAAACATGTGGCAGTTGTTGAAGGCGATATTGTATCTGCCGA
Organism: uncultured Aeromonadales bacterium; assembly: GCA_902761645.1. Lineage (GTDB taxonomy): Bacteria > Pseudomonadota > Gammaproteobacteria > Enterobacterales > Succinivibrionaceae > UBA2804. The sequence goes on along the minus strand of CACWLF010000073.1, from coordinate 5,883 downwards.
GATCCCGGTCTACCATCTGAAGCGCCGCATCCGCAGCAGCCGCATTGCCGACGGAAGCGTCTCCGTGACATGAAACAAAAATCGAGTTCCCCAATCCGCCGCCGGTAAATTCCTCCGGGGTCACTCTTTTGATGATGGATTCGCCATTCCGGTTGCTCAGCTCCACAATGCACTTCTCTCCTCCTCCGACATATATTCCCGAGTGTTCGGTATAGCCTATGTCAAGACCGCAGTAGAGCACAGAACCAGGCAGCGGAACCGCGCCTTCGCGGAAGCTGTTTCCGGCAACCGAATTGTACAGGGATCGGACAACCGGTTTTACAAGAGGAAAAAGTGAAATCGCAATCAGCGCTTTTTTTCCGGCCAGTTTTTTTATTATTCCGCCAATCATGGCATGTCCTCCTAATAAAACAGCATGGTTAAATCATGTGAATTGACAACATCTCATCTTCTTATTCTACGATAAAACATGCAATAACTGAAAATGTTCCTGACACTCATATGTGCAATATTGTCAGCAGAAATCTGATTCATTATGATCCAATATGATACAGAGTCATCTGTAATCCGTCATAGTTTTAAACTATGAATAACTTAATTATTAAGTATTATATTTATTACAGAACTGCATATATAATTTTCAGTGTTTTAAAAATCAACTGCAGACAAAGGAGATTAATATGCAGACCGCAGTTACCGGTTATCCGAGGATCGGAACATTAAGAGAACTTAAATTCGCTCTTGAAAAATATTTTAAAAATGAAATTGCACAGGATGAGCTTCTGGCAGTTGCAGGAAATTTAAGAAAGGCCCACTGGACCGCACAGTCCGAAGCTGGCATTGATTTTATTTCCTCAAACGACTTTTCATTTTATGACAATGTGCTTGATGCGGCATATCTTTTCAATATCATTCCGGAAAGATACAGAAAACTGAATCTGTCGGATCTTGATACTTATATTGCAATGGCCAGAGGATACCAGGGTCCGAAGGGTGATGTACGCGCGCTGGCAATGAAAAAATGGTTCAACACCAATTATCACTACATAGTGCCTGAAATCGACGATCGCACAGAAATCAGACTTTCCGGCACAAAACTTTTTGATGAGGCACGCGAGGCCCGTGATCTTGGCTTTGCCTGCAAATCAAATATCATCGGACCTTTTACCCTGCTGAATCTTTGCCGATACACAGGCGCAAAAAAAGCTGAACAGTTTGCCGATGCGTTCATCGGAGCGTACAGGGAGCTGATCGTTAAAGCCGGACAGGAGAACATCCGTTTCCTGCAGTTTGACGAGCCTTCTCTCGTTCAGGATTTAACCGCAGATCAGATTGAACTGTTCAGAAAAATCTACCGCAGTCTGCTGCCTTCGTCCGGAAATGTCGGAATTATTCTGCAGACCTATTTCGGCGATGTACGCGATATTTATCCTGAACTTCTTGAACTGCCTTTCGCAGGTATCGGTCTTGATTTCCTGGAAGGAAAGGAAACCGTGAATCTGATTGAAAAATACGGCTTCCCTGGCGACAGAATTCTGTTTGCCGGTCTTGTCAACGGCAAGAACATCTGGAGAAACAATTACGAAAAAACTCTGAATCAGCTTGATCGACTGAAGGCAAAAGGAATCAATGCGGTTCTTTCCACCTCCTGTTCACTGCTCCATGTTCCTTATACCCTGAAACATGAAACGGCACTTGATGAAACTCATCTGAAATATTTTGCCTTCGCAGAGGAAAAACTTCAGGAGCTTAAGGAAATCAGCAGACTTGCAGGTCTGAGCGACTATGTCCAGGACCCAGCATATATTGCCAATGTACAGCTGTTCAGATCAGATCGTCTGGCAACAAATCACGAGGTAAAAGCAAGGGTTGCCGGTGTAACGGAATCTGATTATGTTCGTCAGCCTGCACGTGCGCAGAGACAGAAACTGCAGAAGAAAGCCTTCGGTCTCCCGCTGTTCCCTACCACCACCATCGGTTCATTCCCGCAGACAAAGGATGTAAAAGAGATCAGATCCGCATACCGCAAGGGGCAGATTGCAGAAACCGAATACAGGGAGTTCATCAGAAACAAAATTGCCGAATGTATCAGGTGGCAGGAGCAGATCGGACTTGATGTGCTTGTTCACGGTGAATTCGAACGTAATGACATGGTGGAATACTTCGGTGAATCACTCGGCGGATTCCTTTTTACCGAAAAGGCATGGGTGCAGTCCTACGGTACAAGATGCGTTAAGCCTCCTGTGATCTGGGGCGATGTATACCGTATCAAGCCTATTACCGTGGAATGGTCTGTGTTTGCACAGTCACTGACCGGCAAAATCGTCAAGGGCATGCTGACCGGTCCTGTGACAATACTGAACTGGTCGTTCCCGCGCGAGGATATTTCAATCAGGGAATCAATTTCACAGATTGCACTGGCCATCCGTGACGAGGTGCTGGATCTCGAAGCCAACGGCATCAGAATCATTCAGATTGACGAGGCCGCTCTCAGAGAAAAACTTCCTTTGAGAAAGTCAGACTGGAACAGTGAATATCTGGATTTTGCAATTCCGGCCTTCAGACTGACCCACAGCCGTGTTAAACCGGAAACTCAGATCCACACTCATATGTGCTACAGTGAATTTACCGATATTATTCCTGCCATTGACAATATGGATGCCGATGTCATCACCTTTGAGGCTTCACGTTCGGATCTGCAGATCCTTGATGCGCTTAAAGCGAATAATTTCGAAACCGAGGTGGGACCCGGCGTATATGACATTCACTCTCCGCGCGTTCCGTCAGTTGAGGAAATCATTAAATCCGTGAATATCATGCTTTCAAAGATTTCCAGAGACAAACTGTGGATTAATCCTGACTGCGGTTTAAAGACCAGAGGCACCTCTGAAACACAGGCAAGTTTAATCAATCTTGTGGCGGCTGCTGAAAAACTCAGATCTGTCGCCAGTAAGATAGAGACAGGCGGAAAAACAGCCTGAACTGTCTGATGCCGCGGTCTGAAAAGTACAGAGTGCGGTTTCTGAAATCCGCGGTCTGTCCGGCCGCGAATCAGTATTCTTTATAATTTTTTTGTTCCTTTAGTGTGGCGGTTCCTTTGAACCGCCTTTTTTTCTTTGAACGTCCGGAATTATTTACGCATCGGACCATGACAGGTTACTGAAAAATCTTGAAATTACGGAATAATCCGTGAAACACTGTCAGAAATTTCTTCCGGCGTGACTGCGGTACATGATTATGATGGTTCGGTCATCATGTTCGCCTGATTTGTAGAATTCCAGCCATTTCAGCAGTTTTTCCGTGTTCTCCTTCACGCTCAGGCGTCTTAGCTCCAGATGATCCTCCCCGCAGAGAGTTAAATCATTCCAGAAATTGAGCCACTGGGATCCTGAATGAAGAAGTCTTTCCGATTCGAAAAAAGGATCAGAAATTCCGTCGGTCATCAGAATCACAGCCTCGGTCTCCCTTGATATTCTGACGGAAAGCCTGGATGAAAGCTTCAGACGATCCTTAAAAATAGAATTCGAGGTTATAAATCTGGTTTCACCGGCATATTTCCCGCAGTCCTGCTCGTTAAGAGTTGAAAAATGCAGAGTTGCATCCTTGCTGCCGGGGCTGCCGTGTTCGCAGCAGGCAATCACACCGTCTCCCACGCTGAAACTTATTATCAGCCGTCCCTGACTGCTCTCCCTGGTGATCACAATCAGCAGGGTTGTGGCATAATCGCGCGCGGTAACCGGTGAAAAATCATCGTCGTCGGCATACTCTCTGTTGTACTTTTCCGCCTCGGCGGCAAGATTATCCTTTGCAAGCATTACAGCACCGGCAAGAAGCTCCAGTCCTGCTCTGTGAATGGATTTTTCTGCTTCAGGCGGCAGAACAGGCGTATGCTCCGGCAGTGTTATGGAGCCGTCATCGATTCGTGAAAAAAGTCTGTTGAGTTCATGGTCCGGATTGGAGAGTTTCCCGGTACATTCGCTGCATACTGTACTGCATGCCACCTCGGAGCCCTTGAGTGCGAACTGCTGGGAACCTGCACCGTCGGCGACGGTCAGAATACTCCATCCGTTTACTGTTTCCCTGCTGAATTCAAAGTGATCGTCCCTGGGAATACCCTGATGGGCATGAGTTCTTCCTCTCAGACTGGCGGCGATTACCGAAAATCCGTCATGCTCAGCAAATGCGCTGTCGCTGTCAGGCTTGTAGTAAAGGATATTTTCGTCGGTCGGAATGTTTTTCCATAAATCACGCGGGCTGGCGACGGGGGCTGCAGACAGGGAAATCGAATTTTCAAAGGCTGCGCCTGCATTGCCGTCGGACTGATTTGCTTCTGAATTTTCGTTATGACGGGGAAAGAAAATATTTTTTAAATTTTTAAGAAAGGCATTCTCTTCAAATTTTCTGCTGTCGGAACCGGAAGACTGACGATCAGTATTCTTTTCTGAATGTCTGACGCTGTCAGTAAGTCTGATAAAACTTTCGTTGTCTGATTTATGTCTGTTCATTATTATCCGGTTAACATACCTTGCTATCGATATTTTAAGCCGTATGCACTGCCGATTCTCTGTTGCATCTGTGATTTTTTGAAGTAAATCAGAAAAATTCTAGCTGCCTGCGCCCAGCAGACCGCACTTAACCTGTTTCGGGTTGTATTCGGAATAAAATTCATCAATGCTCAGGGTATCGATTTCAAATTCAAAATCATCGAAATCCTTATCAGTATTCTGATGATCGGTTTTGCCGGCGGCTGTCGTTTCCGGGACGGAGGAATTTTCCGTTTTGTTCCTGCTGTGAGCGGTCTCCGTTCCGAGCATCAGGATCTCCTCATCAGGAATTGTGTACTGCGGCGTATAGAAAGTCTTGTCGAGACAGCCGAAATTCCTTTCAAGGAAATCGCTGTCATCTGCTATCGGGGCAATATCGCCTATTGCAGGTTCGTTCTGATCAGAGGTCTCAATTGCCTCAGGGAACAGCACCTCGGGTTCATGATATTCCGGCTCAAACATAAGATCTCTGTTCTTCTGCAACGCAATGATCGGAACATCACTGCAGCAGTCCTGTTCTTTCTTTTCCTCTGAAATTATGTCAGCTGAATCGGTATCGCATGAAACCGGAACTGCCGGATCATGATTTTCTGAACAGCCGCATTCATCCGTCACAGATCCGGATAAGACAGGCTCTGCCGTATCGGTTTCTGCCGACTGAACATCAGCGCAGTTATTATTCTGTTTCTGTTCCGTCGCCGCTTCTGCATTTTCACAGGTGTTCTCCGATTGCTGCAATTCTGATACACAGGCACTGTTCTCAATGGAACGCGTTACATTGATGGTGAATGTGTTGCGCGTGGTAACTTTTCGTCTGGTTTTTTCGATGGTGAAAATATAGCTGTAAACAAGGGTGTGTTCATCTGTGAAATTAATCCTTGCCTGCTGAAAGATATCATAATTGAAACAGCTGTACAGATTTTCGAGCTTTACCGCCCTGAATTCGATATTGTCCAGATTAGACAGGGTCCGTGAAGGCAGGCTGATACGGATCCAGTTCGGAACGATTCTCATGATTCCGGAAATGAAACTCCGTGCCTCCGCACTTTCGATCACAAGTTCGTCCGGATCGATGCCAAGACTGCACCTGCCGTCGGGATCGGCCGGAATAATCAGGGGTACGCTGCTGATTAAATCAAGAGTTTTATTAATATTTTCAGATGCCATGTTATATTAATTATCAGTTGACGAAACTCTGAACAGTATATTTTTAAATCATTATGCTGGCAACATAAATTTGAATTGGTTCTGTTGTAACCGTGTATTGATCACAACTTTGCTTCAATACCGTTTCCGGTAATCCGAACGGGCCTGAACACCAGACCGCTACCAATTATTT
>CACWLF010000072.1 GCA_902761645.1 uncultured Aeromonadales bacterium | reverse complement strand
GGATGAACCTGTATAGCCTGTAGGCTTGTTGTCATCCATACCTACCCATACAGAAAACACATCATCGTTGTCATAACCGGCGAACCATGAATCCTTGCCGTCATCAGTAGTTCCTGTTTTACCTGCAATATTGACATTCGGCACTATACTGTTAAGGGAACGCGCTGTACCTGATTTTACAACACTGATCAAACCGGATGTCAGCAGATAAGTATCCTCTGAAGAAAAAATCCTCTTTGCCGTCTCGTTTTCCTGATAAATAAGTTCATCATTCTTATCCACTATTGCACGGATCGAGGTAAGAGGTTTGTAATAACCCTGTGACGCAAAAACCGAAAACATCTGTGTCATTTCAAGAGGAGACATCTCAACGGTACCAAGCAGCAGCGAAGGATACGGCTGAAGTTCCTGATCCACTCCCACTGCCTGCAGATTTTTAATTACATTCCTGATCTTTGCATCAACACCAACTCTTACAGCGGGGATGTTCAGAGATCTCGCGAGTGCATCACGCAGAAATACCTTTCCGTGATATTTGTGGTCAAAGTTACGAGGTCTCCATTCCTGTTTTCCGTAATGAACGGTTAAAGCAGAATCATCAATTACGGTAGACAGTCTGTAATTTTTTTCAGCAAAACCGGTTAAATATACTATCGGCTTTATGGTGGAACCTATCGGACGATGCGCGTCAATGGCCCGGTTGAACATTCCCTTGGTAGCGTAATCTCTTCCTCCGACCAGAGCTATCACCTCACCCTTATGCCAGTTTGCAACTGAAAATGCAATCTGAATATCAGGATATCTGTTTTTAAATTCCGCACCTGCTTTGGCAACAGCATTTTCCGCAGCTTTCTGCGCATTCGGATCAAAACTTGTAAATACCTTCAAACCGGATACCTTCAGAATTTCATCTCCCATTTTTTCGCGGATTTCCCTCTTTACCAGGTCGACATAGGCAGGTGTTTTACCATAAATAGCCTTACCCCTTGGAAGAACCTCTATATCCTTTGAAGCATACTGATCATACTCCTTTGGTGTAATAATATCCTCGTCCAGCAGTTTTTTTAATATCATATCCCGGCGTTCTCGAGTTCTTTCCTTATGGCGCCACGGATCATAGTAGGACGGACCTCTTATAATCGCCACCATGGTGGCAATCTGCCCCACGTCAAGTTCTCTTACCGGCAGTCCGAAATAAAAATATGAAGCAAGTCCGAAACCGTAAACGCCGTTGGATCCGTTCTGTCCCAGATAAATCTCATTAAGGTAGGCTTCCAGTATTTCGTTTTTACTGTAGCGGTACTCGACTATCAGAGACATCAGAGCCTCTTTGATTTTTCTGCTAACGCTTCTTTCGCTTGTAAGGTAGAAATTCTTAACCAGCTGCTGTGTCAGGGTGGAACCGCCCTGTACATTTCGTCCCGCCTTGATATTTGCGATCATTGCTCTGGCTATTGATGTAGGCTTAATACCGAAATGATCATAAAAATCGCGATCTTCAATGGTTGTAAGAATAGGAATCAGTTTATCGTTGACATCCTGCAGAGTAATTTTTATACGATCTTCTTCATTTCCCAAAGTTATACGATCCAGAATTATCGGATCCAGTCTCGCCGAAGCCAATGTTGCTCCGGTTTTTGCGTCTTTTAATGTCTGAATGCGTTCACTGCCGAACTGAATAAATAAAGCACGTTCCTTTTCATCGCCGTCATAAAATTTAAAAGGTCTTTTGATAACGACCAGGTTATTTCCCTCAACAGCATATTCCCCGGGATTGGCAGGATCATAAACCTTCCTGTAATTAAGCGTAATCAGTTCGGTTTCAAGCTGTTTCAAGGAAATTCTCTGATTTTTATAAAGTTCCAGCGGGCGAGAATATATCCACACCGGCAATTGCCATTTTTCTCCGGTAAATTTTTCCTGAACCTCTTTATCCAGGATATAAATATACCCGGTCAGAGCAACCGCACCGACCAGAAACGAAACCAAGCAAAAAACAAAAAATTTTAACTTCCAACCGCCCTTTTTTACTTTCGCCTTATTCGGATTTTTTCTCTTTTTGACTGTACCTGCCATTACTGTTCCAAGGAATCTCTACTGCTATAATCTTTCCGTCACCATGCTCTGAAAAAAGAAACCGGATCATCAACAGTTGAAATCAATTTGATCCAGCCCGAGCATTATATGCTAAAATCAGTTCCGTATTATAACAGAATTACGGAATTCCGTTTATCGTTAATAACCATAATTATGGAACCGATCGACATGACCAGATATTTAGCTTATTTATTAATTTCAATTTTAACATTCGGTTCGGTCTGCTGTGCAGCCGCTGAAAGGGAAACTGGTGCAGAAGACACGCGTAAACAGGCACCGGTAGAAAATGAAGACAAAATAGATATTGACGATTTGGACATCGACGGTATAGACGATTCTGTTCCTGTGAAGAAAAATACAAAAAGCGAGCTGAAAGAAAACGATACTGTTGCCGAAACAGTTCTTTCAGAAAATGTTAAAACGGAAGATCTTCCTGCCAGTGAAGATGTTCCTGTCCCCGGCGCTGCTGTTCCTCTGCCGAAAGAATCAGATAAAAAGAAAATACAGGAACAGAACGACGGACAAGAAACAGATACGGAAAAACAAACCAAAGATCCGGAACTGGAGGCCTACGAACAGGCCTGTTCCTCGTCGTTTACTGTAACCGGTTCGCCTTACGAAAAGGCATCCTGCAAAATAACCGGAAGCATGCTGAATATCGAACTTACCCCGATGCCGATATTCACGGATAATATCAGGAATGCCAATATAAGCAGCATCGATCAGAGCATGTGCAGTATCTTCGGCAGTCTTTTACCTCAGATCAGCATTATTAACTATAAATTCTTTGACAGCAGCGGGAATATTATCAATCAGCACGTAATCGATAAAAACAATTGCCGGCAGCAGTAGAATATAAACCTCCAGGAGCATTTTATGAAAGCAGTAGTTTTATTAAGCGGCGGTGTTGACAGTTCAACCTGTCTTGCCCTTGCCGTGGAAAAGTATCAAAAACAGAACGTATACGCACTGAACATTCTGTATGGACAGAAACATCAGAAGGAACTGGACTGTGCAAAAAAAATAGCACGGCACTACCAGGTTCCATACAAACTCCTGGATTTATCCGCAATTTTTGCTCAATCCGATTGCTCACTGCTGCAGCATTCATCTCACGAAATTGTTCATAAAAGCTATAACGACCAACTGAACGATCTTGGAGGAACCGGAACTGTATCAACTTACGTTCCATTCAGAAACGGATTGATGCTGAGTACCGCGGCAAGTTTTGCACAGAGTATCGGAGCATCAGTGGTTTACTACGGAGCTCACGCCGATGATGCGGCAGGAAGAGCATATCCCGACTGCACCCCCGAGTTTGTACAGTATATGAATCAGGCTGTTTATGAGGGTACGGGACATGAACTGTCAATCGAGGCACCTTTCATAAACTGCAACAAGGCTGAAATAGTAAAACAGGGATTACTTCTCAAGGTTCCCTATGAACTTACATGGTCATGCTACGAAGGAAAAGAAAAGCCGTGCGGCTGCTGCGGTACCTGCATTGATCGTCGGAATGCGTTTGAAGTCAACGGTGTTACAGACCCGTTGCTCCTGCTAAAATAAGCAGATGCTGTTCATATAGTAGTCACTTAGTAAAAAAAAGACAGAAATATTAAAAATAGTGAAATACATTAAAGAATTTTATTGTATTTATACGTATACTCACTCAAGTTTTTTTGATACTTATTAAAGAAAAATAGTAAGAGTCGATTTAAAAATAATTTTTATTAACAAAAAAGAAATCTACACTTTATTTAAATGATCAAATAAAGTTTGCAGAGGAGATAAAATCATGGGTGAGACTAAACGCAAGAGAACATCTACTATAATTGATGGAATTGAGCCATACGTGGTACAGCCTGGCGAAGAATATATGAATGATGCTCAGAGAGAGCATTTCAGAAAAATTCTTACCGCATGGAGAAATCAATTAAGAGAAGAAGTTGGTCAAACTGTAGATCATATGAAAAACGAAGCGGCAAATTTCCCGGATGAAGTGGACAGAGCTTCACAGGAAGAGGAATTTGCACTGGAACTCAGAACTCGCGATCGTGAAAGAAAATTAATCAGAAAAATAGAAAAGACACTGTCAGCTATTGATTCAGATGACTTCGGTTACTGTAAGAACTGCGGTTCTGAGATCGGTATCAGACGCTTGGAGGCAAGACCTACAGCAGATCTGTGTGTTGACTGCAAGGAACTGGCAGAAATAAAGGAAAAGCAGCTTTCAGATTAATGCCTGTTTCATGATTTCTTGCGGTTTACCGCTGATATATTCGTATAAAACACTGTTCAACAGTAATAATGGACAGTGTTTTTTGTTATCCGCGGAATCAAATTTAAATTGAAAAAAATCCAGTATGCGCTATTATAAAGGCTGATTATGTAGGTTCATGTTTAACAGAGCCCAAGAATTCGAATATAATCACATTAACAATAAAAAAACAGAAAAGCCGTGAATTTTTTAGATAATATAACAGATAATATAATCCCTCAGTCAGAACATCACATTGATAACAGTTCAATTTCCCCCAATGCCACATTTGTTGTTAAAACCCTGGTAAAAAACGGGTTTGAAGCTTATATTGTCGGTGGCTGCGTAAGGGATTTAATTTTAAACAAGAAACCTAAAGACTTTGATGTAACAACCAACGCAACGCCTGAAGAGGTTGTTAAAATTTTCAATCAACGCAATGCTTTAAAAGAATATCAGGATGTAAATTTAGGCAAGGGAGTTTTTCGTTCCCGCCCTATAGCCAGAGTTATTGGAAAAAGATTTAAAATTGCACATGTTACTTTCGGTTCTGAAATTATCGAAGTGGCAACTTTCAGAGCCGCAGATCCGCAGTCTTTCTCTGTCCCTGAGAGCAAACCAACAGCCGAGTGCACAGACTCAAAATTGTCAGGTGCAGCACCTGCAACAGATAACAGTAAAACAGCAGGTGAAATCAGTCTGTCAGCGGAATCAATTCTTAACAACATATCTTCTGATGCATTTTCATCACACGCAAAGTTAAAAGAGAAATACATTCAGGCAACCCAAAATAATCCTCTTTCCCAGTTTAAAAGTGAACTAATGTCCATCAGTTCGGCAGCTAAAATAAAAAAAGATTTGGACAACGATATTGATTTATTCAAAAAAGATTTGAATTATATAGAATTTGCCGATGACAGCATTGATGAAACATTTATAAATGAACACCCGTTGTTCATACTGAAGGCATTGTGGGCAAACGCATTATACAGAAAACCTCTGTCAGACAAACTCAATCATATGGTTATCAGCTGCAGGAGTGCGTTGCTGAAAGTTGACACCGTGGAAATTCTTAATGCATTAACCTACGGTTTTTATTATCCGATTGTAAGAAATACCTTTTTTGATGTTCTTAATCAGTTTCAGATTATAGAACTGCTTTTCCCGAGTTTGCATAAAGCTCTGAAAAATGAGAAAAACCTGAATCACGTAGTGAATTTTCTGAATCTGTATAACCTTGCGGATAATTTAAAAGACGACAGTTCATATTCCGAACTTACAAAACAGATTAACTTGAATAATAACAACATTATTATATTCTTTGCCGTACTGTTCTGGCCGATGGCCTTGACAGACCTGGAAGAAAAACTTGGAAAAATAGAGGATTTCTATGAAATATTCAGGCTTAGAAAGCAGTTTGCTTTGGAAAATGATAAAAAGAATGCCCAGAATATTATTGATACTCTCATTTCCAGAGCAACAGATTTCAACGAAAAAGCTGAAAAATTTGCCTCCAAGGTTCAAAACGGTATTGCCGACACACAATTATCAGAACTGCTGAAATCGTATACAACATGTCTTAAAACACTGGCAACGGGAACAAAATCGAAAATAAAATCATACGTCCCGCTGGTTCATTCAGTTAACAATCTGTCTCTGAAAACAAAGGAAACCGTTTATTGCACCGCTTTTATCATTTTTACTGAAAGTTTAAGGAAAATCGGATTCCCTGCCAATCTTAACATGATTATAAGTTACATCTGGACCTTGCAGTTTCTGTTCATCTTCAAAATTTCAGAAAAGGCTGTGCTGAACAAATTATTAAGAGGAAACATCTCATTTTTAAAACAGAATCGTTCCGCAATAACCGGCTTTTTGCATTATCAGAGTTATTACTATCCCCAGATTAGAGCTGAAAATTACAGTAAAATATATAAAATCATCTTTTACGATTTCTCCGAATCGGAACAGAAACCGGTACAGAATTCAAATGTAGTGCAAACCTCGCCAAATTCCGCAGATCGGGTATCAAACCAGAAAGGAATGCTGATCCGTGATAATAACTATGGAACCATGATTGAGGACACAACCCGCAGAGATTTTACAATCAATGCACTTTATTATGATGTTATTTCAAGTGAAATCCATGATTTTCACAACGGCATAAGAGATCTCAAAAATCAAAGGCTGGATATCATCGGCGAACCGATTGTCAGATACAAGGAAGATCCGGTAAGAATGCTGCGCGCCATACGATTCAGCAGTAAACTGGACATGAAGATGACACATCGAACTTCCGAACCGATCAAAAAAAATGTACACCTTATCCAGTCGGTTTCAAATGCACGTATGTACGATGAAATAGGAAAAATGTTCCTGCTCGGCTATGGTGAAAAAACCATGAAACAAATGCGCGAATTCAATTTGTTTAAATACATTTTCCCTACTATCGATCGTCTTATGAATTCCGGGGAAAATAATATTTACGAAAAATTTATAAATAATTTTTTAAAAAACGCCGATGCCAGGGTGGCTTCCGGTAAAACAGGAAATCTGTCATTTATGTACTCCGCTCTTCTGTGGCCGGAAGTTGTAGTCAGATTTGAAGAAAGCATTGGTTCATTTGCAATGCTGGAGGAATTAAACAAAATTGCTTTTTTAAAACCTGAAAATGTAACTGAAAATTCAGTACGCATTTATAATTGCATTCTCGAAAACAGTCATGGAATAAAATCCGGGAAACTGCATCCGATAGAGACATACACGGTACATGATAAAAAATTCACTGAAAAGTTTATTTCAAAGGCAAAGAGTCTTTACAGCAAAATACAAAAAATTTTCATGAGCGTGTGTGAAGGTGTGCTTGGAAAGCAAGCGGCATATACTGCAATGCCGTGGTTTTCCAGCGTTGACACAACACAGATATGGTTTATACAGTTTAACTGCTACATGACGAACAAACCGCAGCTACAATCTGTCATTGGACTTGGAAGATTCAAGGGAGCATTGGATTTTCTTGAATACAGATCTCAGGTTAATCCGGATCTAGTTCCGCTGTTTAAATTCTGGCAGAAAGCCTACAATCAGAAAATTGAGGATTAACCGTGCTACATACAGCATTTGTCGCTTTAGGTTCCAATCTTGAGGAACCGTTGCTTCAGGTCAGAAGCGCATTTGATGAATTAAATTCCATTCCAGAAACCACACTGATAAAGAAATCAGGTATCTATAGAAGCGTGCCGATGGGTCCTCAGGATCAACCTGATTTCATTAATGCCGTCGCGCAAATATCAACGGAACTTTCTCCGTTTGAACTTCTGAAGGAACTTCAGAAAATTGAAAACAATCATAAACGTGTCAGAAAGATCCACTGGGGACCGAGAACACTGGATCTTGACTTAATCCTGTACGATCAGGAAATTATCAATACTGAAATTCTTACGGTTCCTCATCCTGGTCTTGCCCTTCGAAGTTTCGTTCTCAAACCGATGATGGACATTAATCCCAAGCTTGCAACACCGCTGAATAAAACCATTGAAGAGTTATTTATCAATATAGACTGCTCCGATTTAAAAATCATTGACAACGATCTATAATGATCGGCGTTAATATGTTATGTGGGGTTTTCTTATGAGCAAATATACAGTTTCAACATTACAGAATTTAAAAAACAATCATACCAGATTCGGCACCATTACCGCGTATGATGCTGCTTTTGCCAAAATTTTTGATGACTGTGAAGTACCGGCTCTGCTTATTGGGGATTCTCTTGGTATGGTAATGCAGGGAAGAGAAAGTACAATCGGTGTTACGGTCGATGATGTTGCCTATCATACACGCTGTGTTTCCAAAGTTGTAAAAAACTCCCTGATTATCGCTGATCTCCCTTTCATGAGTTATTATGACAAACCTACAGCAGCCGTTTCCGCAAAAAAACTGATGGAATCCGGCGCAAATGTGGTAAAACTTGAAGGTGGTCAGGAAATTGCAGACATAGTAACAATGCTTGTACATAACGGAATTCCGGTATGCTCCCATATAGGATTGACACCTCAATTCGTAAATATTTTCGGCGGATATAAAATTCAGGGAAGATCTGAAGAACAGGCCAGGAAATTACTGAATGATGCACAGGCTTTGCAGGAGGCAGGTGCCTGTATGATAGTACTCGAATGTATTCCCGCCGAGCTGGCAAAGGAAATAACCCGGAAACTGCGTATTCCTACTATTGGTATAGGTGCAGGAAACAATACAGACGGGCAGATTTTAGTTATGCACGATGCTTTCGGAATAACTCCAGGTCATACACCTAAATTCGCCCGGAACTTTTTGCAGGAATCAGGTAACTTTACCGATGCAGTAAAACTTTATTTAAGCGAAGTGCAGAACGGGAACTTTCCGAATGATTCTCAAAGTTTTCACTAAAAAGGAAATAATAAAAAATGATTATAACTAAAGATATACCTTCTGCTGTTGATGCAGTCAACCAGTTGAAAAAACAGAATGCGACAATTGCTCTGGTTCCGACAATGGGCAACCTGCATGAAGGTCACTTAACATTGGTCAGAGAGGCAAAAAAAATTGCAGACAAGGTGGCAGTAAGCGTATTTGTAAATCCGTTACAGTTTAATAATGCCGACGATTTGAAAAATTATCCGAGAACTCTTGATCAGGATTTGGCAAAACTGGAGCAGGAAAATGTTGATCTGGTATTTACTCCTACACCTCAAACCATGTATCCCAACGGGATGGAAAACCAAACCACCGTATTTGTTCCTCATATATCCGATAAACTGGAAGGAAAATTAAGACCAGGTCATTTTAAGGGTGTATCCACCGTAGTGAACAAACTTTTCAATATTGTAAGACCGGACTTTGCAATGTTCGGACAAAAGGATTTTCAACAGGTCGCCATGCTTAAACAGATGGTGGATGATATGGCAATTCAGGTAAAAATCGTTACCGTTCCGATTGTAAGAGATTCAGAAGGTCTGGCATTATCTTCTAGAAACGGTCTGCTGACAGCGGAAAATAAAACTAAGGCACATCTGCTCCACAAGGAGATCTCCGGACTTGCAAAGGCAATAAAAGAAGGAAACAGAGACTTTGAACAGCTTAAAGCTTCGGCACGCAGGAGTTTAGACAGTACCGGATTTAAAACGGATTCCATCGATATTGTTGATGCGGTAACACTTGATACAATTACTGAACAAACCAGAACCGCTGTAATCCTGGTTTCAGCATATCTTGGCACACCGCGGCTTATTGATAATATAACTGTAGAATTATAAGTTAAACCTATAAAAAGAATGATCTCAACCAAGGTCTGCAGACATGTTTATATGTTTGCGGACTCTATAGTTTGTATATTCATGGTTTAATTTATTCTACAGTCAGCTATTCATTTCCATTATATTTAGTAAACGATCCATAATAACCTTTAAGGTAATTATGGCTTTTGCTTAGTCTAAGTGATTTCACTGAAAAGTGAATGAACTACGTTATGAGAGAATG
>CACWLF010000071.1 GCA_902761645.1 uncultured Aeromonadales bacterium | reverse complement strand
ACACCTTAGAGCTTCAGACTAGATGAACATCCGAAGGTAACTATTTGAATTTATTTACATAAATTCATTCTCTCATAACGTAGTTCATTCACTTTTCAGCGAAATCACTTAGACTAAGCAAAAGCCATAATTGCCTTAAAGGTTATTATGGATCGTTTACTACTTTAAAATACTTTTCAACACTTTCCTGCAATTCTTTAATAATAGTATCAATCATTGAAGTTAAATTGCCGGGTTTCAATTTCACCAGTTCACCGCCTGCACTTGAACGAACCAGCAGTTTGGCATCCTCTTCATCACAGAAAAAATCCCGTTCGGAGTACAGAACCTTAATCGGGGTTTTGGTAATTGTTCCGAGAAGTCCCTGTTTTTTCAAAGAGAACTGAGACAGAATCGGCAGACAGGAATTCCACTCTGCTGCATCCTTGTCAATTTTATTGCAGATAATCGCTCTCTGCATCTGCGACAGCAGATCGAGATTATTATTATCCACAAAAACCTTGTTAACCGCAGCTCCGATCAACACACTGAACTTTAATAGATTACACCGCATGAAAGACAGTCTGGTCACAATATTACCGCCGAAGCGAAGTCCTACGGCACCGATCCTGTTTTTATCGATGATTGGTTCATTGGCTACCAGATAATCAAGCACATTGCGATGCAGAACAGAACTGTCATGATCAAGAGGCACCGAACTGTTCTGTCCGGTACGTGGATTATCCATACAAACAACGGCACAACCCAGCTTTCTGACTAGAAACTGGTACAGTTTGTCATAATCAGAAAACAGATTTTCAAGCGATCCTGCAAATACAATCAGCGGCACAGGTTCATCCTTTTTCGGGTGCAGGAGCCACGCTTTAATGTTATGTTTAATACCTTTCAAATCAACTGGAACTTCAAGCTCCTTGAAGCCGATATTCCCAAGATTAAGATAATCTCTATAGTTTTTTACATTGTTAACCTGAGCCTGCAAAGCCTTCTTGTCACCGTTGAGATTAGGATAGCTGGCCACAGAATATGCCACTCCGGCCTCCTGCATCAGCTTGAGAGCCTCCTCTTTTTTTCCTGCTTCAATCAGAGCACCCACAGAATTATGCAATTCAGTAGCCTTATGCATAAACTCGTAGGTCCAGTTCCCCTCTCCATAGGATTCCACGGTATCAATGTATTCATCTCTGCTACGCTTGTTGGTTGAAGCGGATATCTTGGATATACACTCATCAAGGGTGGACAGTTTCATTCCACACACTATCCATGTAGCCTTGTGCAGCTGACGATACCATTTTTCGGAATATCCTCCGAGAGTAATATGATGTTCAGCTAAGCTCGGCTTATGAAACTCCTTCACGGAATTTGAAATGAGTGACGTTTCAACGCTGGTCAACTGTTTGACGAGCATCTTTTCTGTCAAATCTCCTTCATACAAATCCTGCATGCAAACTCCTAGCTTATTCAAAGTCAAAAACACTTGCTATATTCTACCACATAACAGATATAAGATTCCCGACAAAACTTAAACTTCTAAAGATTGAAAAACCCACTGTCGGGTTGTCTGCATCTTATTGTACAGCCGTTAAAAGTCCCGATCATACTGTAACGAAAAACTTACGTTACCTTCAATTTTGCTCACTCCCAGGTCAGTATCGGATTTTCCTATAAATTTTTTGTTTAACTATCACGAAAACGGCAAACCGTTTTATTTTTACATTGTTTTAGCTAAACAAAACCCGTACAATAAAAATGTTATTGAGGATTTTAAGTTGACACAAAAGGTAAAAATAGCAGTTCATAACGGTAACTACCATGCAGATGACTGTATGTCCTACGCAATACTGAATTATGTATTTCCAGACAATGAACTAATCAGAACCAGAGATGAAAAGGAACTGGCTGCTTGTGATTTTATCGTTGACGTCGGTGGTATTTATGACGGTGAAAAGCATTTTGACCATCATCAGCGGGATTTTCACGAATTCAGAACGGAAGATGATCAGATCAAATATGCATCGGCAGGCCTGATTTGGAAACGGTTCGGTCCCGACTACATAAAAAAGGCTTACCCTTCCATCAGTGATGAACAAATCGATAAAATATTCCATGATGTCGACTATAAACTTATTCGATATATCGATGCCAACGATAACGGAATACCTCTGGGTGATGACGAACAGCCGACACTGTCAAAGGCAGTTTATATGTTTAATCAAAGTATTGGTTATATCGATCCTGAAAATTTCCGCCTTGCCTCAAGTTTTCTTGCTACCGTTCTTCACGGCTACGTGACTGTAAGCTTTCGTTATATAGAGGCGGAACAGATAGTTCTGCAAGCATTAAAAGAAAATTGCCAAAACAAAATTCTTACACTTCCTAAAAAAATAAGTTTTCTTGAAGTTGTTACCAATCATTGGGAACTGTTCAACGACGTTGAAGTTGTTGTCTATCCGAATTCAACAGAATCAGGATGGAGAATTCAGTCAATGCCTCAGGATCCTGCCAACAGATTCAGCAACCGTTGTCCAGCTCCAGAACAATGGCGAGGGCTTAGAGATCTGCAACTGGAACATACCGTTGGAATTGACGGTCTGACATTCGTTCATCCTAGCGGTTTCACCGGTGGTGCAAAAAACAAAGAAGTTATTATGCAGTTTGCCGCGAAGTGGATCCAGGAAAGTCATCGCTAACAGTACACATTCTCAGTCTCCAAAATCCCATATTCAAACTACATTTAGTGTTCACCAGGATACAAAAAAAGCCCCGCAAGTTTGTTCACTTACGGGGAGCATTACAATTTGCAGGGCTTATTATATTTGAAAAAAACTCAACTCACATTAGAAAAGTTTGTTTCCGTTGAGATTACATTTTGCTTCTGAACATTCTAAAACAGCTTCAAGCTGATCACCCTTCGGAACCAGATAGGCCTGTGAAAGTTCTTTGAATTGAGCAAGAGGTTTTACATTGTCAAACAGATTCTTATCGAGATTCAGGTTAACCTTCAGGCTTACCTGTTTCATCAGACTGAATACTTCCTTAACCTCACCATTAACTTTGAAATTTAAGTCTAACTTAACAGCTGAATCGTTAACCTTGGTGCCGATTTTCCATAAGCCGTTAGCGTTGCTGAATATAGACATCACAACTGCAGCAGCATCATCGCCCTTTAAATCCTGCATACAAGATGATATTTTTGCCCAACCTTCAGCATTATTTTCAAGTTTACATTTATCCAGTACAGTCGCAACATTCATATCATTAAACTGCAGATCGCTGTTGAACTTTTCAATTTTCAGATCTCCAAATTGATTGATCCATAAAGAAGTGAATGTATTTGCAACAAACAGTTTATCCCATGACTGCTGGAAATCAACGGATGATTTCTTTTGAGAAAAATCATTCTTAGCTTTTACTTCAGTCTTCCATTTATCAATAGAAGCATTATCTTTTCCCAAATCAAAAGATAACTTGTCAAATTTAATAAAAGCGTCATCTGAGTCAGCTTCTAAATTCAAACCATTTAAAGACATATTCATAGGACTAGATGGATCTGCAACTTTTAAATTCAACGAATCTAAAGCGCCGGCAAAAGTTGCCAATCCTGAAGATTCAATAGGAAGATCCTTAACACCGAACTTTCCTTTACCCCATTCAATACTGTTTCCATCTTTTTCAAACTTATTTGAGGTCAAAGAAATTTCAGTCGAATACTTTTTACCCAATGCAGAAAATGTACTAACACCGGACAGGGACTGTTCAAGCTTGGTAAGTAATTCCTTTACCTCAGGATCATCAGCTGACGCAGTATTGAATTTAAACTTAATATCGGTGTCTACAGATGTTAAACCATAGCTATTATCATGAATGATTGACAAAAATTCCTTGTCATCACCATCATTGAACACTTTGAAAACATAACGATCATGAGAAAAAGAATCGGCAGACTCATCCTTTTCTGATTTAAGAACAAAATCACCATTTAGATAGGTTTTACTTGCAGTATTGGCATCGTTAACAATTTTGGTTACCTGGGTCTGCATTTTGCTCTTGTAGGTATTCACACCAACATAGTAGCCCCCTGCAATTGCTGCTAAAACCACAGCACCAACAACACCCAAAACCAGTGGTTTTGATGACTTAGGAGAATCACTCATATTCATTTTCCTTTTTAACACTAAAATAAACAAACTTCTCAATTATATACTTTACACAGCAAAGATTTAAAACCTTTTTTTGAACATTGCGTTATTTGCCGCAATTCTGAGTACCCAGAGTTCCCCATCCGTTCATATTCATTCTTTCAATTTTTGCCAGAAATTTGTGGAACTTAGCATCCTTTTCCTTATCATTGAATGTTTTTTCCGTTACTTCGCGGCTGAATCTCATAAATGCAGGATCTTCACCATTGACCGTATAGACGCTAGCCAGACAGGACATTGTTTTCATGTATTCTCTTCCTACACGCTCCACGGAATCCTTGTTTTCAAGATCCAATTTCATAATATCCTGCAGAACACCGGCCTGCTGGATAAGAATATTCCGCTTCATTGATGAAGTCTGTACAGAACTCAGATATGAATCCACATCATCACGAATATTGTTATTGTTGCTGTCCGTTCCGATGTAATCAATTTCCGCAGTTGCACTTCCTGCAGCAAAAAACATAAAACTTAAAAATCCAGCAAGTAAACATGCTCTTTTTTTCATTTCGTTCTCCTAAAAATATCGTAGCACATTCCTGATTACTACCTTTTTTCAGTACCGTATAATTTAAAATCTCGTAATTTCAAAGTAACATTGTCAGGATCCGCATCAACCAGTTCCGGCACTGTATACAGATTTAAAATATTAAACAATCTGAACCCCAGGAACAATCTTAACATACTTTCGTTTTTTTGCTGCATTCGGTTCTTAGTCAAACTGTCATACACAATATCGAAAGTCTGATTATTCTGATCTTGGCCTCCGTTAATGTAGATTTTTACAGGAAAACCGGCTAGGTACGAAAGAAGTGATTCCGGCGAATAATAGAAAAAATCATAACCGGTAAACAGTTGCAACAGATCGAGTTTCAAATCTGCATTGGTTCCATTGAACTCAACCCGATCAACAAGACCTTTATTTTCAGCCGCATCATAAAGAGAGAGCATCATGGAATCACTATGGAAATACCAGTAAAGAGGATCCTGCCTGGTAATTTTGGCATCACTGAGTTTAATATCAACTCTTGTGTGGGAATCATAATAATGTCTAATATCGGCACGGGCGAATTTCAGATGAAATGAATCAGTGGCAATATTTCTTATTTTGATTTCGGTTCCGGGGAAATTAAGTACCGCAGATTTCAGTTTTGTAAAAAATTCAAATTTATCATTTCTATGCCGGAGTTCAACAGTCAAATCCTCAAGCTCAAGAAAAAGCCTGGTTTCATCCACTGACAGTTCATTGATCTTCAATCCACCTTTCAACCTATGATTGAAATAGTCGATATTGATCTTAAACCCTTCATTATTACGAATGCTAAAAATTTCCTGAAACACAGGATCATAAGGACCGTTAAGATAGGTTGCGGTTGTATATATCCGCCCTAGCATAAATATAGAGGATACTTTAAAAATGAATTCCTTTTCTTTTTTCTCGTCTTCATCCATACCAACAGTATAGCTGAGATATCCATCCTCATGAAACATGGATGCGGATGTTTTCACATATGAAAAACAACTGTTTGATGCCAAAAACTCTGCCATCAGCTCATGGTAGCATTTATGACCGTACATTACAGCAGCAATCACTATAAACAACATAGCAACAGCTGTAATAACGAGTACTCCGACGATCCTTTTCAATAACATGAGTCTCAATCAAAATCTGCAAGATCGCCTTTCTCTTCAAGCCAGGATCTGCGATCAGCCGCCCTCTTCCCGTTAAGCAGCATATCCATCAGTACATTGACTTCTTCCTCTTTTTCAGGGAAAACCAGCTTGACTAGTCTTCTTGTATTAGGATCTAAAGCTGTTTCCTTCAGTTGTTTCGGATTCATTTCACCAAGACCTTTAAATCTGGTAACATGGAAAAAATCCGGCGGAAGTTCCTTGTTCTTACGTTTAGCCGTATACTTGGCACTTACTTCCTTGATAATAGCATCACGTTCAACCTCATCGACTGCGTACCGTATCTGCTTATCATAATCAATACGATACAATGGAGGCATCGCAACATACACATGACCCGCTCTTACTAAATTTGGGAAATGTCTAACAAACAGCGCACACAGCAGAGTGGCGATATGAAGCCCATCCGAGTCGGCATCAGCTAGAATGCAAATTTTATCGTAACGAAGAGAACTTAAATCCTTGTCCTTGGCATCAAGTCCGATCGCAACAGTAATATCTCTGATTACTTCAGACTGCATAATACGATCAGATGTTTCATCCCAGGTATTAAGAATTTTACCGCGGAGTGGAAGGATAGCCTGAAAATCTATATTTCTAGCTTGAACAGCAGATCCTCCCGCAGAATCACCCTCAACCAGAAAAAGCTCTGAACGTGAAGCATCTGTAGTAGAACAGTCTCTGAGTTTATCCGGAAGGATTGGCCCGGACACATACTTTTTTCTCTCTGTTTTTGTGGCCGAATCAATTCTCTTCTGGGCCGTTGCTATGCAGAACTGAGCCAGCTGTTTAGCCTGTTCCACATTGTCGTTAAGCCATAGTGTAAAAGAGTCTTTAACCAGAGTATTAACAATACCTGCACACTCTCTATTGGAAAGTTTTTCTTTTGTCTGCCCGGAAAACTGCGGATCTTTAATTTTGACAGACAAGATATAGGAGCATCCGTACCAGACATCATCAGGAAGAAGTTTCATGTTCTTTGGAAGCAGATTATATATTTCACAAAAATCACGCAACGCATCCAGCAGTCCCTGTCTGAAGCCGTTAACATGAGTCCCGCCAAGAGCCGTTGGGATCAAATTTACATATGATTCAGTAACTTCAACAGGATTGTTCGGCAACCAGCACACAGCCCACTCGACTGATGCACCTTCAACTTTGTTACTGCCTATAAAAGGCTGTGCAGGGATTGAAACTTTACCTTTTACTGCCTCTCCAAGATAATCATGAAGACCACTTCTGTAACACCAAGACAGTTTTTCACCGTTATTTTTATTTTCAAAACTTATTATCAGGTTAGGACAAAGTATTGCTTTCGATCTGAGAATATGCTTTAAAGAACTTACATCAAAATTAGCAGAATCAAAATACTGCGGATCAGGCCAGAATCTTACGGATGTTCCGGTATTACTTTTCCCGCACTTATCAATAACTCTCAATGGCTCATCAGTATTCCCGTCCTTAAAAGAGATATAGTACACTTGTGAATCTCGGCGAATCTTGGCTTCAACCCGAGTGGACAGTGCATTGACAACTGACACCCCTACACCGTGAAGACCGCCTGAATACTCATAATTGTCATTGTTAAATTTTCCGCCCGCATGAAGCCTGCAAAAAATAAGTTCAACTCCAGGTACCTTCTCGGTAGGATGAATATCAACCGGCATACCTCGACCATTATCTATTACTTCAATTGACTGATCTTCGTATAAAACAACTTTGATTTCAGTTGCATACCCACCTAATGCCTCATCCACAGAGTTATCAACAACCTCCTGAGCAAGGTGATTTGGTTTTGCTGTATCCGTATACATACCCGGTCTGCGCTTTACCGGATCGAGTCCCTTTAAAACAACAATATTCTCTGCGTTATATTCTTTCTGCAATGACACGTTAAATAATTCCTAAATGTTATTTGCTTTATTTACAATAAAATCCATAATATCCGGGCAGCAACCACTGAAATTTTTAATCCGGTGATCCTCCCCTTCGAGGATTTTTACATGACATCCATCGTAAAATTTTTTGGCAACACGATAATCCAGGACTTCATCTTCAGTTCCCAGAAGCACCATATAATTATCTTTTCTCTGCATAGATAAAGGTTGTAACACTTCCAGAGCATCTCCTAATGCATCCGGATCAACCTCAAATTCGTGTTTGGTATAAATATTAACATGGGTTCCCTTAAATTTATCTAGCAAAGCTGAAATGTCCACCACAGGATTTAAGAGGACAGCAGGGATCATAAACTTCTCGGCAACACGATAAGACCAGTAGCCTCCGAGGGAACTGCCAACCACAGCTACAAGATTCGGAGCTTGGTTACTGATAAAATTCTCGATACAAGAAAAAGACTGATCAAGATCATCAATGATATTCGGAGCAACAACCTCAAAACCTGGACAATGCTCCTTAACATAGGAAGAAAGAGTTGATGCCTTTACAGCTGCACCACAAGACAAAAAACCATGCAAATATAAAATCTGCTTCATCGAAACAATCCTTGTTAACAATCAACGAAATTCTTGGTCATTCAGAATATCAGTATGGGACAGCGCTAATATCCGGTTGCAACCCAATCAGGCGTGTACAAACCCACAGGTAAACGGAAAACCTGTGTTTCAATGTGGCCATCTTTGAATAGTTGGATATTTCTCCATCCTGGAGAACAGGTATCTAAACCGAAATTATCACTATTTGGTTTGAATTGAATACTTGTAGAAGGGGAGGAAATAAACCGTACAGAACCATTGAAAAAATCATTTTCCTGATGAACATGCCCGCAGAGCACGCACTTGACATTGGAATACGTCTGCAACAGTGATACAAATTCCTCACTGTTCTTCAAATCATGCTGATCCAGCCAGGCACAGTGAACTTTAAAAGCATTATGATGCATACAAATCAAAGTATTCAAATCACGGTGTGCCTCAAGGCAACGGAACAGAAAAGTCAGCTGCTCATTAGTTAGATATCCGCATGGATTGTCATATACCTGCGTGTTAAGCATAATAATCTGCCAGTTTGCACAAAAAATCTGTCTAGCAACAGAAAGATGCAAGGATGGAAAAATCCGGTACATCAATGGACCATCATCATGATTTCCCGGCAACCAAAACATTGGCTTCTTCATCTGGTGAGCCATGGTGGCAAAACGTCTATAGGATCCTTCAGAATAATCCTGAGATATATCACCGGTAACTAGATAGATATCTGCCTCATAGCCAGGTGCAGTAACACGATCAAGAATAGCCTGAAAACTGTCAGCAGTCCTAACTCCCAGCAGAGAACCGTTGGGATCATCGAAAAGATGCAAATCTGTCAATTGAACAATCTTAATAACATCCAGGCTATTAGGATGCACATTGGCTGTTTCCATCATGTTTTAAATACCCTATTGCTTACTCACAAAATTCTACTTTGTGTACCGCCAAGTAATACAATGCCAAAATAGTAGCTGCATTACAGATTTTACCGCTTTCTATCATTTGCATTGCCTCTTTAAAATCAAATGTATGTACTTTGATATCTTCATTTTCATCAGCAAGCCCGTGGATACCTTTTGCCATGGTACTGTCAACCGTAGCAATAAACAAATTAATAACCTCTGAAGTACCACCTGGACTAACTAAATAGTTCAATGCGAATTTAACAGTTTTAAGTTCCAAACCTGCTTCTTCCATAGCTTCACGTCTGACTACATTTTCCGGAGTTTCACCAGATTCATCAATTCCCGCGACCAATTCTAACATCCATGGGTTTCTATTTGCTGCATAAGCACCGATACGGAACTGCTCAATCAATACAATTTTATCCAATGATGGATCATAAAGTAAGACAGCAGAGGCATTTCCCCTTTCGAAAACTTCGCGCTTGAATGTTCGGGACATTTCCCCATTAAACAATTTATGCTTTATCTCATACTCATCCAATGCAAAAAAACCCTGGTAACCGCGTTTTTTTGATACAAGCTGGACATCGCTAATCTGCATGGTGTACATTTCCAAATTAAAACAAAACTTAGCAATTATAAAATAACTTTAACGAGAATTTAATAATTTAAAATTAAAAAATTAACTTAATTAACAAATTTTAAAGGTAGGAGGGGAAAGTAGAAAAGGAATGGTGCTGTTAGCCAGAATTGAACTGGCGACCTCACCCTTACCAAGGGTGCGCTCTACCAACTGAGCTATAACAGCACACATGGGATCCTGGCAATGACCTACTCTCACATAGCGAATGCTACACTACCATCGGCGCAACAACATTTCACTTCTGTGTTCGGAATGGGAACAGGTGGTT
>CACWLF010000070.1 GCA_902761645.1 uncultured Aeromonadales bacterium | reverse complement strand
CCTTCAGCAGAGCCTTAAATATATTCTGTGGATTTAAAATTGAAATAAATTGGAACACAGACTGTGAGAATGAAATATGAGTAGCAGCAAAGAAGAACGTTTAAAAAATTTAAAAAAATTTATAGAAGAGGTTACCGGTACCGGACAGTATGATTTGCAGCTGGTATCCGGTGATGCATCATTCAGAAAATATTATCGTGTCAATGATTTGATTTTCGTTGATGCTCCCCCTGCCACGGAGAAAAATGCGGAATTTGTGGAATATTCGGAAATTTATGCTCAAAACGGAGTCCTTGTTCCCAGGGTGATTGCCAGTGATCTTACTAACGGTTACCTGTGCATAAGTGATCTGGGAAATGTGATGTTCAGCCAGTATAATAATTCTGAAAACGAGGAGCGTATCTATACGAAGGCATGTGATCTTGCAGTAAAAATTTCCCGGATAAATCATCTGTTTACTGTTTATGATCGGCCTTTCATAGAAAGAGAACTGCAGATTTTTATTGACTGGTATGTCGGAGCTCATGCCGGCATTACACTGTCGGAAGAGGAACGAAGGATCTGGAATGACCTTGC
Source organism: uncultured Aeromonadales bacterium (assembly GCA_902761645.1). Classification (GTDB taxonomy): domain Bacteria; phylum Pseudomonadota; class Gammaproteobacteria; order Enterobacterales; family Succinivibrionaceae; genus UBA2804. The sequence goes on along the minus strand of CACWLF010000070.1, from coordinate 9,952 downwards.
TGATGTTCTTATTAAAAACGACCTTGAACAGCCACAGGGCACAATGCACCGTGATTTTCACTGCCGCAACATAATGATAGAAGATCATGAGCAGCTGGCTGTCATTGATTTTCAGGATACGGTAACCGGCCCTGTTACCTATGATTTAGTATCTCTTGTAAAGGATTGCTATATCACTCTTGATAAAAAACTGAGGGATAAACTGGTTGCCAGAGCTTATGAACAGTTTAAATCTATGAATGTTGTAGATTTTGATTTGCCGGCATTTGTAAAATACATGGATTTGACAGGTATGCAGCGTCATCTTAAGGCAATCGGAATTTTCTGCCGATTGAATTATCGTGACGGTAAAAACGGTTATCTGCAGTATCTGCCCCGTACTTTTGATTACGTGACAGAGGTTGCGGGTAAATATCCTGAATTCAGGGAATTTTCAAAATTGCTGACAGAACGGTTCAGTAAGAGATAGACATTATGAAATGCATGATTTTAGCTGCAGGACGGGGTGAGCGTCTGAGACCGATAACCGATAGTATTCCCAAACCTCTGGTAGAGGTTTGCGGAAAACCGTTAATCGTTTATCATATAGAAAAACTGAGATCATGCGGTATTACAGATATTGTGATAAATACCGCATGGCTGGGGGAAAAACTGGCTGCATATTTAGGAGCTGGTGAAAAATTCGGAGTGCATATTTCGTGGTCTCATGAAGTTCCAGGAGGTTTGGAAACTGCCGGAGGTCTGCGCCATGCAATAGACCTGCTTGGTACGGAACCTTTTCTGGTTGTGAACGGAGATACATACATAGATGCAGATTATCATGACTTTATGTCATGCTGCCTGAACGGAATGAAGGCTCATTTGTGGTTTATTGAAAAAGCCGCGCACAATCCGCAGGGTGATTTTGATCTGGAAGGAGGTCTTGTTACCGCAAACCGCCGCTATACGTTTTCAGGTGTTGCTGTTTATGATCCTGCTGCAATAATGGAAATCCCGGATGAAAGACAGCCTCTTAAGCCATGGTTTGTAAAATGGATTTCCGAACGGAAAATTTCAGGGGAAATCCTGAAGGGAAAATGGTTTGATGTCGGTACCATTGAACGCCTAAACGAAGTAAGTGATTATATTGCCAATAATATTAAACAGGAGTAGCAATGATCCGTATAAGTAAAAATCAGATATTGCTGGGGTGTGCAATTAATGCGGTTATAATCGGTCTGGTAATTTATTTTTTACTGCCGCTGATATGGTATGTCCTGCAGTTTCTGGTTATCGCATTGTTTTTAGGAGCGCTGGGTTACACTGTTTTCACCTGCTGGTATAAGTTTTTTACCAAGCTTAAACCTGTAGATCCTGTAATCAGTTTTGTCTTCCAGATTCTTGGTTATTATTCAACAAAATGCGTAAATAAAAACGACAGTCTTAATTTTAAACATCTCGGTGATGTGGCTGAAGGGTTGAATCTGTCCGATCATCAGTTTTCGACTGCCGTTTCCTATTTTAATTACGGAAACAATCTGACTGAGAGTCTGGTTAAACAGCTGATTCGGGATAATAAAAAATTATATTCCAATCCTTTTGACAGAAGAAAACTTTTTGACTGGGTGGTACAGCTGTTCTTCAGTGATTCGGTTGTCGGACAGCAACAGATAGATGCTTTTAACCAGATCGGTGCATTACTCGGTTATTCTGAAGAAAAAATTCAGTATAAATTTAAAGTTTATCTTAAGAAATTCCGTTATTTTTATGATTCTAACTCAGGATGTTACCGCAACGGATTCAATTTCAATGAATTTTTCTCCCGTTTTTACGAACAGATGCGTCAGGGACAAAGCGGAGGATCGTACGGAGGCGGCGATTCGTCGGGATACAGCGGATATGATTATACCGCCAATAAACAAGCGGATCTTGCTACTGCATACCGTATTCTCGGCATTGATGAAAATACCTCAGATTCAGATGCCAAAAAGGCATATCTGCGCCTGATGAACCGTTATCATCCGGATAAGGCGGCAGCCCGCGGATTGAGTGAAGAGGATATTGAGAAATACAAGGATATGACGCAGAAAATACAGGCCGCATGGCAGGTGGTTAAACAGCACCGTAATTTATAAGAGGGGGTTTAACGATCTGAAGTTCGGCTGAATTCATTATTTTTGAAACGGTAGTTTCATTCGTACCTGGCGTTTGAACTTGGAGCATGGATCGCATCGGCGATGGTAACGCAGGCTTTGACCGGATTATTTTGAGGCGGAATTTTTTCTGCCTTCTTTTTTTCTGGGGTGCAGCAGGGTAAAGTCTGTCTTTTTAAGGTAATTGGAAAAGTACCTTTCCATTTCCTCGCGATCATCCGATTTGAATGATTTTGTCAGCATAGGTGGTTTACCTTCTTTTTCACAGAGAAATTTTCTTTTGGAAAAAGCTTCATTCAGCCAGTTATTTGATTCTTTGGTCAGCAGGTCCAGAGTAAACCCTTTAAAACCGGCGAAATAGTCGGCTAAAACCGCATTCGCATTCTGATCTTTGTAAAAGACATCCAGCAGAATGATTGCATCGGCTTTAAGTAATTCATTGTTTGTTATTTTATCAATCAGCCAGCCCGCTGTATTTCCGTCAAGCAGTATTAAATTGCTTCGCTCATGGCTGCCTATTGTGCTTATTGCGGTTCCTATGTATTCCAGATAGCGGGATTCCTGATTAATTGCATTTTTTTCTTCGCTGTACGGGATTTGTTCATTCAGTTCCGGAACAGGAAAAAATATAAAGGTATCAAAATTTTTTTCTGCTGCAATTTTTGCCAAAGGAACAAGTTTTGCCATATCTCCCCATGACGGAATCATAAAAAGATGACCTGAAGTTCTTTTCTTTTTACCTTCGAATTCCAGGTATGTTATGCCGTTGACTTCCTTTGCATTTGGATGTTTGCTCCAGTTTTCCCTTAGATATTTCCTTTTAAGATCGTTTTGATTGTTTATATATTCGTCATATGGAATTTCTTCGGTAACGGTTACTGCCGGCGGCGTATTCTGTTTAATGTCCTGTGAATCGGTTTCTTTGGATTTTTCCGGCTGCTCCGCATTATCCTGTTTCTGTTCGTTTTCCGGATTCTGCAGTTCTTCGGCCGTTGCGTGTGAACAAAAAAGGAGACTGCCGAGCAGAACAGCCATGGTTTTAATCTTCATCAATCGACACTCCGTTCGGCACTTCAAATGGAGGACGCTGTTTGAAGATCATTGTTTCTCCGGTATCGGGGTGATTGAATACCAGTTTACCTGCATGCAGATATAAATGCGGAGCCATAGCTCTGATTTCTGGTGTTCCGTACCATTTATCTCCGAGAATAGGGTGTCCCAATTCCTTCATATGCAGTCTTAACTGATGAGATCTTCCTGTAATTGGTTTTAAACGGACAAAACTTTTTTCTTCGGATGCATACAGGCATTCGTACTCGGTTATTGCGTTTCGTCCGTTGATGAAATCTATTTTCTGTACCGGTTTGTTATCGGGATCAAGCGCTATAGGCAGGTTGATTGTGCCTGAAATTTTTTCAATTTTACCGAAAACCCATGCATAGTACAGTTTATTGACGGTTCTCTGCTGAAACTGTTTGCCGAGACCGCCTGCTGCTTCTCGTGTGACAGGGACAACAAGAATTCCGGAAGTGCTCATATCGAGTCTGTGTGCCGCTGCGGCAAGAGGAAATCTTTTCTGAATTCTGGTCAGAATACTGTCGTTATAGCGTTCTTCCTTTCCTGGAACTGACAGTATCCCTGACGGTTTGTTAACCACAATAATGGAGCTGTCCTCATAAAGAATATCAAGATAAGGTTCCATCGGTGGATTGTATTCGAAATCAGCCATTATCTGGTTGCCATGGAATTTTCCGGAAAGTTCAAAGCCATTAAATTTCTGGCTTCTCGTTCCATATCGGTTAATTTCAGTTTGCCATAACTTTTGATCATTATTTCCAGGATATCTTCCGCATATTTTGTATCATAGAAGGTATCAAGGAATTTCTTTCCGCGGTTTGCTGCGGCAATATATGCACGGCGATCATAGTAGTACTGTGCAATTGCTAGTTCCTGACGTGCCAGACGGTTTTTAAGTGACAGCATGCGGATCTTTGCATCCGGAGCATATTTGCTGTTCGGCATCAGAGTTATGATATAGTTGAAATCCTTGAAAGCTTCTCTGGCATAGGAAGGATCGCGATCGTAACGATCTACACCGAAAATTGTATGAAGCAGATCTGTATCCTGCTGCATTAAAATCAGACCTCTCATATAATACACGTAATCAAGATCCTTGTGTGTAGGGTTTGCTTTGATGAAACGGTCGGCTACCTGAATTCCTTTAACGTTGTCTTCATCCTTGTAATAGCAGTAGATCAAATCCAGCTGAACCTGATTGGAGTAACCGCCGTACGGATAACGAGCATCAAGCGCCATAAGTATTTCAGCCGCCTTGCTGTACTCCTGATCTCTCATTGCATTCTGGGCATCTTCGTACAGCGCATTAGGTGATTTGTCGGCTATTTTTTCCGGTTCGGTATCATTCCATGAACATGAGGATAGTAACATGGACATAGGAATAATAATTAAAACTTTCTTTATTAGTTTAAACATTGCAATTCCACTACTGTATAAATTGATTTTGCTCAGATTATAACGCAAAATCCATATATTTGCATCTTTTTGACCGATTGCGTCAGTTTATAGAATATTGAGAAAATAAACGGTGCCAATGCATGGCTGGAGAGATCTTTAATATCAATTTGAATCAAAATCGTATAGAATAACGCAAACAGAGCAGAGTGTTGATTTTACAACGTTCTTAATTTTAATCATGCAATTTGTAGAGTGTTTATGTCTCAGACTATAGAAATTAATGGAATAATCTCCGACCAGGAACATGGCAAACGTTTGGATCAGGCTTTGAGTATTCTTTTCCCCGACTATTCACGCAGCAGGCTGAAGGAATGGATTCTGGAGAAAAGGGTTAAGGTTGACGGTGAATTTGTAACTTTACCGAAACAGCAGGTGCAGGAAGGTCAGGAAATCGAGATCATTGCTGAGGTCATTAATGACGAACATTATGAACCTCAGGATATTCCGTTGGATATCGTATATTCTGATGAGCATATTTTAATTATAAACAAACCTGCCGGACTGGTTGTGCATCCAGGTGCCGGATGTTATGACGGCACATTACTGAACGGACTGCTGTATCATTTTCCTCAGACCATGGAGGTCCCGAGAGCAGGTATTGTGCATCGTCTTGATAAGGATACATCCGGTCTGATGGTTGTCGCGCTGGATATTGAGTCTCAAAACAAACTGGTTAAAGCGATCAGCAAGCATAATGTTGTCCGTGAATACGAAGCCGTTGTGTGCGGTCATATGACTGCCGGCGGAGTTGTGGATAAGCCTATTGGCAGACATCCCCGCATCAGAACAAATATGGCGGTTATGCCGGAAGGACTGGGAAAGCCTGCGGTAACGCATTACCGTGTTCTTGAAAAGTTTAGAGCTCATACCCGTTTGCGTTTAAGACTTGAAACCGGAAGAACTCACCAGATTAGAGTTCACATGGCTCATATAAATCATCCGCTTGTCGGAGATCAGCAATACGGGGATCGGTCACGGCTCATCAAGCAGGCTGCGCCTGAATTTTCTTCATACATGGCTAAATTTCCTCGTCAGGCTCTGCATGCGGTAAAACTTGAACTTGATCATCCAATCACCGGTGAATATCTGAGTTTTGAAAGTCCGATTCCTGATGATATCGAGGATTTGCTGGTTAAGTTGCGAGAGGATACAGCTCTTCATCCGAATGACATTGTATGGAATTAAGTTATCTTAAACCCGATTGGCCTGCTCCTGATAATATAGGAGCTGTATGTACCACCAGGAACGGAGGTTTCAGTACCGTTCCGTATGACTCCTTTAATCTTGGTCTGCATGTAAATGACTGTGCAGACCATGTCCTGATGAACAGAAAAAAACTGCAGGATGATTTGAATCCGGGAAAAGGAATTATTTATCTTAATCAGGTTCACAGTACCAGAGTTGTTACTGCCACGAAGGATATGCTTTCGCTTCCTCCTTTCGATGCTGATGCGCTTGTTACAAGGGAATCACGGTTGGCGCTGGCTATTATGACTGCAGACTGCCTTCCGGTTCTTCTCTGCAATACCCGGGAAAATGTTATTGGCAATGCACATGCAGGGTGGAGGGGATTGTGCGGCGGAATTATTGAAAATACCGTTGAACAGATGGCGGCAGATCCTGCCTCTACATTTGCCTATCTTGGACCTTGCATAGGCCCGGAGGCCTTTGAGGTAGGCCCGGAGGTAAGGGATGCATTTATCCGCCATGATCCGGAATGCGGTGATTGTTTCGTTGAAGTCCGAAATGATAAATATTATGCAAATCTGCCACTGCTGGCAAAATCGAGACTTGTAGCTGCAGGGGTGCCTGAACACCATATATACGGAGGAAGGTACTGTACTTTCTCTCAATCAGATCTTTTCTTTTCATACCGCCGTGACCATAATACCGGACGCATGGCTTCTCTGATATGGCTGAAATAATCCGGTTTCCGACCGTTGTCTTTTAAGTTAATTTTTCATAAATATTTTTTGTTTTCCCTTGAATTGGTAAAAACAGTCTATACATATTTAAGTGAAGAGAAAATAATTTGGAGGTTCATGATTTATGAATGTGGAAAGTTTAACTAATGGTTTTCAGAAAGCCATAACTGAAGCCGAGTCTTTGGCTGTAAAAAGAGGAAATCAGTTTATTGAACCGATTCATATCATGTGTTCAATTTTGAAATCCGATAACGTTACAGTTCCTGAGATTTTAAAAAAGGCAGGCGTTGATATCAATAATTTCAGAAGGGATTTGTATTCTGCGCTGGATAAACTGCCTTCCGTAGACGGAAGCAGTGCAGGCGAGGTTAATATATCTCCGAACACTAACAGAATACTGAATTTAACTGAAAAGTATGCACACCATAAAGGCGACACTTATATTTCTACTGATGTGTTTGTGTTGGCTGCACTTGAGGATAATGGCGATTTAGGTCAGCTTCTTAAAAAATACGGTGCCGATCGCTCCAAGATAGATCAGGCTATTCAGGAGGTTCGTGGCGGCGTTGCTGTTACGGATCAGAACAGTGAGGATGTACGAGGAGCTTTGTCGAAGTATACCATTGATTTAACAAAGCGCGCTGAAGAAGGTAAACTGGATCCTGTAATCGGTCGTGATGATGAAATCAGACGTACTATTCAGGTTCTTCAGCGCCGTTCTAAGAACAACCCTGTAATTATAGGTGAGCCTGGTGTCGGTAAAACCGCGATTGTTGAAGGTTTGGCTCAAAGAATTGTCAATAATGAGGTTCCGGTTACTCTGAGAGGAAAGAGAATTTTAGCTCTTGATATGGGTTCACTGATTGCAGGTGCAAAATACCGTGGAGAGTTTGAGGAAAGACTGAAGGCGCTTCTGGATGATCTGGGCAAGCATGACGGTGAAATCATTCTGTTCATAGATGAAATACATACCATTGTCGGTGCCGGTGCCACCGGTGAAAGCGGTATGGATGCCGGAAATATGCTAAAACCTTCTCTGGCCCGCGGAGAGCTTCACTGTATCGGTGCAACAACTTTGGATGAGTACAGAAAGTATATAGAAAAAGATGCCGCACTTGAACGCAGATTCCAGAAGGTTTTTGTTGATGAGCCAACGGTGGAGGATACGATTGCAATACTTCGCGGTCTGCAGGAAAAGTATGAACTGCATCATCACGTTGATATAACTGACTCTGCAATTGTGGCTGCAGCTACTTTGTCAAATCGTTATATAACCGATCGTCAGCTGCCAGATAAGGCAATTGATCTGATTGATGAGGCTGCCGCAAGCATAAGAATGCAGATGGATTCAAAGCCTGAGGTGCTGGATAAGATTGATCGCAAGCTGATACAGCTGAAGATGGAAGCGCAAAGTCTGGAAAAGGAAACTGATGAGGCTACACAGCAGCGTTTGGCTCTGATCAAGGAAGAGATTGTTCAGAAGGAAAAGGAATACCAGGAACTTGATGAAAAAATCAGAAAGCAGAAACTGGCTTTTGAAGACACACAAACCATCAGGGATCAGCTTGATAAGGCTCGTCATGAATTTGAAGTGGCGAACAGAACTCAGGATCTTGCCCGTATGAGTGAATTGCGCTACGGCGTTATCCCTTCTCTTGAGCAGAAACTTGCAGAATCAAGCAAGCTTCCAAAGGAAAAGGTCGGAGCAGAGGAAAAGCTTGTTAGCAACAAGGTTACTGAGGACGAAATTGCACAGGTAATTTCGAAATCCACTGGCATACCTATTTCCAAGATGATGGAGAGTGAAAAGTCTAAATTGCTTCGTATGGAGGACGAGTTCCATAAACGTGTTGTAGGACAGGAAGAGGCTGTGGTGGCGGTTGCCAATGCAATTCGAAGAAGCAGGGCAGGTCTGTCTGATCCGAATAAACCGATAGGTTCGTTCCTGTTCCTTGGACCGACTGGAGTTGGTAAAACCGAGTTATGCAAGACTTTGGCTAACTTTTTGTTTGATTCAAGTGATGCAATGGTTCGTATCGATATGTCCGAGTTTATGGAAAAGCATAGCGTGTCAAGATTGGTCGGTGCACCTCCGGGATATGTAGGATATGATGAGGGCGGTCAGCTGACAGAGGCTGTGCGAAGGAGACCGTATTCAGTAGTATTGCTTGATGAGGTGGAAAAGGCACATCCTGATGTGTTCAATATTCTGCTGCAGGTTTTGGATGATGGTCGTTTAACCGATGGACAGGGTCGTACGGTTGATTTTAAAAATACCGTAATCATTATGACATCAAACCTGGGTTCCGATTTGATTCAGTCGAATAAGTCCATGAGTTATTCGGAGATCAAGGAACTGTTGCTGAATAATGTTATACGCGATCATTTCAAGCCTGAGTTTATTAACAGAATTGATGAAACGATTGTATTCCATCCTTTGGACAAGGATGCGATTATCAATATCTGCAAGATTCAGGTTAATAATCTGCTGAAACGTCTGGCAACGCAGAATTATGAGATCAGTCTGGATGGTTCTGTATGGGATCACCTGTGCGAAGTCGGTTATGATCCGGATTTCGGTGCAAGACCTCTTAAACGAGCAATACAGCAGGAGATTGAAAATCCGTTGTCCAAGGCAATATTGTCGGGAGAAGTATTTGTGAAGGTTCCGTATGTAATAAGCTTTGTTGATGATCAGTTCTCAATCAGGCAGAGATCATAATAAGGACGATACTGATCAGATCTTTCGATACAATGATCCATGGTCTGCAGATCAAAAATAGATGATTCGTTGCGGATCATGGTTAACTGGACTGTCGTTTTGATGAAATCCGACGGTCCTTTTTGTTTTTCAGAAACTGTAAATTTAAACTGTATATTCATATGAGAGTTCAGCAGTTGCCTGAGCTGTAGAGATATGCGACCTTTCATACAGGCTGAAAAAGATCATTTGAATCGAAAAAAAATATGATCGGAACTCATTATTGCGCAGCCTGAAATATGTAATTTTTGTTAAGTTTTCTGATTATAGGTTTTGTATTGTATATAAAAGCAACGATTGAAAAAAAAATTTAACTTTTTTTTGCTTATGACAGGTATAAAAAATATGCATATAAACAAAAAATCAAGGAAAGTAATAAAAAAATATGCCCAACCGGTAGAAGAAACATAAAGAATATGGGCAAAAAAACTGAAAAAACAGTATAAATATCAAACGATTTTTAAAAAGATCATATAAATCGGATTAAAATCTATACAAAAGATCAAAAATAATAAAAAAAAGATCAAAAAGGTATTGCATAGAAAAAAAAAGTTGGTAATATATGCACCCGTTGTCACGGCAAAAACGTGAAGTTCTTT
>CACWLF010000069.1 GCA_902761645.1 uncultured Aeromonadales bacterium | reverse complement strand
TAAGCCTGAAACCGGATCTGAAAAGACTGCAGCTCCTGAACATGTGGAGTTCAAACGACAGTGATCGCAGGCTTTATCTGTTATCAGACTGGATGTCAAGGTATGATAAAAAAGATGAAGAGTATCATCTGGGAATTTTTAACAGACTGATGGATCTGGGACTTGATCCCAATGAATTCAATATGATTCAGAATTCCTACATATCGTATCTTGCCTATCAGAAGGGCGGTGCGGAATATTTGAAGGCTGTCATGAATCACGGAGGAGATCCGGGGCTTTACAAGATTTTTGAATTATCGGTTTTATATTCTCTAATGAGGGATAACGATCCCGAACTTCTTTCTTTATATATCTCCCATGGCGGAAAAATTGAAAACCAGGACTGCAGATCGGCGCTGGACTACTATCTGACAGTTAAATATCAGCAGCAGTATCGGAACAATTCCAACGGGGATCGCGCAACAGAAGAAGATAAACGGAAAGCGGCCTACAGTCTTGATTTTATAAAGCTGCTGGTGGGAGCGGGAGCTTCCTATAACTATGAAAGTGAAAGCGGCAAATCGTCAATAGCTGAAACAATTGTTAAACTGCCGGTTGAAATTGTGGAATACTGGTTAAGTCTTAATCCTGACATAAAGTCACTTAAAAGCTATGACAGTATTAAATCGAAAATGTTAAATGACTGGTTTTACAACAAAGCGGTAAAACAGCCGAAACACCTGGAACTGACAGAAAAACTGATCGACCTTGGATGTGATCCGAACGGAATATCACTGGTGCGTGTTGTTTATGAAAAAGGCGGAATTGATTATGTCAGACTGTTCGTTGAAAAGGGAGCGGATCTTAACGAAAAAAGACGTGATACTCCGATAGTGTTTGATGCTTTTGAAACAAAGGACAGGGAACTGATCAAACTTTTTATTGACAGCAAGGTGGATATCAATACAGCAAACAAATACGGTGAAAGCATGCTCTATGCCGCGGTTGACGAGGATAAATATGATATTGAAATGATTAAATATCTTATTGATCTCGGCGCCGATGTCAATTTTGTCAGAAAGAGCAAGGGCATAACCGTACTTATGAACGCCGTAAAAGATTATTCAACCGTCAAGGAGGATGTTGTGGAACTGCTGCTGAGCAGGGGAGCGAATGCGAATGCCGTTGACGGACGCAACCGAACCGCTCTGATTTTTGCTATCAGTGAACCGAAGGAACCAAGTCTGCGTGTGATAGAAAAACTGGTGAAGGCGGGCGCTGATGTGAATCTTAAGGATCAGGACGGCGCAACTTCATTGTCATATGCGATCGGCAGAAACAATATTGAACTTATAAAGCTTCTGCAGGCTAACGGCGGTGATATGGCTCTGGCTCTGTCGGTATCGACAAAGATCAAGGAAGGAAAGGGCAGTGATGCCAAATATGTGGAAAAATCTCTTAAGGATATGCTGAATGAAACCGACAAACCTGAAATTCAGGCCATGAAGGATTATCTTAAGGATTATCTGTAGAAAGATTTCGCGATAAAATTTATTTTTTGATTAATTTATTTTTCATTCTGCCGGCATAAATTTCCGAACTGAGAGGAAGTTTATGCCGGCTTTTATTGAGTCAAATTCAAAAAAAATTCCGAACTTCTGAAAATTATTTTGATATTTATCAAATTTTCCCGGTTTTTACAGTCGGAGTACAGTAAATAACCTGTAATTTTGATCTTTTTCAATTAATGAGAAAAAACTCTGTGGCAAAATTATGATGATTTATCGAAAAATCAGGCACAGAAAATTTTCATTCAATTATCAGAAAACCCGGAAATATGAAAACGGACAGAATTTTTAACAGCATAAAATGCATGGCAGGTTCTTATTTATACAGTAAGGCTTTATCATTATTCATCGGCGCGGTTTGTCTTGTCTCCGTCTTGCCGGTATGCGGCGCTCAGGCTCTCAAGGAATGGACGGTTATTGCCTATATCAACGGCGACAATAATCTCGATCCGTATTCGCTGGTAAACTTTCATAACATGGAAGGCGGAGTGCACGGGCAGATTAATGTAGTTGCACTGCTTGACCGTTCCAGAAACTTTAATCAGAATCCGCAGCTCTATTCAGGCACCAGACTTTATTTTCTTAAAAATCCTGCAGAGCAGGGCGGTCAGTCTGCCTTTCAGGATCCAAACCAGATTATGTCTCCTCAGATTATGGATCTCGGTGAACTGGATTTAAGTTCTCCGGAAAACATCACCAATCTTATTCAGTATGCGGCAAATATAGCCCCGGCCAGACATTATGCATTTGTTGCATGGAATCACGGCGGCGGCTGGCGCAACATGATGAATGACGATGACGGCGGAAACGGGCTCGCCGGCCGCCGTTTCATGACAATTCAGGAATTCGCCGGCGCTGTAAAAAATGCGGCGGGTGTTCTTCCGCGCGGACGTTTCGATCTGCTGATCCTCGATCAGTGTCTTATGGGACAGCTTGACGTTCTCAGTGAAATTTCATCGATTGCCGATTTTGCTGTTGCCTCTCCTCCAATCAAGTGGGCCAACGGACCGGATTACAGTGATGTTTTCAAAATGTTTGCAGCAGGTACAAGTGTACGGGAACTGACCAAAGGTTATGTTGACAATTACATTGAAAAGGTGCAGAGTGCAGGTCCTCTTTTTGACGCGGCAATGAGCGCCTATGATCTATCCGGCATGAATGATGTCACCTCTGCGCTTGCCGGACTTGTGAAAAATCTGAATGATCTGGTTGAAGGCCGATATATGGAACTTACCAAAACTCTGGGTTTTTCATCTCATCTTGTTGATATCAATACCGGTATCGGCATGGGAAACAACGGTCCGTGGTCTGTCAATGTCCGCGACTGGCTGTTCCAGCTGGAAAAAGAGGTGCCCGGAGTGGACCGGAATGCAATCTTTAAAGTGAGAAAGGCTCTTGACAGGCTTATCATAAAGGAAGGTCATACCAGACATGCTGCCGCCATGTCGGGCGTGGCAATCTATCTGCCGCTGCGCCGCGAGTATCTTGATTATAAATATTTTCAGACTGATTTTGCCCGGAAAACCGGGCTTGACAATCTGCTCGGCAGACTTTACAGGTCTCAGGAACTGCAGGGAAACAGAAATCTGCGCTTTGAAAACATTGAAATCGGCAAGCCGGTTCTGCTTGAAGGAAGAGACGGCAGCAGAGCGGAGCATTTCAAGGTTCTTTCACGCAAAAACGTTAAACCGCTGAGTAAAAATGTAATTAAGTTCGATGTTGTCGGAGAAAATATCCTGTGGACCAGGATCAGACATTTTCACAGATCCGGAAACAGAAAGATTCTGGATTATGTCCAGCTTGTAACGGAAGCCGTAAAGGAGGATCAGGGCAGAGGTGAATCCGCTCTGGATCGGGTTTCGCCGAAATACAACAACGGCAGGACTACTCTCATGCGGGAGATAGTGGGATTGAAGTACAAGATTACCAACGGCACCGAGTCCAGGGACATTACCGTTACCAACATTTCCGCCGCCAATGATGCCATTAATGCAAAATCATCGGGATGGGCTCTTTATACCGATTCAACGCTTTTCGGCCGGGAGGTGCTGGTTAAAATTGATTTTAACAATGCATACCGCGTGGCAACGGCGGCGACTTCATATGATCCTTCCGGTACCAATGCAGTCGGATCTGTTGTCATCAGACCTGATTCGACCGTTAAACCTAGATTGTCCGTAATTGACGACAGCGGAAGAGAAATCGGATATGAATACGGCGAGCCTCTGCACATAAAGGACGGTCTCTACCTGACACTGGGCCCGCAGGAGAACAATGCGGTTGAGGGTGATATTCTGACGGCAGAAACCATCAGCGGAAAAAGTGTTTCGGCATCCGGTCCAGAATACAGACTGGTATTTGATCCGCAGCAGCTTAAATATATTGATGCCGCATCAAAAATTGAAAATCTGCAGTATCTGCTGGGAAGATTCGCGCTGAATCAGTATGTTACCGGCGGCAATGAGGTTATTCTGATGCCGAATTACCGGGTTTTCTCTTTCAGCGTTCAGAACGGCAGAAATATCTGGAGCGCGGAGGATTCAGCCGGAGGAAATGTTCAGCATGGAACCTTCAGTTTTATTGCCGGCGGTGGCATTCCTCAGATTATACTTTCCAACGATGACGGCAAAGTCATGAGCACTCTGTATCTTTTCCTCGAGGAAAACGGCTCTCTTCATCAGTGGTATGCGATTGAAACAGGTGTGGGCACAAGATTCCTGCTTGTGCCGCTGTCTGAATTTTCAGGAGATCCTCTTGAGGGTGAATGGTCTTCCGATACAGAAATCTGGAAGTTCAGGGACGGAAAGGTAAATTATCAGCGCCTGAAAAAGGGCGAGGAGATTAATGTAGACGGAACCTATACCGTAAACAACAACATGATCAGGGTCAAAGGTCTTCGTTTTGATGAATACGCGTTTTATGTAAACCATGAACGCAACGGTTTGTCTCTGGTATCCCGCAAGGGACATATTTCAACGCTTACGGGAAAAGGACATGCAGTAAAACGGGAAAATACTTCAGATGCAGAACCGGATGCAAAGCCGTCTCCTGAAGCAGTTCAGCAGCTTGAAGGCTTCTATGTAAGCGGTGCGGATACCGGATATGCAAGACTGACAGTCAATAAATTTGCCGATACCGGATATTACAGCATGTTTCTGGAGACCAGAGGCCAGGGAAATATCATCTGTAATTTCAGAGTAACCGGCAATCAGCTTGATGCAACGTTCCCCGACGGAAGCAGAACCATGATCGGCTACCGTCTCGATACCGGCGGTATCACGCTGTACTTCCCTGATATGCCGCCACTCCAGCTGTACCGTCAGTAAATGTTCCGAATGGAATAAGCGAGGAAAAAAGAATGAGAAATACTATTGCTTTTCTGATTTCATTAATTATTGCACTTTTTATCCCTGCCGGATCCGCTTTCTCTCAGAGACAGGCGGATGCAGAAGCGTCTGTTTCAGGAATTTCGGCGGGCAGTTCCGAAGGAACGGAAAATTCAGCAGTCGGAAGATTTTTTTCCAAAAAACCGAAGGGCAGTGTTATTGCGGTTCCCGGCGGAGGAAAAAAGGACTGGACGATTTTAATTTATCTGCTCGGAGACAATAATCTTGAATATTCATCGATCATGGATTTCCTGGAACTTGAACAGGGAATAACCGGCGACAAGAATATTATTGTACTTTGGGATCGTCCGAAAAACGGAATTAATTTATATGATAATTCCGGTCATGCAAAACTGTACCGCATAAAGAAATCAAATTATGCGGATTATAACAAAAAGTTGCCGCCGCAGCTTGCCTCCGAGGTTTTAAAGGATTACGGCGAAATAAATATGAGCGATCCGGATGTTCTGGAAAATTTCCTGACCGAGGCGATAAAGACGGCGCCTGCGGATCGTTATGCGTTCATTCCTTGGGATCACGGACTCGGAATGCTCGGGCTGCTGTCTGATGAAGATCCGGGGGCATCCGGCGCAAGGAAAGGCTTGATGACTTTAAAACAGTTTTCAAAAGCAGTGCAGAACGCGGCTGCGGTGCTTCCCCGCAGAAAATTCGATCTGATTATATACAACATGTGTCTGATGGGTCAGTTGGATGTGATGTCGGAAACCTGGAAGTTTGCCGATTTTGCCATTGCGTCGCCTCCTTCGCTTCCGATGGTCGGTCTGAATTTTAAGCAGTCATTGCAATTGTTCAACAGAGAAACTTCAACAAGACAGACTGCAATCGAACTTGTGAACAGCGGCATCAGATCTCTGGAAAGAGAATCATTTCTTAATGCTGCTCTCAGTGCCTATGATTTAAGTGTAATGCCTGAAATTACCGCATCATTGAAAAATCTGTCCGATGAACTGGGCGTAATTTCTGATTCAAGAAGTGCCGAACTTACCAAAACTCTGGCTTTTGCTTCCCATCTGCAGAATCTCAATGATGATCTTGATAATCTTGACAGATCATCATGGTCTATCAGACTTGATGACTGGATGCATAAATTAAAAAAGGAAATTCCGGATATTAATCAGGATAATATCCTCATTACGGAAAATTTGCTGAACAGGCTGGTTATAGCAACCGGTGCAACTCCGGGAGCGGAGGATGCCCAGGGTATAGGTCTGTATCTTCCATACGTAAGAAAGGCAATGAACAGTCTTTATGCCGAACTCGAGTTCGGTAAGCAGTCCGGTGTGAAGGATTTTCTGATGCGTCTGTATGATAATCAGAAAAAATTAAAAATTCCAAGACCTCGCATTGATAACATAGAAATCGGCACGATAAAGGTTAAAGAAGGCAGAACCGGTCTGTCAAACGATGATTTCATCCTTACCGTATCCGATCGGATTACGCCGCTGCGCCGCGCCGTTATGCGCTTCAATATCAGCGGAAGAGGCATTCTCTTAAGCAAGATTTTTCAGACAGAGATAAGAAACGGCAAGAGATTCATTAATTATTTTCAAATTGTTACCAATAACCGTATTGAAAGACAGAAGGCGCAGGAGGAGTCCTCCGGTTTCTTTTCCTCCATATCCCCGGATTACAAAGACGGTGACAATCTGATGATGGTTGAAATTCCGGGAGTGAAATACAGAATTTCCTGCAATCATAAACTGTATGACGCAACAGTAAACAATGTTTCGCTGTCCAGTAAAACATACGAGAATCTTTCAACAGTTGACGGGCTCTACACCGATTCGACATTAAACGGCAGGGAACTGAAAGTAAGACTGGAATTTTTCAATACCACCAAAACGCTGTACAAAGTTACGGCACTTGGCGATACATCCGGACGGCGTTTCACGGGTCAGGTTGTTCTCAGAAGCGGGGGAATTCTGAAACTGGCAAATTATGTAGTCGATCAGAATTGCAAAATAACTGTTGAATACGGTGAACCGATCCATCTTAAAAAAGATTCAACCATGGTTCTTCTGCTTGATCTGCTTGAAAACGATACTGTTATTCAGAACGGTATAATTGCTACAACTCTCGCGCTTGACAATTATTCCGAATTTTCAGCTCCTGTGAAGGTTGTAAGAAATCAGGAGCAGGACAGACTTCTTGAAAATACCTACAGGAACTGGGGCGGCGGGATATCTGGAAAATATGCCATGGTTCAGTTTACGACATCTGGCAATGAAACCATGGTTGTTCCAAACTTCAGAATTCTCTCGCTGAAGAGTGTCAAAAAGCGCAATGCATGGTTCCTTAACGATTCAAATGATCAGGAAATTGCACATGGAAATTTCAATATATTTGTAGAAGGTGTTCCCGAGATTATACTGCATCTTCCGGAAAAAAATGACTACAGCACGGGGCAGACTGTGGAAAGCTGGTATGCGTTCCTGAGCGGAACCGGTGAAAACCGCGTTTGGTATCTTGTCGGCGAGGGAGACGGTGTAAGATCAATGCTCGTGCCGCTTGAACAGTACAAACCGGAGGTTCTTGACGGGTTATGGAGATCAGATACGGAACTCTGGAAATTCGATCACGGCAGAGTGGAGTATATGAGAATAAAGGAAAAACTCGTGGCAAAGGGAACATATACTGTTCATAACGATCTGATAAAAATGAACAATATGCCTTTTGACGAGTATGCTTTTTACTATGATAGAGCCCACAGACAGCTGACACTGGTACCACGTGAGCAGAAACGTGTGTCAGTGCTCAAAAAAGTTTCGGATACTGTTACTGATGTAACAGTTAAAAAAGATAACTCGTCTGATAATAGTAAAAAGGCGGCCGATAATAAAGCAGCCGCGGGAATCGGCAGTTTCATTGCAGGGAACTGGCTGTCCGGCACAGACACGGGCAATGCAAAAATGACAATAGCATCCTACCCTGGTACACCGTATTTCAGCATGCAGCTTCTGAGCAGGGGACAGGGTATGACGATTTGTACATTTTCGGTAAACGGCAGTCAGCTTGATGCAACATTCCCGGACGGAACCCGGGAAAAGATTGGCATTTACATGGCTGATGAAAATACTTTAACACTGTATTTTCCTAATATGCCGCCAATAAGTTTTAAACGACAATATTAAAGGGAGTTGGGATGAAAAATTTTAAAAGAATATTATTGAGTCTGGCAGTTGCGGGTGCGGCTTTTTCCTCTGCAGGAATTGCTTCCGCCGAATTGATTCCAAATGCATCCGCCGACGCTTCAAATTATATGATGAAGACCGGTTATGAACAGCAGCTGCAGGGATCGTGGATGGCCAGCAACGGTGATGTCACAGTCGGAATTATCTTCATGAATAATATGATGGGGCTGAATTATAACGGTGCGACAAAATACGGTACATTCACGATTGAAGGCAGCAAACTTACAATGCACGTCCAGGACGGTCAGGTGCAGACATGGAATTTTTCACTGCAGGGCAACCAGCTTAATCTTGACGGCATGATTCTTACCAGAGTAAACCTTCCGGGCGGAAACGGCATGCCTGACAATAACGGATGGGGAGGCGGAAACAATAACGGCGGTGCATGGGGCAACGGCGGAAACAATAACGGCGGTGCATGGGGCAACGGCGGAAACAATAACGGCGGTGCATGGGGCAACGGCGGAAACAACAACGGCGGTGCATGGGGCAACGGCGGAAACAACAACGGCGGTGCATGGGGCAACGGCGGTAACAACGGCGGTGCATGGGGCAACGGCGGTAACAACGGCGGTGCATGGGGCAACGGTGGAAACAACGGCGGTGCTCCAAAAGGCGGTACATGGGATGGCGACCCCAATAATCCGGCAACTGTTCCTCCGGCAAACGGCGGTGCTGCAACTCCTGTTGACGGCCGCTGGGTTTTGAATACACCTCAGGGTCTGCTGGTTTACCTTCTTCAGAACAATAATTATATTGTCACACTGAACAATCAGCAGATCGAAACCGGAAGGTATGAGTTCAATCCTGCCAGCCATGATTTCAGATATCAGATTCTGTCAGGTCAGAATCAGGGCATGACAGGTACACATAAAGTATATGTTCAGGGAAATCAGCTGATGTTTGTTGCACCTAACGGCAATCAGATGGTGTTTACCAGACAGTAAATCTGCCTGTTTTGAGTTTCTGATATTTGTGTTTTTGAAAGAGGTAACCGGAAATTATTGTGATAAATAATTTTTAAGGTTACCTTGTTTTTTCCCGGAAAATTAAAAATGAAAAATAAATTTTTTTGCTGTCTTGCGACTGCATTTATTCTGACAGGAACAGTATGTGCTGCTGATGTATCTCCTGCAGGTGATTTGTTTGTCGCCGGAATTTCCGGAAATGTCGGCAGTATGAATATAACACCGATGACGCCGATGCTTGGAAATCCTTTCTTTGACTACAGCAGCAACTCTTTTGAGGAGCCTAATGAACCGGCTGTTAAAAAACCGGATGCAGATCCGTTCAGCATTATCGCTGACGGAACAGATAAAGGCAGTTCTGCAGATCCTCATCGTCAGCTGCAGGGTACATGGCTGGCACGGGACGGAAACACCTACATCATTCTGGTTTTTACCCGAAGCGGCTTTATTATGCGGACAAACAGCTTTGCCGCATCCGGAACATGGCAGCTCAGAGACAATACCTTTACTCTTTTTGCCAACGGAAAGTTTGAATCGCATACATTTGCCGTTGAGGGTCGAAATCTGATTATTGATAACGGCAATACCGTGCTGGTAAAACAGGATACCTTTCACAACGATTTCTTCAACGGCGGCTCAGGAATGCAGGGAACCGCGGTTCAGCCTGCCTCTGTAAATCCTGAGGGAAAATGGGATCTAGAACTTGACAACGGCGTAGTTTACAGCTTTATATTCGATACCGGTTCATATCGCAGTTATGTCAACAATCTTCAGGTTGGCGGCGGTACCTATCATATGGACGGCAGCATGCTCAGGTTCAATGAAAACTTCGGACAGTATGCAGGACATGCAGGAACGGATCTGCTTGCACAGAACGGCAGCAGCATGACTATTACTTTTGAGGACAATGCGACACACACATTTACCAGAAATGAAAATTTCTCCTCCGGAAAATTTATATCGGAGCAATGCGGTTCCCTGAAAGGAAAATGGTCGATTTATTTATGGATGCTTAACAGTCATGTTACATTTGTTTTTGATGACGGTGCTCTGTTCGTTTACGAGAACGGAAAACTGACGGGTCAGGCTGAATATAATATCCGGGATACGCTGATTAATTTAACATGGAAATCCGGAAGAGATGTTTCTTCCTGGAAAAACGATGGAGATCAGGCTAAAACCGAAGTCTGGAGTTTCTGTGCCAACGGCAGATATCTGCAGCTGCTTAAACCTCCTTATCAAACGATTGTCACCATGACAGGAGACTGATTGTTTTTACTCTGTTGGGATTTTTGAAGATTTATAAATCCGAAGAACGGATTTGCTTAATGGACGGATTATTAGTAAACGATCCATAATAACCTTTAAGGTAATTATGGCTTTTGCTTAGTCTAAGTGATTTCACTGAAAAGTGAATGAACTACGTTATGAGAGAAT
>CACWLF010000068.1 GCA_902761645.1 uncultured Aeromonadales bacterium | reverse complement strand
CATTCTCTCATAACGTAGTTCATTCACTTTTCAGTGAAATCACTTAGACTAAGCAAAAGCCATAATTACCTTAAAGGTTATTATGGATCGTTTACTAATGTTTACCTTGCCCTAGGAAGTGACATTCCGTGTGCCAGCGGCGATCTTTTCAAGAACTCCAACCATTTTTTCCAGTTCCTCGGCACTTGAATTATCCTTAAAATCATAGATAAGACGCATTACCTCTTTATTGCCGCTGTAATGCCGGAATATGCTATCTTCGCATTTCTGGATAAAATTTCTGAAAATCACTGTTTTCAGTACATCCTCCATGGCAGATGATATGATTTCCTCGGCCTTGGCAATGCCTGAAATTCTTCTTTCCTTATGATTGACAATTATTTCATTAAAATAATCAATATTTTTCAATTCAATGTTATCAAGTTCCTGAACCAGAGGATCTATATCATTTGGGACGGCAACATCTATAAACAGCCGTTGTTTCTGCTGCTTGATGCAGGCTCTTGTTTCATTCTGCGTAAGTACATAGTGCGGACTTGTGGTAACGCTGACAACAACATCGGCCCAGTCAACCCATGTATAGCGATCGGCGTATGCAACCTCAACGATGTTTTTTTCACACAGACACCGATGCTTGCGCACTGCGGTAATAATTTCGATATTGTCGTAACCGCATAGATTTTTAATCAGCTGAGAGCCTATTACACCGGAAGCCCCCAGTATAAATACCTTTTTACATTCCGGTTGGAAATGCACGATTTCAGAAGTAATCAAAGTGGCATATGAAAGTCCGGAGCATTTAAACTCATCACAGGATTTAACTTCTTTGGAGCAGGCAAGTCCCTTCTGAAAAACAGTATTAATGACAAAATCAGCAAATTCGTTTTCCACGGTTATACCATAAGCCTCCTTCACCTGGGCCACAATCTCATTTTCTCCGAGAACGGCGGAATCCAGACCGCTTGTTACGTGGAACAAATGTTTAACCGCACCGATGCCCATGTAGGAGAGCACCCATTTTCTTAAGGCGGTAACAGCAAGATCCTTAAAAGATGAAAACAGGACCTCCACATCACAGATTATTTCCGATATATGTCTCCGTGAATCATCATATGAAAAATATACTTCAGTCCGGTTGCATGTACTTAAAACAACAGCCCCCTCTACACCTTGAATTTCTTTCAATTTTGCAAGAAAAATTCCGATTTCGTCCTTACTGAATGAAAAAAGTTTCCTTATCTCCACAGGAACCTTTTTATAACTGATAACTAAAGCATATAGGGAAATTGTTCTATTCATAGTGTTCCGCCGAATATAGTATTGATATTATTATAATTATTTTTTATTTATACAGAAAAATACTAAGTAAAAGAGTAATTCCTAGTAAGTTGCTTCTATTCTATAGAAAGCACTGAGAATATCAACATTTTAATAACTTTTTGTTCCTCTTTTAGGAAGCCGGTAACACAAACAGTTTATGTTGAAAATCATATCGGTTCAGATATTGAATGCCTGATAAATTTACGAAGTCAATTCTGCCGTCCTGGAAGTACTCAGAATGAAACAGATCCTTTCCGCAAAGCAGCTTATCAGCATAATCTGAATATTATCGGCACCTGACAGTCTTTAGCATCATTAACGGTTTAACCGATTTCTCATAGGTGCCGCATGGAAAAGGACGAACAGACAGCAGAAGATCAGAAAATCCGTTAAGGAGAAGACTTTTTGATAATTGAATGTTCAGGCTTAAAAACTGTTAAAGAAATCCGTACTTTTATTGTAACAGAGCCTTGTAAAAAGTAACTAAAATAAGCTAAAATTAGGTCAATAGTAAAAGGATTTTTAACCGATGAAAAAAGAACTGCTGCTCAACTTATTACCCTTACGTAACTATAAAAATAGTGCGGGTAACGTGGTTTTCTTTTTTTGATTTGAAATTTATAAAACAACCCGCGCATGACGCGGGTTTTTTATTACAGTTAAATATCCGCTACTTCAGGGTTAAATCTGATAACAGGAGAAATAATGTCTGATCGAGTATTTTTGTTTGATACCACTCTTCGGGACGGAGAGCAGGCTCTGCAGGCCAGTTTGAACGTAAGGGAAAAACTTCAAATAGCACTTGCACTTGAGCAGCTTGGTATTGATATTATGGAAGTAGGTTTCCCTATTTCTTCACGAGGTGATTTTGAATCAGTACAAACAATTGCAAAGCAAGTGAAAAACAGCCGTGTCTGCGCACTATCACGCGCACTGACAAAGGATATTGATGCGGCATATGAGGCTCTTAAAGTTGCCGATCAGTTCCGCATTCATACTTTTTTGGCTACCTCGGATATTCATGTAAGTTCGAAACTTCATAAGAATTTCGATCAGATCGTGGAAATGGCCAGATCAGCCGTAGCTTATGCAAGAAATCTTACCGATGACGTTGAATTTTCCTGCGAGGATGCCGGAAGAACTCCTATCGATCATCTTTGCCGCATGGTTGAAACAGCCATAGATGCAGGAGCAGCCACAGTCAATATACCTGACACGGTGGGCTACACCATTCCTTATGAATTCGGCAATATTATCAAAACACTGTTTGATCGGGTACCGAATATAGATAAGGCTGTTATATCCGTACACTGCCATAACGACCTCGGTATGGCAACAGCAAACAGCATAACCGCACTCCAGAACGGAGCACGTCAGGTTGAAGGAACAATCAACGGACTTGGAGAAAGAGCCGGTAACTGTGCGCTGGAAGAAATAGCGATGATTATCAAAACCAGATCAAATCTGCTCGATCTTCATACCAATCTGAATTCATGTGCAATAGCCAAGACAAGTCAGCTGGTAAGTCAGATCTGCAATATGCCGGTTCCGCCTAACAAGGCTATTGTAGGTTCAAACGCATTTTCACACAGTTCCGGAATCCATCAGGACGGCGTGCTCAAAAACAAGAATACATATGAAATCATTACTCCGGAAAGCGTCGGTTACAACAGCAACAATCTTAATATGACCGCACGTTCAGGACGTCATGTAATCAAACATCGTCTGGAACTGCTCGGCTATACAGCAGATCAGTACAATCTGGATGATGTTTACAAGAGATTTCTGGAACTTGCTGATAAAAAAGGTCAAATCTTCGATTATGATCTGGAAGCTCTGCTGTTCTTCTCCAATATCCACCGCGAACAGGAGCACTTTGCTCTTGAATATGTAAGTGCCTTGAGCGGAGCATCGGTACTGGCAACAGCAAGTGTTAAACTAAGAATTGATGATCAGGTAGTTTCCGATGCGGCAACCGGCAACGGTCCTATTGATGCTGTATACAAGTGCATTGAAAGAATGACCGGCTACAAGGTTAAGATATCTAAATTTGACATTAAGAGCAAAGGTGAAGGAATGGATGCACTGGGTCAGGTTGATATTGTCATAGAACATAACCAGCGCAGATTCCACGGAATGGGGCTGGCAACCGACATTATTGAAGCCGGTGCAAGAGCTTTAATTCACGCATTGAATGCTGTTTACTGCTCAGATTTAATTCAACAGGAAAAAGCTAAGATTAATAACAATTAATTTGTAATTTGGAGAAAAACAAAATGACTGCTAATTATAAAATTGCAGTACTTCCAGGTGACGGTATCGGCCCGGAAGTTATGAACGAAGCGATTAAAGTATTAAAAGCCGTAGGTCAGAAATTTGATATTAATTTTGATTTGTCAACCCATGACGTCGGCGGTATCGCCATTGACAATCACGGCACCCCTCTTCCTGATTCAACATTAAAAGCTTGCGAAGAGTCTGATGCTATTTTATTCGGTTCTGTCGGCGGTCCTAAATGGGATCATTTACCTCCAAAGGAACGTCCAGAAAGAGGCGCATTGCTGCCATTGAGAGCACACTTCAAATTATTCTGCAATTTACGTCCTGCTCAGATTCATCAGGGTCTTAATGATCTGTCGCCTTTACGTGCCGATATTTCAAAAACAGGCTTTGATATGGTTGTTGTCAGAGAATTAACCGGAGGTATCTACTTCGGAGAACCTAAAGGACGCGAAGGTTCAGGCAAAGATGAGAAGGCATATGACACCGAAGTTTATCACAGATACGAAATTGAAAGAATTGCCAAAATCGCTTTTGAATCAGCCATGCTCCGCAAGAAAAAGGTAACCTCAATTGATAAGGCAAATGTACTGCAGAGTTCAATTTTATGGAGAGAGGTTGTTGCTGAAGTTGCCAAAAACTATCCTGAAGTGACCCTTGAAAATCTTTACATAGACAACGCAACCATGCAGCTCGTTAAGAATCCAGCACAATTCGATATTTTATTATGCTCTAATATTTTCGGAGATATTCTGTCGGATGAATGTGCAATGATCACCGGTTCAATGGGTATGCTTCCTTCTGCAAGTCTGAATGAACAGGGTTTCGGTTTATATGAACCGGCCGGAGGCTCCGCTCCTGATATTGCAGGAAAAAACATTGCAAATCCTATTGCGCAGATTTTGTCGGCAGCGTTAATGCTACGCTACTCGTTTAAGGAAGAAAAAGCCGCAAAGGCAATTGAACAGGCTATAAGCAAAGCGCTGGTTGACGGCAATTTAACCGGAGATCTGCTGGGTGGCAATTCAGGCAAACAGGCTTTGTCTACCAGTCAGATGGGCGATGTAATAGTTAAAAATATTCTTGAGGCTTAATCATGGGAAAGACACTGTATCAAAAACTTTATGACTCTCATATAGTGCTTGAAGCACAGGGTGAACTGCCGATTATTTATATTGATCGTCACCTGATGCATGAGGTTACAAGTCCTCAGGCTTTTGACGGACTTACTCAAAACAATCGAAAGGTAAGACATTCGGAACGCACATGGGCCACAATGGATCATAATGTATCAACCCAGTCCAGTGACATCAATGCTTGTAATGAAATGGGCAAAATACAGATGCAGACTCTGAAGGCAAACTGCGAAAAATTCGGGGTTCCTCTGTTTGGCTTAGGTCATCAGTGGCAGGGTATTATCCATACCATAGGTCCTGAAATAGGTGCAACCATTCCCGGAGTTACATTGGTATGCGGAGACTCGCACACTGCAACCCACGGTGCATTCGGCGCACTGGCTTTTGGTGTCGGCACATCAGAAGTTGAACATGTGCTTGCAACTCAAACCATCAAGCAGGCTCGTTTAAAGAATCTTAAAATTGAAGTTACCGGAAAATTACAGAAGGGCGTATCTGCAAAAGATGTAATTCTGGCCATAGCGGCCAAACTTGGTACAGCAGGCGGTACAGGTTATGCTGCCGAATTCTGCGGACAGGTTTTCAAGGATATGTCCATGGAAGGCCGTATGACCGTATGCAATATGGCCATCGAAGTGGGTGCCAAGGTAGGCATGGTCGCTCCTGATCAGACCACTTTTGATTATGTTAAGGGAAGACCATATGCGCCAAGCGGCAAAGACTGGGATGAAGCAATGGAATACTGGAAAACTCTCTATTCCGATGAAGATGCAGTCTGGGATAAAGTTGTAACCATCGATGGCTCATCAATCGAGCCACAGGTTACATGGGGAACAAATCCAGGCCAGGGCGGTTCCGTTAATCAGCCGATTCCTGCTCCAGATGATTTTTCAGATCCCGTTGAAAAATTATCATGTGAAAAGGCCCTGAAATACCAGAATCTGACTCCGCACACAAGTTTAACAGATGTCAAGGTGGATGAGGTGTTCATCGGTTCATGTACCAATGGTCGAATCGAAGATCTCCGTGCGGCTGCCGAGGTACTGAAAGGAAAACATATTGCTTCAAATATCGAAAGAGCAATGGCGGTTCCCGGCTCTCAGCAGGTTAAGGCGCAGGCTGAAAAAGAAGGTCTTGATAAAATCTTTATTGAAGCCGGATTTGAATGGCGTCTTCCAGGATGTTCAATGTGTCTGGCGATGAATGATGATAAACTTCCTCCAGGAAAGCGTTGTGCTTCAACATCAAACAGAAACTTTGAAGGTCGGCAGGGAAGAGACTCACGTACTCACCTGGTAAGTCCTGCAATGGCAGCTGCCGCTGCAGTTTACGGACACTTCGTTGATGTCAGAACAATTTTATAAGGAATAATCTCATGCAGGAATTTAAACAACACACAGGAATTGCAGTTCCTTTAAATGCTGCTAATGTTGATACTGACCAGATCATTCCAAAACAGTTTCTGAAAGCTGTTTCCAAAATCGGCTTTGGTAAGCATGCCTTTAATGACTGGAGATATCTTGATGAAGAAGGAACCAGGGAAAACCCTGATTTTGTATTAAACTTTCCACGCTACAAAGGGGCTTCAATTCTGCTTGCCCGAGAAAACTTCGGTAACGGTTCAAGCCGTGAGCATGCTCCATGGGCTTTGGCTGATTATGGTTTCAGAGCTATCATTGCACCTAGTTTTGCCGATATTTTTTACAACAATTCGCTGAATAACGGTCTTTTGCTTGTAAAACTTACCGAAGATGAAGTAGATCAGATCTTCAAGGTTGTTGAAGCCAACGAAGGACAGACTGTTACAGTTGATCTGGAAAATCTGGAAGTAAGAGTTAACGATCTGCGTTTCAAATTTGAGCTGGATGAATTCAGACGTTATTGCATAATGAACGGGTTGGACAATATCGGTTTAACTCTGCAGCACGAAGATGCAATAATTGCCTATGAAAGTAAAAAATATAAATGGCTATAAAGCGGTCATTAATTAATTTTTTCTGATTTTAAAACCAATAAGTTTGATAACTTATTGGTTTTTTATTAAATCTTTCACGAAAAACAATAAATTATCAATATATTACTAAAAATTCGATTTAATTAAATTTGATTATTTACTATTCAAATCAAAACATACACAGACCGTGCAAACCGATTAAAATTTTATTTTTATATGCAAAAGTTTTATAATTGTAAGCATAAGTGGAGATCTTTTCTTTTAACAATTAAATAGAACTTATACGTTCTTCTGTGGAATTTTTAAATGTTTTCTTTTATAAATCCGAAACTGCAAGAGCTGATGCAAGAATTTGAAACTGCGCTGCGCGGTTCAGATCGCTCGGATACCCTGGCAGTAAACGAAATTTTTGAATATCAGTTTAAAAAATCCGGTAAAAGATTAAGACCATTGCTGCTTTTAACCCTCGCCCAGATTATCGGGTATGATCCTCGCCATCTTCAGTATGCCTGTGCAATTGAACTGATCCACAACGCCACACTGGCACATGATGACGTAGTGGATGAATCAAAGCTGCGTCGCGGCAACCCTACAATAAATGCCACTTATGGAAACGCTGTAAGCGTCCTGTTTGGAGACTATCTTTTCGCCAAAGCCATTAAAATTCTGCTAAAAGACAGTTCCGACAGTTTGACACTGTCGCTGGTTGATAATTTCGTTGAAACCGTAAAAGTCATGTCTGAAGGAGAAATCAAGCAGCTTGTTGAAAGTCACAGCACAGAAATTTCTGAAGAAAGCTACTATCAGATTATTTATGCAAAGACAGGAAAACTTATTGAACTTGCATGTGTTCTAGCTCCTCTTGTGAAATATCAAAACAACCATCCGGTGACTGCTGCCTGTAAATCTTTCGGATATCATATCGGTAATGCATTTCAAATCATTGATGATGTGATCGACTACACTTCTACCAGTGAAACCATGGGAAAACAGGCGGGAGATGATTTTTGCGAAGGTAAAGTGACCCTGCCTTTAATCAGATTTTTTTCCGTGGGAAAGAAAGAAGAAATCCAGGCAGTGAAAGGGCTGCTTACAGACGAACAGAGCAGTACAGAAACAAGAAGAGAACATTTTGAATGGGTAAAAAATCTTCTTCAAAGCTACAACTGTTTTGAATACTGCAGGGAACATGCTCTTAAAGAAATAACACATGCCAAAGAGCAGTTAAACATTTTCTGTGATTCGGCTTATAAACAGGATCTGTACAAAATTGCGGATTTCATTTCAAACCGTGTATCATAAACTACCCGCAGTACTGCAGTAAATCATCAAGTTTACTGTGATTTCTAGAAATCAGAAACTCAAGAAGTTTCTTCGGACTGTCATTCAAAGCATAACTTAACGGACATTCCGCCTTTTCAAATAATCTGCAAGCCAGTTCAAATTCGGCAAGTCCGTAACAGATATGCGCATCCGAACCTATAATAAGCGGCGCATTATATGATTTTGCACATCTGATCAGATCAACAGCCATATTTTCATTATTCTCCCCGGTACGTGAATATGCACTTGAATTAATCTCCAATGCAACATTATGCTTTAATGAATCCTTCACAATCTCTTCAATATCAATAGGATATCTGCAGTTGGCAGGATGGGATATTATATCTACAGTACCGCTGCAGATTACCTTTTTCAGCAGTTTTGTGTTTCTTTGCACGTCATTATTTCCACAGCATACAGGAGCATGAAAACCGGCCATTACATAATCCAGGACATCCAGGAAAGAGTCATTACAGTCTGTAGAACCGTCCTCCCTGATATTGGCCTCAATTCCTTTCAGAATAATTACGCCTTCACAGTATGAAGGAACACATTTTAAATTAAGAAAATGCCACTTATGAAATGCGCCGTCAGATAATTCCGTTCCATGATCCGAACATCCGATAAGTTTTACTCCCTTATCTGCAGCCATATTTATATATTCATAAATGGTACTGTATGCATGTGAACTTGCAACCGTATGAGTGTGAAGATCAACAACCCCTTGATATTTATTCAACTTTTCAATATTCATAATTTAATTTTTAACCTTTATTCATCAAATATTTAGCATCATATTTATCAAACTTGACAATTTAAGATAAAAGATCTATAAAAGCACACAAAAGTTAATTGCTGTAAGTGTTCATTTCACTTATTAAAATTCATAGTTAGAGGTAGTATTATGAAATTATCAGAAATTTGGAGTTTGTATTCTAAAAAAGATGTACCTGAAAAGATGTACTCAAATCCTAAATTTGATTATTTTGTTAGTTATGAAACCCAGGATTTCAACATTATCGTCAAGTATTATAAAAAAGCTGATAATACCCATATTCTGATAACAAAAGACAATATTCCTCAATCAACCTTCAGTGCAATGCTTCAAAATGACTGCTGGGAAGCGGATTAATCCGGATAACGTAAATTTCAGCACCGTTTTCACTAAGCCGGCCGCAGAAACCGCCGGCTTTTATCTTTTTACTGTTAAAGGATCTTTCAGATAACTCTTTATTCGGTCACAAAAGCGGTTTTATCAGACAGACTATTTGTTAAACTGTGGCAAAACCTTTTCCTGCGCCTTTTTGTAGGTTCTGGCAAAAATATTTCTTTTTACTATGTACAAATCCTTGCGATCATCCATACGGGCAACCAGATAATCTCCTTCCAGTCCAAACATGTAATTTTCATAATCCCAGTTTTTTGGAAAGAGTTTAGTAGGTTTTGTTATTTCTTTCGCCCAGATTGATAATCTCGCCAGAGTCCTGCACGGTCTTATAAATGATTTCAGCAATCTCATCTGACCGGTAACACCGTTATAAACTCTCGGTTCATAGTCATAGGCAAAATCAAACGGAGCTTCACATTCCTTATAGCTGACATCAAAAGTTTCTCTGGCTATAGGATACACCTCACCGTTGATTCCAACCATGATATAAACATTCGGTGAAGCAACAACCTTAACATTTCCCTCATAGGTTCTTAAAATCAGCTCTGCTGAATTTTCAATCAAATCAGTAGTTTTTACATATCCTAAAACAAAAGACATCTTGGTATACTTGCTGAATTGTTCCTTATGCAAATCAAAATCATAATTCTTTGCATCAATGCAATCACAGCTGTTCTTAAATTCCGAAAATTTATCCATGAAATATTTTTCTATATTCAAACCAGGATAATTATTTTCGTATTTTTCCTTATAGATGATGCCTCCTGCCTTTTTGTCCTTTCCACCGCCTTCACCGATTTTTACTGTAATAAAATCTATAAGTTCTCCAGATTTTATTTCGCGGCTTGAAGTTCTTATAGATAATTTATAAAAATATCCCAAATCAGCATAAACCACACAGCAGTCAATACTGTTTACTCTGCAGATAATATCGGATACAAATCCCAGCACTGACGGATCACATGCTTTTACATACACTACCGCAAATCTGGAATTCTGATCATAATGGTAGTTCGCAAGAGCTTCTCCGACAATTTTTAATTCATCAATAGACAAAGTTGAATACTGCAGACCTGTAAACAGTTCCTTGTCATATTCCAGTTCATCTCGAACATCAGCATCCGCCGAATGGATAATATCCGAAAATTCATTGGTTGCCATGTAAACGCCATAATACAGAGCGGTGGCTACACTCATATCCTTGGTTACAGATAAAACCTGATCCTGCCTGTTGGTAACAATTTCGGAAAGCAGCATCTGATATACCAGAGCAGAGCAGCTGCCAAAGGAATTTTTGATATGAGAATACTTAACACTTGAAGGAGGAAAACCGTAGTGATTGTCAATTATTGCTATTTCCCGGGCCCTGAGTCTGGTTACATTATCTGCCCCGTACTGGCAACCTACTGTGATCAACATTTCCGGGCATTCAAAATCCGGAGCGACATAGTTTAAAGGTATTTCTAATTTTTCGATCATTAACTTCACATTCACTCTGGAAATTTCCATACTACCGCTGTAAACAAGTGTTACCTTCTTTCCGTTACTTTTAAAATATGCATATAACGCATAAGCGGCAGCAATAGAATCTGCATCAGGCAAATCGTGGCATTGAACAACAAAATCATCATATGCCAATAAATCTCGTAAATACATCAATAAAACTCAACCTTTAAAAAGACAATATTCATTTACAATTATAAATTAAAAGTTTTTGAAAAAAAATTGCAGAAGTCACCATTTTCCGACTGTTTATATAGAGAGGATATCGGAAAAAACTGAATCGGGTAGGCGGGTTTAACCACGCCTCCCACACCACCGAACGTACGGAACCGTATTCGGCGGTTCAAAACAAAGAAACCCTCACCCCATCGTAGGTTAGGATACACTGGTTGGTTTGTTTAGACGCTTGTTAAACTCCTCAAGGCGTTTTCCCGGCTTCTTCCACTGTTTCCACAGAAGTTGTCTGATTCTTCTGCGTATCCAGGTGTCTGTATCTCGTTTCCACATCTCGGGTATTGCACCCTTGAAGTAGTTGCTCCAGCCACGTATTTTTAACAGCAGTTTTCGTTTGACGATCTCCACCCCTCCTTTGGCTCTCCTGTCCTTTTTCTTATGGACAACTGCGAAGAATCTTTGCGTGGGACACTCCTTCTTCTTCCTTGCTTTCACCTTCTTTGTAAAAGCAAATCCGAGAAATTGAGACTCCTCACAAGCCTGTAAAATCTTGGTCTTTTCTGTGTTCACCTTTAGGAATAATTTTTCCTCAACAAACTTTGTTACATTTGTGAGAATTCTTTCTGCCGCCTTTTTGCTTCCGCATAGTATCACCATGTCATCCGCATATCTGACAAACCTTATTCCCCTAGAGTCAAGCAGTTGATCCAACTCATTAAGCAGTATATTTGCAAGTACCGGACTTATGACTCCGCCTTGCGGGGTGCCGATTGTATTTTTCTTGCCAATTTTACCGTTTTCACAAATCGAAGCTCTCAGAAAACGATGTATCAATGATATCACTCTGCCATTCTCTATCTTGTCCGACAGAAGTTGCAGTAACTTACTATGATTTACCGTATCAAAGAATTTGCTCAAATCTAAGTCAATGACCCATTCAAACCCTTCATTTACGTACTTTAACGCTCGGTTTATTGCATCGTGGCAACCGCGTCCCGGACGAAATCCAAAACTGTTATCAGAAAATACTTTTTCATATTCCTCTGACAACACTAAGGCTATTGCCTGCTGAACAAACCGGTCTTTTACCGTTGGTATCCCCAGCGGTCTCTTCTCCCCATTGTCTTTTGGAATGTAGACCCTCATTATCGGGTTTGGTCTATACTTCCCATTGCGTACCGATTCTGAGATTTCTTTTGGGTGGTTTCGGATATAGTCCAGGAGTTCCTCGGTCTTCATACCGTCTATTCCCGAACTTCCTTTGTTGGCTCGCACTCTTTTATATGCTTCCAACAGCACATCCCTATCGAGTATTCTCTCCAAAGTTATCGGCTTGCTTTCGTTCATGTTACTCATTTCCTTATATCACTGCTCTCATCACATTCCCCCTCCGGTACCATCACGCTCTCCGCTACTCTCCCATCTTGGTCGGCCTTCGCTTCTGTCTTATGCCTTGTTTTCAGTGCTCAAGATTGCGTTCCTCTAAATTTTCACACTTGTTTTGTTCGGTCCTTCACAAATACTCCTTGCTACTACGACCTCTGCTGACTTCCTACTATTCGTTGTTACTACCTTTCGGCTAGTAGGATCTCCTCGGGTAAGTACACACTCTTTCACTTCATCTCTGCCATCTTTACGTTTATGGTTCCGTCTAGCTATTGGACTTCATGTTGCTTTGCACACTTATCCACCATACCCGCCTGAGATGATTTCTGTTCGTCAGTACGAAGTTTTACTATCGCTTCTTTCAGCTATCACATTACTGCGACCACCTTGCGATTCGCTAACTCTTGCCGCTAGATGCTGAGTTCGGGATTTTCACCCTATAGATTGTGCACATGCCGAGCACACAAAACCTCTGAAATTTCCATGGAAATATCAGAGGTTACTATCACTAATCGGTGGCGTCCCCGGGCGGAATTGAACCGTCGACCTTTCGCTTAGGAGGCAAACGCTCTATCCAACTGAGCTACGGGGACAAAAACTTTTAATCTACAGAAATTTTTGCAAACTTGCGCTTTCCAATCTGCCAAACAGCTTTAGTGCCTTTATTCACGGCAAGCTTGGAATCTGTAACAACATTACCGTCGCATTTAACAGCATTCTGTTTAATCATGCGAATAGCTTCGGATGTTGTTGCGACCATGCCTGCATCCTTAAGCATATTGGCAACCTGAATTGACTCTCCGCTTTCCAGATGTACAGAAACTTCCGCGATATCCGTTGGAACCGCATTCTTGGAAAAACGATTAATAAAATTCTGTTCAGCCTGATCTGCAGCTTCCGTACTATGATAGCGGGCAATAATCTCTTTAGCAAGCAGGATTTTAATATCTCTCGGATTTCTGCCGTTATTTTTTACATCATCCTTGAACTGTTCGATTTCCTTCAGTGAACGTGCTGACAGTAATTCATAATAATTCCACATCATATCATCGCTGATGGACATGATTTTTCCGAACATTTCATCCGGAGCTTCATGGATACCGATGTAGTTTCCTGCAGACTTTGACATTTTCTTTACACCGTCCAAACCGACCAGCAGAGGCATAGTCAAAGTGCACTGAGGTTTCTGCCCCATTTCCTTCTGCAGTTCCCTTCCCATCAGAAGGTTAAACTTCTGATCTGAACCGCCTAATTCAACATCAATATTAAGCGCAACTGAATCATAGGCTTGAAGCAAAGGATATATAAATTCATGAATTGCAATAGGAGTACCGCCGGCGTAGCGCTTTTTGAAATCATCTCGTTCCAGCATTCTTGCCACTGTCTGTTTTGCAGCCAACTTGATCATTCCGCTGGCACCAAGTTTTTCCAGCCATTCTGAATTGTATACAATGTGAGTTTTAGCAGGATCCAGAATTTTAAATGCCTGATCTGCATAGGTTTTGGCATTTTCCTTAATCTTTTCAGATGACAATGGAGGTCTGGTAGCGTTCTTACCGGTAGGATCTCCAACCTGAGCAGTAAAATCACCGATTAACAGATATACTTCATGACCTAAACTCTGGAATGTGCGAAGTTTATTTAAAATAACAGTATGTCCTAAATGAATATCCGGTGCTGTCGGATCCATTCCTAATTTAATTTTCAGAGGTCGACCAGACTTTAATTTCTCAATCAGTTCTTCTTCCACTAGAATTTCATCTGCACCACGTTTTATTTCGGCTAAAGCTTCATCAAAAGAAGTCATCGGTGAATAAATCTCCATTCAAAAAATTGTATTAAAATAAAAAATTGTGGTCTATTATATCATAATCAGAAATTAGTTTTTAAATTTATTGAATAAAACACGGATCTATTATGGATAACAAACCTAAATACTATATAGGAATAATGTCAGGTACAAGTATGGACGGAATTGATACCGCCATTGTCGATTTCAGAGGTACTCATCCGAAAGTGATCGCAACCGGAGAATATAACTGGCCTAAGGGGCTGGAGAATAAACTGCATCCTCTCTGCATGACTGGTAACGATGAAATCGAAAGAGTCGGAGACATTGCAAATGAACTGGCCTGCGCCTATGCCAGCGCTGTTAACGACCTGCTGGAAACGAGCAAAACTGATAAATCCATGATTATTGCAATCGGAAATCACGGTCAGACAATACGACATCGTCCCGAACGTCACTTTTCCATCCAGATCGGTAACAACGCGCTTCTTGCAGCATTAACCGATATTGATACCATCGGTGATTTCAGAGCAATGGACCTTGCCTGCGGCGGTCAGGGTGCACCTCTTGTGCCGGCATTTCACCGGTGTGTATTCGGAAAAGAAAACGAATTGAGATTTATAGTTAATATCGGCGGGATCTCCAACATTACTGTACTCGACGGCTTAAACAATAAAACATTCGGCTTCGATACCGGTCCCGGCAATACATTACTAGACCATAACTGCAGATTTTTCTGGCAGCAGAATTACGATCATAACGGTGAACATGCCCAAGCCGGATATATAAACGACGAGCTTCTTTCACGTCTGTTATCTCATCCGTATCTTGCCATGCAACATCCAAAGAGTACAGGCAGAGAGACTTTCACGTACAGCTGGGTTCAAGGATTAGTGGAAGATATGGTTATATCCGGGGAGGATCTGCAGCGCACATTAACAAGATATACCGCTGTGACCATTGCAGATCAAATCGGCAAAATTGCAGGCGGCCGTAATTTTGAAACATACATATGCGGAGGCGGTCTGCGAAACTCCTTGCTTATGGAGGATCTGCAACAGCTTCTTCCTAATTGCTCAGTCTTTGCAGGTACCGATAAACTCGGCGTAGATCCTGATTTCGTTGAAGCAATAGCATTTGCATGGCTTGCCAAACAATTTGTTGAAAGAAAACCTGGAAATATTCCTGCAGTAACAGGAGCTTCAAGACAGGCGGTACTTGGATGTCTTTATCCTAAACCGTTAGATTAAGAAAAAAAATCGCTGTTTTCCACAGCGATTTTTTATCAATCGGGTTATTCAAGGAGAATACTTTACTCCAAAGGAACAAGTTTCCATGACATATCTACAGAGCTCACCTGCAGCTGGTACTTTCCTATTTCAGTCATAAATACATCCTCGCAGACGCTTTCATTGTCGCATAATCTTATACCTCCGGCAGTTCCCCAGATATGCCCCATCCAGTCTGGTGTCGAAGTAACTTTGAATCGCTGCGGTCCATTTTCATCACCACTGCCTGTCAGTTCAAGATCAATCGTCCATGCAACCAGCTTTTTATCATACTTCATTTCCTGATGTTTCCATCCGTTTGATGTACCAACATAATAAAGTCTGTCATAATTTGATTGAAAAGCATTTGAATCAAGATTCTGACCGGATTGTACTTCAACATCCTGAGTGGCTGAAGACTCCAGTTCACCGTCAAATACAGTAAGAGTAACCGTATAAGTTCCGTCGCTTGCATATTCATGAACAACATTCGGCTGACTGGAACTTGTTCCGTCACCGAAGTTCCACTGATAAATCAACTGATTATTGTCAGGATCCGAGCTTGCATTGGTAAAAGTAACCTTCAGTTCATCCCTCGAAACATTAAAATCTGCTATCGGTGCAACATTGGATTCCTTCTGCTTAGTAAGTTTCCATGTCATTGTTGCATCACTTACCTGCAGCAGATATTTTCCAATTTCCGTAAATTCAATATCAGTGCATACTACAGAACTCGGACAGAGTTGCTCTGGACGGCCGAATGAATTTCCGAATAATTCCGGAGGAGTTATCTCATCTATTTTTGTTGCAATCCGGAAGCGCTGAGGACCAGCCTCGTCTCCGCCACCGTTAAAATTAATCATAATCTGCCAGTCACCGGTTTCCTCATTAAAGTACATCTGATCATAAGACCACGCATTGGTAGTTCCGTTGTACATCATCTGTTTATGCTGCGGAATCTGTTTTTCCGAGCGTTCCAGACGCCATCGCATGGTAGGCTCATCAACAATCAGGAAGTATGTACCGGCTTCAGTAATCAGCACATCGCCACACGCACTCTGCAATGCACACAGTTCAGCTCTTCCGTCAGAACCATACACATCACCATCCCAGTCGGGACTGGTGGTAACCTTGAATCTTTGGAATCCCATGTCATCGCCCATTCCGTTTAAATTAACAAGAATACGCCACTCTCCGGTCTTCTTATCAAAAATCATAGGTTCATGATGCCACTTGTTAGATGTTCCGGCATAAAATAAACTTCCCAGCTGGGAAATCTGTTCCGAAGCTCTTGTAACCGACCAGAGTTTTGTCTTGTCATTAACAGAGAGAATATAAGTTCCTACCCCCTCAATCTCAACATCCTTGCAGCCCTCGGTGTTGCACAGGGCATCACTGCCGTTCGAACCGTAACTTTCAACCTGCGTTATAGGTCTTGTAGTCAGTCTGAAACGCTGTTTTCCGTTTTTGTCGCCTTTTCCGGTCAAATACAGAACAATGCGCCAGTTTCCGGTATTGGAATCGAAATCCATCGGATAAAAATCCCAGCGGTTTGATGTTCCTGTATAATAAAGAGATGTAAACTGAGGAGCCGGTCCTTTGAGTTTATTAAGACTCCATGCCATGGTTGATTCATCTATCGACAGTTCATATGTTCCTACAGCATCGGTAATCACATCATTGCATACACTTTTTACGGAACACAATTCCTTTCTTCCATCCGATCCGAATACGCGGCCGTTCCAGTCCGGTGTCGTTGTAACCTTGAAACGCTGCGGTCCGCTGCTGTCGCCTACGCCGTTCAGTTTAAGAATAATTTTCCATGAACCGCTGCTGCTGTCATAGGACATAGGCGAATGTGTCCACTTGTTGGTCGTTCCCGTGAAATATAAATGTTCCAGGATGGAATGCTGAACCTGAGCTTTTGAAAGAGACCAGTGCATATTGGACTCTTTTATCGCAAGTTCATATGTACCTACCTCACTGATCCAGACATCATTGCAGACGCCCTGAATAGGACACAAATCCTCCAGTCCGTCACTGCCGTATACATCTCCGTTCCAGTCGGGAGTTGTGGTAACCTTGAATCTCTGCGGACCGTGTTCATCCCCCTCTCCTGTAAGCTGCAAAGTAATCTTCCATTCACCTGTCTCAGGATCAAAGGTCATCGGATCATGCGTCCACTTATTTGTGGTACCTGCATAATACAATGCCGGCAGATGTTTGGCTGGAGCCTTTTCTATCTTTGTCAGAGACCAGCTCATATCGGCTTCTTTAATTGACAAAGTATAATTGCCCACTTCAGGAACAACTACATCCAGACATTTTTTCACATTGTCGCACAATTCCTGACTGCCGTTGCTGCCGTAACTTTTCCCTTTGTTATTGGGCTGAGTAAAGATTCTGAAGCGCTGAGGTCCCTTGCCGTCCCCCTGCCCTGTAAAATTGGTTTTGATATTCCACTGACCGTTCTCCATATCAAAATCCATTTTTTCAAAATCCCAGCCGTTGGAGGTTCCGGAATAATAGAGCGAAGGAGTCGCTGTGGCTGTTTTTTTTGTTTTATTATTTTGAGCTACCGCATACACAGACTGAGAAAAACCAAAAACAAGAACTGTGAGAATATATGATAGCTTGCTAATTTTCATATTTACCCCGATTTTTAACCACATTTTTATACTATGGCACTGCTACTCTTGCTAATAAAAAAACATTAACCATAGAAACCGATTCAGTTATGCAGAATAAAATAACTCCGATCTGATTCGATTTTTTATTATCAAAAAAATAGAACACTATAAATAGTTTACGATTATTAATAACACAAACAGAAAATTTAGACTGTCACTTTTATCACAGTTAAAGTATTGTTTAATATAAAATTAAACGCTACAGCATAAAATTTAACCAGTGAACTACTCCGACTTATAGAAGTCGGAGCTTCCTGCTTCAACCACTACTGCGTTGGCTACGATGTTACGTAACTCAATGTCTTACACAATGTCCACA